>JBGPIX010000016.1:0-30188 GCA_041485085.1 Candidatus Acidiferrum sp.
ACCGCTGGATTCACGAAGCGAGCCTTGGTCGAAATGCAGGAAAGAGAAAAGATTCTTTTAGGGAAGAAGAAAAAACGAGCCCTTGCGGCGCGCACAGTCTAAGTGTCTCTTGACAGAGCCGACGCCGTCATAGAGGGTGGCGGGCTCTTAGAATGTTGAAATGAGAGGGGGTGCCGCATGCTTCGGTTTTTGAAGCGTGGGGGTTTTGACGTTGCTCTCTCTCATTCCTCTCGCATCCACGGAACCATCCAACCGCCCTAATAGCCGTTCGACCATCATTTTCGACCGTTCACTGCAGAACACTTAACATCTTCATTAAGGTGTGCTATTCTCTCCCGTGTACGTCGCATCCCATCCCCGCCGATTTCTGAATTCCCTTCTTGGCCTAACTCCTACTCCCTATCCCACACTTGTCCAGAGCATAGCCGAAGGATCCCCTAAATCCTTTCCTCTCATATCGTTTACCGACCCCCACCCTCTACCCTTTTAATATCATATCGTTTCAAAAACAGTGGGGGGAGAGTGTATCCCCGACGTTCCGACCTTCAGGCGTTTCGACGTGCAGACGTTCCCCATCCCCGTAAGTCCTCTACCTGCAACACTTATGGACCTTCCCGCAAGTGTTGCAACAAAAGACTTACACCTCAGCAAAATTTAAGCCAAGTCCCTTAGATGTGACACTTACAAAAAACCGGGGGGAGTGGGGGTGTTATGGTTAACCAGAAATCGCCCTTACGACCTGTAGCTCAGGCCGGAATTTATCCCGACCGGGTCGGGAGGCCTGAGGACTTCCTCTCCCCTTCCGTGAGCTACAGAACACGAGTCACAAATCACGAATGTCGGTCAATTCCCCAAATCGAAGAACTGCCCCATCTTGCGGAACTTCTCGTACCGCGCATCCAGCAATTCCCGGATCGGCTGATTCGTCAGTGCCACCAATTGCCTGTCCAGCACTTCATCCAGGAACCGCGCCGCCGCTTCAAAGTCGGTGTGCGCCCCGCCTTCCGGCTCTTCCACGATTTCGTCCACAATGCCCAACTCTTTCAAATCCTTGGCCGTAATCTTCATCGCCGCCGCGGCGGTTTCCGCTTTCGTCGAATCGCGCCAGATGATCGAAGCGCAGCCCTCCGGCGAAATCACCGAATAAAAACTGTTCTCCAGAATATTCACGCGATCGCCGATGGCAATCGCCAGCGCCCCGCCCGAGCCGCCCTCCCCGGTTACTGTGACGATCACCGGCACCGGCAACCGCGCCATCTCCCGCAGATTTCGCGCAATCGCTTCGCCCTGTCCGCGCTCCTCCGCATCAATTCCCGGGTATGCCCCCGGTGTATCGATAAACGTAAAAATGGGCCGCCCAAATTTCGCCGCCAACTGCATGATACGTAGCGCTTTGCGGTAACCCTCCGGTTTCGGCTGGCCAAAATTGCGCATTAGCCGCTGCTTCATGTCGCGCCCTTTTTGATGCCCGATGATGGCCACCGGCCGCCCATGAAATTTTCCCAATCCCGTGATCATCGCTTTATCGTCAGCATATCCGCGGTCGCCATGCAGTTCGATAAAATCCGTGAACAACAAACCAATAAAATCCAATGTATAAGGACGCTGCTGGTGCCGAGCGATCTGCGCGCGCTGCCAGGGGCCGAGGTGAGTGTAAAATTCGCGGCGCAATTCCGATACTTGCTCGCGGATGCGTTCGAGTTCGGCGTCGGCGTCAGCGTCGCCGGCGAGGTGGCGCAACTCTTCGACATCTTTTTCCAGGCGCTCGATTTCCTTTTGCCGTTCGGTCTCTTTCGAATGAGCCGCTGGCGGCGCGCCGGGTTTGTTCTTTTCTTTTGCGCTCATTCGGGCACCGTTCGAACGGCCGGATTGCCGCAGATTTCACGGATGGCTTCCACCAATTCGGGAGTGTTTTTCACGCGCTGCTGCGCTTGCAGTATGGCCACGGAACCATCCGGGGAGCACAACTCAAAAACAACCTGGCAAGATCCAGGCGAGGCGGTGAACAAGTCTTCAAGGCGGTCGAGGGCATCTTCGTTCGTGGATTGCATTTCGATTCGAACACGAAGCTCGCTGGATGAGGCGCGCTCAGCGAGTTCGTCCAGCCTGCGTGCCTCTTGGAGCGACAGCCGAGTGCCTGCTTCTTCTACTTGCACTCGGACTTTCAGGAGCAGCGGATTGCCAGGCTTCAAGACTGGTTCGAGGCGCGCAAAGCTCTCCGGAAAGGCGAGAAGTTCCTGCACGCCGGTCATATCCTGAATGGTGAAGATTCCCCAGCGCGCGCCCTTTTTCGAACGCATGGGACGCGTACCCACAATCAACGCGGCAACGGTGATCTCTTTTCCGTTGCGCTGGCCTTCGATCTGATCGAGAGAAACTGTTTTCATGTCCACCAGGCGGGAAGCATATTTCTCCAGTGGATGGCCGGAAACATAAAAACCAAGCATGGCGTATTCGCTGGCAAGGCGTTCTTCCTCGCTCCAGGGGGCAGCTTCGCGCAATTCAAATGGCATGGGCGCGGGGGCGGCAGCGGTTCCGAATAATCCATGTTGGCCGGATTCGCGCGTGCGGGAAGCACGTTGCAGGGCGGCGACCGCGTCATCCACTGATGCCAGCATGGATTCACGCGGACCGAGTGAATCAACGGCGCCTGATTTAATGAGGCTTTCAAACACGCGCTTGTTCAGAAAGCGTGATTCGATGCGTTCGCAGAAATCATAGAGCGATTTAAATTCTCCCTGGCTGAGCCGCGATTCACGAATCGCCTTGGCGGTATTCTCACCAACGTTCTTGATCGCGGCAAGACCGAAGCGAATAGATTCGCTGACGGGCGTGAAGTAGAGATCGCTCTCATTCACGTCGGGCGGAAGAATCGAAATACTCATGCCACGGGCTTCATTGATGTACTTCACTACTTTTTCGGTGTTGCCTGCTTCGGAAGTGAGGAGGGCGGCCATGAATTCGACAGGATAATGCGTTTTCAGATAAGCCGTCTGATAAGCAAGCAAGGCGTAGGCGCAGGAGTGAGATTTGTTGAAGCCGTACCCGGCAAACTCCTCCATAAGGTTGAAGATACGCTCACCTTTTTTCTCTGGGATTTTATTTGTAGCGCACCCGGTCATGAACTTGGCGCGCTGCGCAGCCATTTCTTCTTTCTTCTTTTTGCCCATCGCCCGGCGAAGAATGTCCGCTTCCCCGAGTGAAAAACTGGCCAGGAGATTGGCGATTTGCATCACCTGCTCCTGGTAAAGGATGACGCCGTACGTTTCCTCGAGGATGTCTTTCAACTGCGGGAGCTCGTAGCTGACCTTCGTCTTGCCCTGTTTGCGGTTGATAAAATCATCGATCATGCCGCCCTGAATGGGGCCCGGGCGATAGAGCGCATTGAGAGCAGTGAGATCCTCGATACGGGTCGGCTGGTAGCGGCGGAGGATATCGCGCATACCGTGTGATTCGAACTGGAAGATCGCGGTCGTTTCTCCGCGAGCAAAGAGCTTGTAGGTTTCTACGTCATCCAAGGCGAGATTATCAATGTCAATTTTCGCGCCGCGGTTCTGGTGAATCATCTGGACGGTGTCGTGAAGAACAGTGAGCGTGGTCAGGCCAAGAAAATCCATTTTCAGAAGGCCGATGCGCTCCAGCGCGTTCATGTCGTATTGCGTCGTAATTTCATCGCGGTTTGACTTGTAGAGCGGAACGATGTCAGTTAGCGGCCGCGGCGAGATGACGACGCCTGCCGCATGGGTGGAGGCGTGGCGCGACAATCCTTCCAGGCGCAACGCCACGGCCATCAAGTCCTTGAGCCGCTCGTCGCTATTGATCGCGGATTTGAGCTGCGGGGCTTCATCCAAAGCATCTTTCAATTCGATGCCAAGGGTCGTGGGAATAAGCTTGGCCAACTTGTCGACTTCGCCATAGGGAATGTCCATGGCGCGGCCAACGTCCTTGACGGCAGCTTTCGCAGCCATGGTTCCGAAGGTGATGATCTGCGCTACGTTTGCGCGGCCGTATTTTTGCGTCACGTATTCGATCAACTCGCCGCGCCGGCGCATGCAGAAATCGATATCGATATCGGGCATCGAAACGCGCTCGGGATTCAAGAAGCGCTCGAAGAGCAGGTTATACTGCAAAGGGTCGACGTCGGTGATGCGCAGGGCGTAGCTTGCGAGGCTGCCGGCGGCCGAACCGCGCCCCGGCCCCACGGGAACGTCTTGCGCACGCGCGTAATGGATAAAATCCCAAACGATCAAGAAGTAGCCCTCATAGCGCATCTTCTTGATCATTTCGATTTCAGAAGTCAGCCGCTGCTCGTACTCGGCCAGGGAACTCCGCAGCAATCCCTGTTTCGCCTGTCGCTCTAACTGTGGGACGCGCGCGGCGAATCCTTCACGCACCACGGATTCAAAATAGCTCGCGGAAGTATGCCCTTCGGGGACTTTGAACTCGGGGAACGGATTAGGGATGCGCTCGACTTTGACGTTGCAGCGTGCGGCAATGTCCACCGTGCGGCTGAGCGCTTCCGGAATCTCTCCAAAAACCTGCGCCATTTCAGCGGCAGACTTGAAATAAAACTGGTCCGTCTGAAACTTCATGCGATTGGTGTCGCTCATGGTCTTGCCGGTCTGGATGCAGAGCAGCACTTCCTGAGCGTGAGCATCTTCGTGATGGAGGTAATGGCAATCGTTGGTGGCGACGAGCGGAATACCGGTCTCTTTCGAAAGACGGACCAGTTCGCGGTTGACGTCTTTTTCGATCGGCAATCCCTGATCCTGAATTTCGAGGAAGAAATTGTTCTTGCCGAAAAGGTCGCGCAAACGGTAAGCATTCTCGCGCGCCTGGTCATACTTCTGATCCACGACCGCTTCCGTCACCGGGCCGCGGAGGCAAGCCGAAAGCGCGATCAAGCCTTTGCTGTGTTTGGAAAGCAAGTCGTAGTCGATGCGCGGGCGGTAGTAGAAGCCTTCGAGAAAGCCGGCGGAAACCAGTTTGATTAGATTGTGATAGCCCTCGAGTGATTCGCAGAGGAGCACGAGGTGATTCGAACCGCGCATGCCGGGTTCGGCATCGCCGCGATCCTGGCCATTGCCGGCATTGGTCTTTTCCCCGCGATCGTGACGGCTGCCTTTGGCCACGTAGACTTCGCAGCCGATGATGGGCTTAACGTCGCGCTTGCTGGCTTCATAGAAGAAATTGGCGGCGGCGAAGAGATTGCCGTGGTCGGTGATGGCCACGGCGGGCATCTTCTGGCGGGACGCTTCATCCAGGAGCTCGGTGGTTTCGCAAGCCCCATCGAGCAGGCTGAAATCGGTGTGAACGTGAAGATGAACGAACTGCGGCTGGCCCATGGAACTCCATTTTAGAACTCTATTAAGAGAATTGCATTACGCATTCTGAGGTTTCCCACAGGTGGCCGGTGAACTGTTGAACCAGCACCATTGCTCACGCCGTGGCAACGACACGGAGGCGGCCCACCCGCCGGGAGCGCGGCGCACGCTTGATGACAATCTCAACATCGCGGCCAAGTAACGTAAGGAATTGCATGAGCCGTTCGGCCGAAAAACCAGAAAGCTGTCCACGCAGCAGTCGAGAGATCTTTGGCTGGTCGATCTTTAGGATACGGGCTGCACTTGCCTGAGTGAGCCGGCGTGACCGAATGACTCCGGCAATGCGAAATGCAAGTCCAGCCTTAGCGAGACGCTCTTCCGGATTTGGCAGTCCTAGGTCGGCGAAGACATTGCCGCTTCCTTCTTCGACTTCGATTGCTTTAGCCATGCTCTTTCGTTCCTTTGCGCCGTTCCAGCCATGCCGAGTGTTCTTCCTCGGCTCGCTTGAGGCGCGACTTTATCAAGTTGATTTCGGCTTTCGGCGTTTGAATTCCGGTCTTCGATTTCTTCTGGAAAGCGTGGAGCACGTACACGCGGCCAGCCAACCGCACGGTGTAGACAGCGCGATATGTGTCACCGAGATGGTCCTCAATAATCTCCAAAACCCCCGCGCCGCCAAAGCCTCGGAGCGGTTTTGCGCCGATGTGCCTTCCGCCCTGCTGGGCAACGTAGAGTGCAAAACCTATCGAGTCCTTGACCTCCTCTGGAAAAGCGCGGAGGTCCGCCTTGGCGCTGCCGATCCAAACCGTCGGCTTAATGCTGGCCAAATCAGGCGACATCGACATATTATGCCTAAACAAGCATAAGAGGCAATCGAATTCTTACTGTTTAACCATTGCTGGTGTTGCTCGCAGCCTCAACTTGACGCGTAGCGCTACTTGCGGCCGTGGCTCTTCTTGCCGGAGGCGGCACGTTTGCCATGAGATGCATGCGCGGCGTGCTTCGCAGGGGGCTTGGAAGCAGAGGGCTTCCCCTTGGCGGCATGTTTCGCCTCGATTTTTGCGGCGGCGTGCTTCTTATGGGCAGCGTCGCCCATCGCGGCGGCGGCGTGTACTTTGTCAGTGCCCTTTGCAGGCTTCTTTTCCTTTTCTTTCTTCTTCGGCGGTTCCTTGATGCCGGAGAGCTTGCGCAGGATTTTTTCTCGCTCTTCCTTGGTCTTGCCGCGACCGGTGAGCTGCATGGCGAAGACTTGTTCGACGATCTGGTCGAACTTTGCGCCACGAACCATACCCAAGGCCTCGAGTTCCGTGGCCACGACGGGAAGAGCGTTACGAACGGGGCGCCACTTGTTCAGAAAGGCGCGGATTTTGGAAAGCGCAGCCGAGTTACTGGACTCGGCCATCAAATAAGCGATCTGATCGAGCGGAAGCTTCTCAAGAAAATGAAAAGCATCGACCGGAGCCTTCATTTTGCGCCCAACGAGTTCCTTCTGGGCGTCCAACGCTTCTTCCTCAAACCCGAGAGCGGCTTCCGATTCGGCGGAACGGAATCCGGCCTTGGAGAGAACGTTGGCCAATTCCCGATCCTTTAATTTTCCCAGAACGGCGAGGAGCATGGGGGCGGCGAGACGCGGACGGAATCCCGCAGTGAATAGATCTTCCCGCACCTTCATCAGGCGATTGATGGCGTCATAAGCGGGATGTTTTTTCGCCAGCACCGGATTGACGGCCTTCAGCAGGTCGTGTTCTTCCCATTCCTTCAGCACGACGGTGGGGCGTTCCTCCCGAGCCACGGCGCGGAGCTCTTCACCGGCGTCTTCCGGCGTGATGGTTTCCTGCAGCTTGCGTTCGATGGCCAGGTCAAACCATTCCTGAGTCCGTTGCTCAATCTTGAATCCCATGCGTGCCGCGTAGCGCAATACCCGCAGCAAGCGGACCGGCTGGTTGGTGAAGCTATGAATGGTAAGCGCCCGCACTTCAGCGCGCTCGATATCGGACAAACCGTTTGTGGGATCGAGCAGCAAGCCGCGCGAAGCGGGGTTCAACGAAATGGCGATGGCATTAAGGGAAAAATCGCGGCGACGCAAATCTTCCATGATGGTGGACCAGCGAATCTCGGGGCGCGTCCCGGGACGGACATAATGGTCATCGCGCGCGGCGGAAATGCTGCCTTCGCAGTCGCCGCCGAAGAGAACTTCGACATGGCGATACCTTTCATCCTCAGACAGGATTTTGGCGCCGCCTTTTTCCAGTTCGTGAGCGATCTTCGAGGGATTACCCTCCACGGTGAAATCAAGATCGCGCAACGAAGCGCCGGTAACGAGGTCGCGGACGGTTCCACCCGTCAAATAGACGTTGAAACCGAGTGCAGCGGCGAGTTCCTGCACGCGCAACATCACGGCGCGTTGTTCCGGCGAGAGCCGGCTTTCCAACAAGAACATATAGTCTGGCATTGCGCTCCTTCTGCTTCAGGGTGTCCGCGCCGGCTGCCGCGGAGGCACCCGCAATGAGTGTTCCTGGCCTGCCGCGCTATGCACGCGGGTGATGCGCTTTGTAAATCTGCTTCAACCGCTCCTCGACAACATGGGTGTAAATCTGAGTGGTAGAAATGTCCGCGTGGCCGAGCATGAGCTGGACGGAGCGGAGGTCCGCGCCGCGTTCGAGCAAATGCGTGGCAAAGCTGTGCCGCAGCATGTGAGGTGTAAGCGCCATGCGCATCCCGGCAAGCCGGCCATAGGCCGAGAGTATCTTCCAAACCCCGACGCGGCTGAGCGGCGCGCCGCGGCGATTCACGAACAACGCCGGATTGCCGGTGACTCTACCGAGCAACTTGGGCCTGGCATCGCGGAGATACTTTTCAACGATGGCGACCGCCTTTTTGCCGACAGGAACGATGCGTTCCTTGTCGCCTTTGCCGATGCAACGGACACAGCCAACCTTGGCATCGAGGTCGGTGATGCGGAGACCAATCAGCTCTGACACACGCAAACCTGTGGAATACAAAACTTCAAGCATGGCGCGGTCCCGCAAACCGATAGGGGTTTTCACATCGGGCTGGTTCAGCACGCGCTCGACTTCCTCGAGACGAAGATAGCCGGGTAGGTTGCGCCGGATCTTTGGTGATTCGAGATTCACCGAGGGATCTTCGGCAATTAGGTCTTGGATCTGCGCGAAACGGAAAAAATTGCGCATGCTGACAAGATGGCGCGCCACCGTCTTGCTCTCAAGTTTTTGGCGATAGAGACCGGCAAGAAAATCAACCAGATCGTCGCGGCTAACAGCTTCAAGAGTGAGTTTGCGCTTACGGGCAAATTCATCGAATTTCACGAGATCGCGGCGATAGGCGGATACCGTGTTGGAGGAGAGGCCCTTCTCCACCCGCACGTGCGTCAAAAATGACGAAATGGTTGCAGAAATTTCCATCAGCTCCCCACGTATCCGTCACCAGCGCCGGCGCCAGCCGTGCGCCGCGTGGCAATTCCATAGACTTCCTCGATTTCATGGCAGCGGAAGAGCCAGGCGAGGCCGAGATAGAGAGCCGTAGCTCCGATGATGAGTCCAGCGAAAATGAAAAGTTGCACAAGGAATCTCGAGTGTATGGCGAACCCGGTGTAGTAATTCCCGAACCAGCAAGCCACGCCCATGATGCTGGCGCAAAGAGAAATCTTGAAAAAAGAACGGAAGATATCCATGGTTCCCATCGGACCGTAGCGGAGGCGAAAAATGATAAAGAGCGCGAAGAAATCGAAGAAGGTCGCCAGAGCCGTGGCGAGCGCCGGACCGCCGTTCTGAACACGCTTAAAGAAGAATTCCAAAAAGACGACGTTCAGAACGACGTTCAGTACTAGCGAGATGGAAGCAATAATCACGGGCGTCTTGGTATCGCGAGTGGAATAAAACGCGGGAACGACCAGCTTCACCGTGGCCAAGGCCGGAAGGCCGATGGCGTAATACAGAAGCGCCCTGGCTGTCAGGCGCGTGGAAGACGCAATGAACTCGCCGTGCTGAAAAAGCACGCGAATGATGGGCTCTCGAAGAATCATCAGGCCGAGCGCCGCTGGAATCGTGATGAAGGCCACGATGCGCACGGAGAATGCTAGTGTTTTCTTCAATGATTCATAGTCTTTTTCAGCAGCTTGATGGGACATCATGGGCAAAATGGCAGTAGCAACCGCGATGGCGTAGCCTCCTAAGACGAGCTCCATCACGCGATCCGCCAAGTACAGCGCCGCGAGGCTGCCTTCAGGCATCCCCGCAGCGGTTGCGAAACGCGTGTCAACGAAGAGATTAATCTGCCCAATGCCGATCCCAAAAAGACGCGGAATCATTAAGCTCGCCACACTTCGGATCGCCGGGTGCGAGAAGGAAACTCCAAATTTGAACTTCATGCCTTTTCGAACCAGCGAGGGGACTTGAATCAGGAACTGCAGAACACCCCCAACAAGCACGCCCACGACAATGGCGGTGGCGGAATCTTTGAAATACCTTCGGACCACGGAGAACGTAAAAGCAATGGTGGCCAGATTCAGGAGGATGGGAGTTGCCGCTGGCAGGCCGAATTGGTGGAAACAATTCAAAATGCCCATGGCCAGAGCAGCCAGGGCTATGAAAAAAAGATAGGGAAAAATGATTCGGTTCAACTCTACCGCCTGGATGCCCGCGACATTCTTCCCGGCAAACAGATGTACAACGGAGGGGGAAAAAACAATTCCCAGTACGGTGATTACGGCAACGACCAGAGAGAGCGTCCAGAACAGTTTGTTGGCAAAGTCCCAAACCTCTTCCTTGGACTTCTCCCGCATATAGGAGGTAAAAACTGGGATGAACGAGGCCGTCATCGAGCCTTCCGCGACGAGGCGGCGAAACAGATTAGGTATACGATAGGCGAGGACGTAGGCATCGGCGGCGAACGAGGTGCCTAGCAGGAGGGTAATGCGCTGGTCGCGGACGTAGCCGAGGATGCGGCTAGCGACAGTGACCATGGAGATGATCGACGCCGATTTGAGGATATGCTTTTTATCGGTCAAAGGGCGGTGCTCCGGGGCCCTAACCCTAATGAAAACAATAACTTGACAGGAAAAACGTGCTTAACATAACATACATTTTGACGATTGGCAAATCTGGGCCGTCCGGACCGGGAATCGCGGAATTTTGAAAACCAAAACCCCAGCCTCAACGCACAAGAAGGTCATTGTTGTGCTCGCCGACAAGAAACCTTTGCGCGGCTACCTGAACCCTGGTCGGCTTGGACAGGCCGATCCTATCGACCTGCTGACGCCCGATGGGGAACACGTGGAGATCCCGCTGGCTCGGGTGCGGTCGGTCTACTTTGTGCGAGAGTTTTCCGACGACTTCGAGCCGGAGCGCAAGGCGTTCCTGAGCCGGCCAAAACTGGACGGATTGTGGGTAAAGCTGCGTTACAACGACGGGGAAACGCTGGAAGGCGTCGTGCCCAACGATTTGCTGTCACTCCTAGATAACGGGCTGCAAATCACGACGCCGGACCTGAACTCTTCGACAGACCGGATCTTTGTTCCGCGTGCCGCGCTCACGGAAGTGACCGTTCTTGGCGTCGTGGGCATTGCGCGACGGAAACCGGCCGCAGCAGCAGCCGCCGCTTCGCAACCGCGACTCTTCAACGAGTAGGTTCTCCGGCCGGCTGTACTTCCCTCTTTGGCCTGTGCGAGACTCGCATTGAGCCCCACAAACGCGCCGCAAAAACTGAGGAGCCCCTTCATGAAACTCGCTGAAGTTGCGCAAAAATTGGGATGCCGCTTGGAAGGTCCGCCGGAACTCGAGATTCGCGGGGTGGCGGGAATTGAATTTGCCGAAGCGGGGCAGCTAACATTTCTCGCAAATCGCCGTTACGCACCGCTGCTGAAGACGACGCGCGCCTCAGCGGTTCTCGTCGAAGAAGGAGTTGCGATGGATCGAGAGACGTCGTTGCCGGCGCTAGCAGCGTTGCGCTCCCCGGCTCCCTATGCCGCGTTCGTGCAAGCCCTAGAGCTTTTCTATCAACCACCTCGCTATGCGCCGGGGATTCACCCGACAGCCATCATCTCGAAAAGCGCCAGGATCGGCGAAGGCGCGCATATCGGGCCGTACTGCTACGTGGACGAAGAGGCGGTGATTGGGCGCAACGCCGTGCTTCATAGTTTTGTCACCATCTATCGCGGCGTAAAAATAGGTGATGACTTCTTCTCTCACGCCCACGTGGTAGTCCGGGAACACTGCCGCATTGGCAATCGCGTGGTCCTGCAAGACGGCGTAATTCTCGGGGCAGACGGTTTCGGATTTGAAAAGCAGAAGGACGGCAGCTATCGCAAAATCCTGCAAGCAGGCTGCGTGGTGCTCGAAGACGACGTCGAGGTGCAAGCCAATTCGTGCATCGACCGCGCCACTGTCGGCGAAACGCACATCGGCCGCGGCACCAAGATCGACGATCTGGTTCTCGTCGGCCACGGCTCGCGCATCGGCACAAATACGTTACTTTGCGGCCAAGTAGGCCTCGCCGGCTCAACCAAGGTCGGCAACGATTGCATTCTTGCGGGGCAAGTCGGCTCTGGCGGCCACATCACTATCGGCGATCGCGCGCTGCTCACGGCTCAGAGCGGAATACCGCACGACCTCGCCGGAGACAAGCATTACTCCGGTTCGCCCTGCGTCGAGCACAAGCAATGGCTCAAGAATGCGGCCGCACTGAATCGCATGCCCGACCTGCAGAGGCGCGTTCGTGAACTGGAAGCTGAAATCGAAAAGCTGAAGTCGCGTTAAGAAACGCGCACAATCGCGAACGAGTTAAGACGCCACTGGTTCGGCAACAGTTCCTGGAGCATCGAGAGGCCGCTGGTCCGGAGGCAGGCTTGCTGCCATCGCCGCCCGAATCTTCTCGTTCAAAATATCCCGCTGTTCGATCGAATACCCTGAAGTCTGGATTGGATCAAGGAATTCGACCACAATCTCTCCAGGATGAATCACCAGCGATCGTTTCTCCATGATACGGTGAGCGCCGGAGCAAACCATTGGGACGATCGGCACGCCCGCATTGATGGCCATCACCACAGCACCCTTCTTAAACCGCTGAAGGCGGCCATCGGGGCTGCGCGTGCCTTCCGGATAAATCAAAAAGGATTGCCCCCCGCGGAGAGCCTCGGCGGCTTTCTCCACACTGGCGACAGCGGAATCATGTGCACTGCGATCCACGGGGATGAAATGCGCCGACGAGAAAGCTTGCCCCACGATCGGAAACTTGAAGAGTGACGCTTTCAGAATCACCGCGATCCTGCGAGGAATCGCGCCGACAACCGCCGGCGCATCCGCGGAACTGGTGTGATTCGCCACAAACAGGCACACGCCGGGAGGGATGCGTTCAAGCCCCAGCACGCGCACCCGCACTCCCACGGCCCGCACAAAAAACATCACGCCTTTCACTCCCGCCCAGTAAACCGGATCGGGATTGTGCGTGATCCAGGCATAGACGATCAGCGGCGGCCCGACGATCAGGATGTAAAGTGACAGGAAAACGGCAATGAACAGTGTGCGCAGCATGGGCAGGCAAACTTTCTCGAATCCGGCGGCCCTGGTCAAGCGAAACGTGAACCGACCGCGTCGTTAGTGAACGGCGACCGCACTGGTCTCCCCGCGAAGCATCCCCTCTCGAATGTGGCGCGCCTTTTCGCCGGCGTGTGAATCCTCGACCACCTGGTAAAGAACCTCCTTGGTTTCGCCGAGCCGAAATTCCAACGTCATCTCCTTGTCTTCCCTGCGAACGCGCAGCTTCAGCGAATCGCCCGCCTTCTGCCCTTGCAGCCAGCGCTCTACTCGCCGGGGCGCTTCTCCACCGTTCCAGTTGACGACGACGTCCCCAATGCGCAAGCCCGCCCGCGCTGCCGCCCCTTCGGAATCGACCGCGCTCACCGCAAGCGGTCCGTTCGGTTCGTGCTCGAGGGAAAAACCAAGCACCGGTTTCAGGTGCTCCACGGTTCGCAGGGTCAAGCCGGCCAACGCCAAAATCTGTCGGTACGGGAACGGCTCTGTCCCATCCACGTATTTTCCGAAAAAGTCCTCGAACGAGCCGCCGGCAACGCTCTCGGCGGTCAACTGAACATCCAGACTGTCTCGATACGTTTTTCCTTGCTTCGCAAAATTCGTATTCATCGCGCGCAAGACATCATCCAGGCTCTTCGCATTTTCTGTGCGGTCGCGAATCACAATGTCCAGCAAGTCTCCCAACACCTGCCCTTTCGTGTAATACGAGACGCTGTATTCCGCCTGATTGTAGAGCGGATATTTTTCCAGCCAGGCATCGAGGCTGGACTGCTCCGCGCTCTGCCAGCGGTTGGCCGGGCGCCCTTCCAGCTCCGTGATCTGTTCGCCGAGGTCCCCGTAGAACTGCTCTTTGCTCCAGATGCCGCTGCGCACGAGCGTGAGCGAACCGTAGGTATTCGTCACGCCTTCGGCGAACCACAGCGCGCGCGTGTATTGCTCCTTCGTATCGTCCACAGGGTCCAGCGTTGCCGGGCGAATACGCTTCACGTTCCACAGGTGAAAGAATTCATGCGCCGCGACGCCCGCCACGTACTCATCCGAATAAGCGCCAATGGCGGTCGAGTTCGCGTGCTCCATGCCACCGCCACCGGCTCCTTTACCAATGTGGAGAATAAATGTGTAGTGCTCAAACGGCGCTCCACCCATGAGCTTCAATTCGTAATTGCAGATGCGCCGAAGATCCTCTTCGACGTGTTTCTTGCTCCAGTTGTCCCCGTGAATTACTACTCGGATCTCAGGATTGAAGCCACTCAATTGAAATTCTTCGAATCTGCCTACCTCGATAGGCCCATCCGCGAGCACATCATAGTTAGGAGCATTGAAGAAGTACTTCCGCGCGGCCCCCACCGCTTCGAATCCACCGTTGGAAGCACTTGCCGCCTTCCAGGTATCGGGTGGATTCGGTATACCCAATTCCACATTCTCGGAGCGTCGTTCCGGGACATAGAAAAGGATCATCGCCGGATTGATGAAGGCATGCTCGGCATTTAACTGCGAAGCAAAAGGGCCCACTTCATCCCAATAAGTCGCATATGAAATCTTGATCGTTCCCGTACCCTTGATCCGCCACGTTTGCTTGTCTATTTTCTCAATCGCGCATTTCTGGGAACCAGCAAACGCCTCCACTTGCTGCACGTGACTGCTGAAATCGCGGATCTGGTAGAGGGCATTCCAAGCCGCCATGCGCACCGTCACTTCATTCGTCACATCGGGAATGGTCATCGTCACGTGAAAAAGATGCTTTTCGGGATGATCCAGGCTGACAGTGTATTGAATTGTTGCTTGGGCGAAGGAGCCAAAAATCAAATTCAGGAAAAGGCAGAGAATGGCTGGGAGCAGCAGCCTGCTTCGAGCGGAAGGAAAGATCACCGAGACTTAGCCTCACTTGCAAGTTGGGCGGCCGTGCCAAGTTGCTTCACAAGTTTCTCGCACAGACCATCAAAGCTGCCGTTGGACATAATGAGCAAGAGGTCTCCAGGTCTTGCTTCGCTCCCAAGGTGCTCCGCAATGGCATCGGAACTGGGAAACACCCTGGCGTCCTTGCCAAGAGTGCGGACACTTTCTGCCACGCTCTCGGGGTCTAGGCGATTCTCTCCGCCCAATTGCTGAGCGCGAAAGACCCCTCCGAGGATGACACGGTCGCCCAATGCGAGCGCCTGAGGCAGCGCATCCTGAAACACCTTCCGTCGCATGGAATTGGACCGCGGCTCAAGAATGGCCCAGAGCCGCCGCCCGGGCCAGCGCCCACGCGCGGCTTCGATGGTCGCCTTCACCGCCGTGGGATGATGCGCGAAGTCATCGACGACCAGCACTCCTCCAATTTCGCCCCGCACATCCATTCGACGCTTCACGCTGCGAAACGTCGCGAGCCCTTCGGAGATAGCTTCAACCGGAATGCCGCGCCCCTGCGCCACAATCAGCGCCGCCATGGCATTCAAAACATTGTGCCGCCCGGTGGCCACCAATTGAAATTTCCCGAACGCCGTTCCCTTGTGCGTCACGCGAAACCTCATCGTTTCGCCCGCAATTGCAAAATGGCTCGCCAGCCAATCATTCCCAGGATTGAAACCGTACGTTTCCACCGGGCAAAAGGCCTTTTCCGCCGCGCGACGCAACGCCAGCCCGGAATCTTCCGTGTCGCCCC
Organism: Candidatus Acidiferrum sp.; assembly: GCA_041485085.1. Taxonomy (GTDB): domain Bacteria; phylum Acidobacteriota; class Terriglobia; order Acidiferrales; family UBA7541; genus Acidiferrum. The sequence goes on from JBGPIX010000016.1 coordinate 15,516, forward strand.
AAATGACCACGCGGCCAAGCCGGGGAACAAGATTGACCAGCCGGCGGAATGCCAGTTGGTAGGTCTCAAAATCGGGATAAATGTCCGCATGGTCGTATTCCAGCGAGGTGACAATCAGATCATCGGGGTGGTAGTGAAAAAATTTCGGTCCGCGGTCCCAGAAGGCCGTTTCATACTCATCGCCTTCGAGGATGAACTCTTCCCCGCCACCAAGCCCATAACTCTTCCCAAAGTTCTCCGCCACGCCACCCACGAGGAAATTCGGCCGTTTACCCGCGGTGTGAAAAATCCACGCCAGCATCGCCGTCGTAGTCGTTTTTCCATGCGTCCCGCTGACGACAATCGAATGCCTTTCCGGAAGAAAGACTTCCTCCAATATTTCCGGCATCGAGCGATAAGGAATTCTTCGATCCAGCACTTCCTCGAGCTCCGGATTCCCGCGCGCGATGATATTGCCGATCACCACCAGGTCTGGCGTCGGCTGCATGTGCGCCGCGTCAAACGTCTTGAAGAAGGAAATTCCGAGACTTTCGAGCAATGTTGACGCGGGTGGATAAACTCCGGAATCCGAACCAGTCACGCGAAAGCCGTGCTCCCGCAGCATCCCGGCCAACGGCGCCATCGCCGATCCGCCAATCCCAATGACATGCACATGTTTCGTTGCGCTCAAGCCACCACCGCCGGTTCCAGAAATTCGAGCGTACCTTCTCCGTCGGCGTCCAAGCGTGCATTGATGCCCAGCGGTATCGTGACCATCGGCCGCATGGTATGCCCAATCGGCGTACCGAACACGATTGGGACGCCTAGCGGCCGTAGAATTCGCGCGCAGATTTCTTTGACGGTCGGGGCGCCCGCGACCGCCGGTTCACTCTCCGGAAAATCTCCCAGCACAATTCCACGCACTCCCTCGAATTTTCCCGCCTGCTTCAGATGCATCAGCACGCGATCCACCTGATAAGGTTTCATCGCGCGGTCTTCCATGACGAGTATCGACTCTTTCGTGTCCAATTCCCAAGGCGTTCCGATGGTGGCTTCCAGTAAAGTCATGCAGCCGCCCAGCACTCTCCCAGTGGCCTTGCCCGTCAGCATCGGCTCCCCGCGTAACCGGAGCTTCCATCCACCGTCGGTCTTCCCGATGGCCTGAACGAAAGACTCTTCGTCATAGCCTTTGCGCACGCCGGCGCCAGAGTTGAGGCCCGCCGCGACCATGGGACCGTAGAAAGTTACCCAGCGACATCGCTGCCATAGATAGATCTGCAGCGAAGTAATATCGCTAAACCCTATCACGCACTTCGGACTGGGCAGGCTCTTCTCCAGCGCATAGTCCAACAAGTAGTTTGAACCGTAGCCGCCCCGCAAGGCGACCAACCCATCCACTTGATCGGAAAGCATGGCGCTTTGAAATCCGCCTACTCTTTCCAGGGACGACCCGGCGAAATACCCCTCCGCTTTGCTGTCTTGATTTATTGCCACTTGAAGTCCGAGCCGGTTCAATTCCGCAAGCCCGGCGATCATTTCCACGGATTCCGCGGGAGACGCCGGGGCAAATACACCCAGCCGCGAACCGGCGGCAAGCGCCCTGGGCTTTCGAGGAGTCCCGTCGCTTCCGGTCATTCGTGACGGCCCTCGACCGGAATGACTTCGGTGATTACGCCCTCACGATTTAGTTGGGCCAGAATCGTCTCTTGCTGGCTGTGGCTCACATCGGATTCGAATTCAACAATAGAGTCCGCCCCCGCCATGGAAACCCGAAAATGCTGCAGCGGTATTTTCATGCTGACCATCAGTCTCTGCACTTCCGTTGCGACACTGTCGGCATGGCTGGTGGTGACCCGGAACAACATATTCCGGAACTTCAAATTAAAGCGCTGCGTTACCCATCCGACGCAGATCAAACCGAAAAGCACGAGGCCCGTGGCATAAACGGCCACGGAGTAAAGGCCGCCGCCCGCGGCCATTCCGATTGCGGCTTCCACGAAAATAGTGGCAGCGGTAGTCATTCCCACCACACCGCCCGACTCGCGCAAAATCGCGCCCGCGCCCAGAAAACCGATGCCCTGAACGATATTGGATGCGATTCGAGTGCTTCCCGTGTCCCCTAAGGCGCGAGCAATCTCGCCGGAAAGAATGGTGAACAGCGCCGTCGCCAGGCAGACAAACAGGCTGGTGCGCACACCCGCGGGCCTGCGCCGCAGGTCGCGCTCAATGCCGATGACCGCGCCGAGCGCAGCAGCAACGGTCAGCCGCAAAAATATTTCTTGAAGAGAAAGCATCGCCAGCGGTACCCACTGCCCGCCTGAGCGAAATTTTACTGATTTACAGTTTAAATTGCGTCAATTTTGAAAAGTGGCGTGCCCTGGCGTGTATCTCGCTGCGCTTCAGGTGCCGCAACCGGTCGAGCCCGAATTTTTCGACGGCAAAACTCCCCAGCACGGAGCCGTAAACCATGGCGCGTCGCAGCGCAGCGTCGCTCTTATCACCGCTCCCCGCCTGATAGCCCATGAAGCCGCCGGCGTAACTGTCGCCTGCGCCGGTGGGATCGTGCGGCTCTTCGAGCGGGAAAGCCGGCACCCAGAAGACGCCGCGCTTGTCCACCATCATGGCGCCGTACTCTCCGCGCTTCACCACCAGCGTCGTAGGCCCCATCTTAAAAATGTGCTTGGCCGCGCGTAGCAAGTTGTGCTCGTTCGAAAGCTCGCGCGTCTCCGAGTCATTGATCATCAGAATATCCACGTGTTTCAGCGTTTCCCGCAATTCCGCGTTGGTCCGCTCGATCCAGTAGTTCATGGTATCCAGCGCGGCGACTTTCGGGCGCTTCTTCACCTGGTGAAGCACGTCCCGCTGCAAATCGGGCGCGATGTTTGCGAGGAAAACATATTTTGAGCTGCGGTACTTGTCCGGCAGGCGAGGCTTGAACTCCGCGAATACATTCAGTTCGGTTGCCAGTGTCACGCGCTCGTTCAAGTTCTCGGAATAACGCCCGGCCCAGAAGAACGTCTTCCCCGTCGCGCGTTCCAAGCCATCAATATCGATGGTCCGCCCGTGGAAAATCCGTGCGTCCACTTCCGTGAAGTCGTCCCCCACAATCCCCACAAGATTTACGTGCGTAAAAAAACTGGCGGCCACGGCAAAATACGTGGCCGCGCCACCAAGCGCGCGGTCCACCTTTCCATAAGGGCTTTCCAAAGCGTCAAAAGCGACAGATCCCACAACAAGTAAGGACACGCGTCTCTCCTATGAAATATATTTTCCGATGATTGCTGCCAGCCGCTTCTTTGTCGCCTCGGGGACAATCTTCAAATCCGTAACCAGCGCGTGTTGCAGCGCCGACCCGCATTTGCAGGACCTCGCCGCTGGCATCTCCCGAACCGCCGTTCGCAGCACCTTCTGCGCATTCTCCGCGTTTTGATTCAAGGTCGCGATAATCTGTGTCGCCGTGACCGACTCGTGCTCCGGATGCCAGCAGTCATAGTCCGTGATCATCGCGATCGTCGCGTAGCAGATTTCCGCTTCCCGCGCCAATTTCGCTTCCGTCACATTCGTCATGCCGATCACTTCAAAACGCAGTTGCCGGTGCACCTCCGCCTCGGCCAGCGTGGAAAATTGCGGCCCTTCGATGCAGATGTATGTGCCGCCGCGATGCACCATCACGGCTTCATGAACGCAGGCATCCGCAAGCGCGCTCGATAATTGTCCGCACGTGGGATGCGCAAACGCCAGGTGCGCAACGATTCCCTCGCCAAAAAAAGTGGAAATGCGATTCTTCGTGCGATCGAAAAACTGGTCTGCGACCAGAAATTCTCCCGGCCGCAAATCTTCTTTCAACGAACCGACCGCGCTCACCGAGATGATGCGCTCCACTCCCAGCAGCTTCATCGCGTAGACGTTCGCGCGATAGTTGATCTCTCCCGGCAAGATGCGGTGCCCGCGGCCGTGCCGCGCAAGAAATGCCACCCTCTTCCCTTCCAGCGTCCCAAGCACGATCGCGTCCGAAGGTTCGCCAAACGGCGTTCCCACGCGAATCTCGCGCATGTTCGTCAATCCGTTCATGGCATACAGCCCGCTCCCGCCGATGATACCGAGTTCCGCCTGCGCACCGGAGGTTGCGCTCTTCGCTTTACTTCCCTTCTTCGTCGTCATTTCTTCCTCCTCTAGCCGTGAAGGCCGCTCGTCTTCAGGATTTCGTTCACGGCCGAAAACGGATCCCTCTTCCGGTCCGCAACTTCCCCGGCCAATTCGGCCAGCCGCGCCTCGCCGCCCGCTCCGCCTAAGGCCCGTTCCAGCAACCGCGATTCCAGCAGCTCGATCAAGCGGTTTTTCCAGTGCTCGATGTGTTTTCGCCGGCGCTGTCCGCTTGTTTCGAAATGTTTCTGAAATTTCGCAACCGTCTCGGCCAATTCCTCAATTCCCTTGTTCTCCGTAGCTACGGTGCGCACAATGGGAGGATGCCACCCGTCGCGCGGCATCACCAGCGACAACATAGCCAGCAATTGCTGCTCCAGCCGGTCCGCGCCTTCACGATCGGCTTTGTTCAAAACAAAAATGTCGCCAATCTCCATCAGCCCGGCTTTCATGTTTTGAATGTCATCACCAAGCCCCGGAACGAGCACCACCAGCACACAATCCGCCAGCCGCACAATGTCGATTTCATCCTGGCCCACACCGACTGTCTCGATCAGCACGTGCTTCTTTCCCGCCGCGTCCAGCAACAATGCTACTTCCGCTGTCGCTCGCGCAAGCCCTCCGAGAAATCCGCGCGTGGCCATCGATCGAATGAATGTCCCCGCATCCCCCGCATGCCCCTGCATTCGAATCCTGTCGCCCAGAATGGCCCCGCCGGAATAAGGGCTCGTCGGATCGACCGCAATCACGCCCACCTGTTCCTGTCTCTTGCGGTGATAGCTTGCCAGTCGGTCTACGAGCGTACTCTTCCCCGTTCCCGGCGCGCCCGTTACTCCGGTCAGATACGCCTGCCCCGTGTGTGGGAACAACAGCCGTAGCAGCGCTTCCGCTTCGGACTGGTGATTTTCAATCGCCGTGATCGCGCGCGACACCGCGCGCACGTCGCCCGCGCGTACCTGTTCCGCCCACTTTTCAACGGGCACACTCATATTTTTCCTATGGAACTTTCTGAGGCGGGCAGGCGCATCACCCTATTATTTCTTTCCAAGAAGCTGCCGGGCAATCACCAATTTTTGGATTTCGCTGGTGCCTTCGCCGATGGTACACAGTTTCACGTCGCGGTAATACTTCTCCGCGGGATAATCTTTGATGAATCCATACCCGCCGTGAATTTGCACGCACTCGTTGGCCACACTCACCGCAATTTCACTTGCAAAAAGTTTCGCCATGCTCGACTCGCGCGTGAAGCGCACATCCTTCTTATCCGCCAGCCACGCCGCCTGATAAACCAGCAGACGCGCCGCTTCCACCTGCGTGGCCATGTCCGCCAGCTTGAACTGCACCGCCTGAAACTCGCTGATCGCCTGGCCAAACTGTTTCCGCTGTTTCGCGTACTTCGTAGCCGCTTCCAGCGCGCCCTGAGCCATCCCCAGCGCCAGCGCCGCGATCGAAATTCGTCCGCCATCGAGAATCTTCAAGCTCCCCGTGAATCCTTCGCCTTCCGGCCCAAGCAAATTCTCCTGCGGCACGCGGCAATCGCTGAAAATCACTTCCGAAGTGTCGCTCGCTCGCATCCCTAGCTTGTTTTCTTTTTTCCCCGGCCGGAATCCACTTATTCCCTTTTCCAAAATAAATGCGCTGATTCCGTGCGAGCCCTTCGATTTATCCGTGACCGCCATCGCCACGCAAAAGTTCGCATAGTGCCCATTGGTCGTAAAAGTCTTCGCGCCATTCAACACCCAATGCTTGCCATCGCGCACCGCCGTCGTTCGCGTTCCCCCCGCGTCCGAACCCGCCTCCGGCTCGGTCAGCGACCACGCCCCAATCGCTTTCCCGGACGCCAGCGGCACTAGATACTTTTTCTTCTGCTCCTCGGTCCCAAACTTGAAGATGTGGTTCGAGCACAGCGAATTATGCGCCGCCACAATCAATCCCACCGAGCCATCCACGCGCGCCAATTCTTCAATCGCTAGCGCGTATTCGATGTAACCCAGCCCTGCGCCGCCATACTGTTCCGGAAATATGACCCCAAGCAGCCCCATCTCGCCCAGCTTGGGCATGATCTCCACCGGAAAATGGGACGCTTCGTCCCATTCCATTACATGCGGTGCGATTTCGCCCTCGGCAAATTCACGGACACTTTTACGCAGGTGTTGCTGTTCCTCAGTAAAGCTGAAGTCCACGGTTTCTCCGGTGCGACTATGTGCTCTCGCTATACTCAGCCCAAATATAATTTATACCACAGTACTCGCTTTCCCTAATTGCGCGGCTGCTTCACGTGCTCATCTTGGTCACGCTCATCCACCGGAAAAATTGCGATTTCTTCTTCCTGCCATTCATCCCTCTGGTAGACTTCCTGCGCATGCGCCGCCGCCATTTCCTCACTCTTTCAGCAGCAACCCTCGGTGGCGTCCTCGTCTATTCTCTCGATCGCAAAGCCTCTCTCCTCGCCTCCGAGCAAAAACCAGTCTGCATTCCGCTTCGCTTTTTCACCGAGACCGAGGCTCTGATTGTCGCCGCTGCTGCTTCGCGCATCTTCCCCTCCGACGAATCCGGCCCCGGCGCGCGCGAAGCAGGCGTCGCCGTCTACATCGACCGCCAACTCGCCGGTTCCTACGGCCGCGATCGCTACCGCTACACGCAGCCTCCCTTCGAAGATGCCCCGCGTGAACTCGGTTATCAAGGCAAAGAAACCCCGCGCCAAATCTATCGCGAAGGACTGAAGGGCCTGAATGATTTTCATCTCCTGCCAGCCGCCAGCCAGGACAAAGCTTTGCAGCAAATCGAATCCTCCGTTTTCTTCGCTCTCCTCCGCCAGAACACCATCGAAGGAATGTTCTGCGACCCCATGCACGGCGGCAATGCCGGGATGGTTGGCTGGCAACTCGTCGGCTTCCCCGGCCCGCGTATGAGCAACTTCGACGAAGTCGAAAAATACTACGGCGAAGCCTTCCGCCCCAAGCCCGCCAGCCTCACCCAAGTCACTGGAAAAAAGCTCCGTCCCAGCGAGGACGAATCATGAAGACTCTCCCCGCCGTCGACGTGGTAATCATCGGTGGAGGCTGGGCCGGCCTGCTCATGGCCAAAGAACTCGGTTCGCGCACCCCACTCTCCATCGTTGTCCTCGAGCGCGGCCTCCCAAGACAGACATCCGACTATGCCGACGCCATGGACGAACTCGATTACGCCATCCGCTTGCGCATGATGCAGGATCTCTCCCAGGAAACCGTCACACTCCGCCACAACCCCAGCCAGCGCGCACTTCCCCTGCGCCAACACGGCTCGTTCCAGATCGGCGCCGGCGTCGGCGGTTCCGGCGAACACTGGAACGCACAGTGCCCCAGGTTTCTTCCCGACTGTTTCGAATTGTTCTCTCGAACCACCGCCAAATACGGCGCGGATGCGCTTCCCAAAGACCTCTCCATCCGCGACTGGGGCGTCACCTACGACGAACTGGAACCTTATTACACGCAAACCGAGAAATTGCTCGGTGTTTCAGGCAAGGCTGGAAATCTGAAGGGAAAACAAATCGCCGGCGGAAACATTTTCGAAGGCTGGCGCAGCGAAGAATACCCCACTCCACCTACCAAGGTCCCTTATTTCGCCGCTCTTTTTCGCGACGCCGCCAAATCGCTCGGCTATCATCCCTATACCGCGCCTTCCGCCACCATCAGTCAGTCTTACACCAATCCCGATGGCATCTCTCGCGGTGCCTGCACCTATTGCGGATTCTGCGGAAGATTCGGCTGCATGGTCGGCGCCAAGGCCCAGCCCACCAATCTTCTGCTTCCCATCATTCAAAAACGCAAAAATATCGTTCTGCGCACCGGGGCCTGGGTTCGCCGCATTCTCTTCGATTCCGCCCCGAAATCCGCGGCCCGCGGTGTCACCTACATCAACGACCATGGCGAGGAAGTCTTTCAGCCCGCTGCCCTGGTCTTTCTCGCTTCCTGGACCTTCAACAATACTCGCCTGCTCCTTCTCTCCGGCATCGGCGAGTCCTACGATCCTGCTTCTGGCCGCGGCACCGTCGGAAGCAATCTCACTCACCAGATCAGTATTCCGGCGGCGACCGCTTTTTTTAGCAAACCTCTCAATCGCTTTATGGGTTCGGGTTCCGCGGGCAGCCTCATGAGCGACCTCGACGGCGACGTCTTTGATCGCGGCTCGCTGCCCTTCTTGCGCGGCGGATTCTTCTCAGCGCGGGCATACGGCTTCCAGCCCATCGCCAGTTTCGGAGCGCTTCCGCGCTCGGTGAAAGCCACTTGGGGCTCAGAATGGAAGAAAGCCGCCGTTTCCTATTACGACCGCACTGGCACCATCACCTTCACAGGCGAGCATCTCTCCTATAAGAACAATTTCATGGATTTGGATTCTACTTATAAGGACAAGCTCGGCGATCCGCTTCTCCGTCTCACTCTCGACTGGCGCGACAACGAGCGCAACATGGCCGATTTCGCCACCGCCAAAGCTGTCGAAATTGCTCGCGCCATGGGGGCAACGGAAATCAATCCGTTTTCAGGCCTGCGCCACTACGACGCAACGCGATATCAGAGCACTCACGTCCAGGGCGGCACCATTATGGGCAGCTCTCCCGCCCACTCCGTCGTCAACCCTTACTTGCAGCACTGGCAGCTCCCAAATCTCTTCATCCTGGGAGGATCGACGTTTCCCCAAAACGCTTCCGCCAATCCCACCCCAACCGTTCTCGCTTTTGTCTATCGCACTGCCGACGCTCTGGTGAATCGTTATCTCAAGAATCCCGGCCCGCTCGTCTGATCCACCCTTCACGCGCCTGCCTTCTGCGTTTTCGCCACCACTTCCTTCAGCACCACGAGCGCCCGTTCCACGCCAGCTCGGTCCACGTCGCAATGCGTAACCACCCGCACCGAATACACCGCCGTATCCTGTGCCCACACTCCGTGCGGATGCAGCGCATCGCACAACTCCACTGCCGTTTTCCCCGTCTTCGAGCAATCAAAAATCACGATGTTCGACCGTACTTTCTTCGGATCGATCGTCAGCCCCGGGATTTCCGCAATCCCCTCCGCCAGCCGCCTGGCATTCTCCTGATCGATGTGCAACCGCGCTGGCGACTTTTCCAGCGCAATCAATCCCGCGGCCGCAATCACGCCCGCCTGACGCATCCCTCCGCCAAACATCTTCCGGTACACTCGCCCCTTCTCTATAAATGCCTTCGTCCCCGCAATCATCGATCCCACCGGCGCACCCAGCCCCTTCGACAAACAAAACATCACCGAATCCACTTTTCGCGTCATCACCGCCACATGGTCTCCCAGCGCTGTCGCCGCATTAAAAATCCGCGCCCCGTCCAGATGCACCTTCAACCCCATCTTGTGCGCGTGGTCGCAAATATCCTCCACCTGCGCGGTCGGATAAACCGTCCCTCCCGCCATGTTGGCCGTATTTTCCAGGCACACCAGCGCCGTCTGCGAATCGTAGTAAATCTTCGGCCGGATCACCGCCTCGATCTGCTTCCAGGTCAAAATCCCGTCTTCCCCGCGCGCCACCCGCGGCATGCAACCCGCAATCGCCGACATCGAAGCCAATTCATACAAATTCACATGCGAGCGTTCTTCGCAAATCACCTCGTCGCCGTGATGCGTCCAAACCTTGATGCAAATGAGATTCCCCATGCAACCGGTAGGAACAAAGAGCGCCGCCTCTTTCCCAAAAATCTCCGCCGCTCGCTTCTCCAGCTTGTTGACCGTCGGGTCCTCTCCGTACACGTCATCCCCAACCTCCGCCTCCGCCATCGCCCGCCGCATCTCCGCCGTCGGCCGCGTCACCGTATCGCTCCGCAGATCCACCACGCCTGCCGGAATCTTCCCCGCCTCTGTTAGTTGATCCGGATCCACCCGCTGATTCCCCTTCGCCACCGTGTAACTCATATTCTTATTCTCTCTTCTTCTCTGTGAACTCCGTGCTCTGACCTCAGTGCACTCTGTGTTAAATATTTTTCCTTCTTTTCTGCTCCGCGCTCTCTGCGTCTCTGCGTTTATATTTCCTCAGCTTCTTTACCTCATCAACTCCACAAACACCTCATTAGAAACGCTCAGTCTCCCCCGAGCAAGCCGCACCAAGCCCCCATCGCGCTCCACCAATCCCGCCAACGCCAACGGATCAAATCGCTCCGCCAGGTTCACTCCATACTCCCGCTCGATCCGCCCCACATCAATCCCATCCAGTTGCCGCAACCCCAAAAACAATTCCTCCTCCAACGCACTCTCCGCCGTCAAAACTTCATGCTGCTCCACCGGCAACCGTGGCACAGCCGCCTCTGCCCCATCGCGCGGTTTTGGCGCGATGAATCCTGGCTGTGCTCCTTGGATTGCACCTCCCTGAATCGCACCCACATAAGCCGCCGCATCATGCGCATTGGCCCAGCGCTCCGTCCCCGAGAACGAATGCGCCCCCGCCCCAAATCCCAGGTAAGGCTCCCGCCGCCAATATTTCAAATTGTGCTTCGACTCAAACCCTGGCTTCGCCCAATTCGATATTTCGTAATGATGATACCCCGCCGCCCCCAGCGCTTCCTGCGCCATCTCATAAAACTCCGCCATCTCATCTTCGCTAGGCACCGCCCCCGCGCTGTACCTCCCCCCACCCTGCAGCAACTCCTTCCCCAGCCGGCTGCCCTCATCAATCTCCAGCAGATAAACCGACACATGCTCCGGCGCCATCCCTACGAGTTCCTCCAAGGACTGCCGCCAGCTCTCCTTCGTCTGGTGCGGCAACCCCGCAATCAAATCAAAGCTGATGTTCCCTATCCCCGCCTTCCGCAAGATCGGCACCGCCCGGTAAATATCCGCCCGCCGATGCATCCGCCCCGCCGCCACCAATTCCTTGTCCACAAACGACTGCAACCCAAAACTAACCCGGTTGATCCCCGCCGCTACCCAAGCCGCCGCCTTCCCCGCCTCCACCGTCTCCGGGTCCGCCTCCAGCGTCACTTCCTTAATACTCTCCCTGTAGGGCCCGCCTGGAGCCTGCCCCGACCGGGTCGGGGAGGCGGGCCGCTCCTTTTGGGAGTGCGGCGGCTCGCCGCCGCTTTTCCGACCTCCATCGCCTGCTCCAGCACCCGGATTGAACGTCTCCCGAATCGCATCCAATATGTTCTGCAGATGACCCGGGTCCAGCAGACTGGGCGTTCCCCCGCCAACGTAAACCGTGTCGACAGCGAAGTTGTTCTCCCTGTAGGGGCCGCCTTCTGAGGCGGGCCGCCCTCCAATCTCGCACGGCTTCTCACCGTTTCTTTGTAGGGGCGCAGCACCGCTGCGCCCTCCGCCGACGCCCAAACGCCCATCCCACTCCACCCCCGCCGCCTTCAACAACTCCCGATGCCCCCGAATCTCCCCGCAAACCGCCTCCACATAAGGAGCAAACCGCGCCGTCGACACCACTCCCGTATGAAAATTACAATAAGTACACTTCGTCTGACAGAACGGCACCTGCACGTAAATCCCAATCTTCCTCATCACCCAAAAACTCTAGCACACCCGCGTCCCAATCCAACCACTCGGTCGGATTCTGGCACGCCTGCGGACGGAGACGAAACAGTGAATCCGGGGCAGTCCTTCTCCTGGACCCGGGCTATTCCATCGCGCCCCTAGTTGTTCGGTTGTTAAAATCCGCTTGACTGGAAGGGGTTGCTTATGCTACTTAATTGCGTAGGTACTTTTGCGTGGAGTCGGAGCGAGTGCCATTGTTCGTGGCCTAGCAGATCCCCTTGGAACCAGCACTTACCAAAAGGCTCGTCTTGCACAATTCTGGTGCAATCTAAGCCCCTTTAGAATCAATACTTATGGAAGTGTTGATTCTAAACGGCTTTAACTCTCTTTAGAATCAACACTTTTGAAAAAACGGGGGAGGGGTGCGGGAGTCCCCAACCAGTATACTTCAAGCCTCGGACTCAATCCGCGACGATTTTCACCTGTAACCGCCGCTCCCGCGGCCCATCGAACTCGCAGAAGAACACGCCTTGCCAGCGCCCAAGCACCAGTTTCCCTGCCTCCACGTGGATGTACTGGCTAGCGCCAACAAGCACCGCCTTCACATGCGAGTCCGAGTTCCCCTCGCTGTGCCGGTAAGGCCCCGTCGCCGGAATCAGCCGGTCCAGCGCTCCTTCCACGTCGCTCGCCACATCCGGGTCCGCGCATTCGTTGATGGTGATCGCCGCCGTCGTGTGCGGCACATACAAATGGCAAACACCGGTGGCCACGCCGGACGACGCAACCGCCTTCTGCACCTGCGCCGTCACGTCCACAAGCTGCGTCCGTCGATCCGTCTTCACAATCAATGTCTGCATGGACTCCGCCCCCGAACGGCGCCGGGATTCTAGCACGCGGCAACACCAAACCTATCGGAGGGGCGGAGTTGTTTTTGTAGGGGCGCAGCACTGCTGCGCCCTTGCCTGGCAAGACCAGCGCGAGTTGTCATTCCGAGCGCAGCGAGGAATCCGCTTTTGCTCTTGTTTCTTCGTCAACGAGGAAAACCTGATCGCTTGAATGATTCACTACACTACGGAAGTTGAAGAATGAAGTGGTGCCCGATTTTCTTGCCACTCGAAAGCTTCTGAAGCTCGCCGAGCCCGCTTGCACCCCAGCGAGCCAGGAACGGCAGCAAACACAACTCCCGCTCCTGGAGCACCTTGTGCGGATTCAGCAGCGACTCCAGGTGCTGCTCGTGCGCGGCGATCAGCCCGCTCTTCTGGTCTTGTGCGCGGCCTGCTTTCCGCCGCAGTTTTTCGATGTGATATTCGATTCTCTTTCGCGCTCTTTCCACCGTGCCCTTCAACGTTGGGTCCAGGTTTTCCATTTGTTTACCCAGCCGGGCCAGCATCTTCGCGATCTGTTTCTGGTCGCTGTCGAAGTTTTTCGACAGCGAGCCGGAGACGGACTGCCGCTCCATTTTGTGCCGCAATCCCTGTGAACCGGACCACACATCTTCAACCTTTAGGCCGTAGCGGCGCAAAAGCTTAGTGGCCTTGGCATCGATCAGTGTAAATCCCGAGCGCGGCAGCATCACCGGCATTCTTCCAAGCAGCTGCCGATAAACCACTTCCGACTGCGCAAAATAGGAAATCTCTGCTGGGCCTCCGATATATGCCGCGGTAGGAAGCAGATAGTCCTGCACCACCGGCCGGAAAATCGCATTGGGGCTGAATTTCTCCGGCTCCGTGTGCGTCAGATGCACCAGTTCTTCGCGCGACCAAGTTTTTTCGCCGGACTGAAATTTTTCGGCGCTCGCAGTGATGACCTGCCTCCCGCCTTCGTCCATGCGAAACAGCAGCGTGCTGCGTGACGTCACCTTCACCTGCGCATCGAATCCCGCGTGGTCCAAATCCTTCCCGCGTTGCAACAGCTTCTCATTCAAGGCATCGCGTTCCGCCAGAGCATGCTGATAGAGCGGCGCTGCAACCTTGTGCAAACCAGCATCAAGCGGGTCCATCAGGATCAAGCCGTGCTGCGCAAAGAGTCGCGCAAATAATTTGCCGAACGCGCTCCCGTACGTTTCCTCTGGCCGGTAGCTTTCGGTCAAATACTGTGCCAGCAGATCGCTGCCCTGGTTCGCGAGCAACTCTGCCGCTTCCTGCACCAGCGGCTCGATCTCCTCGCCGAGCGAAATCCGTCCCACCGGCTGTCCCGTATCCGAAGGAGCCGGCAATTCAAAACGCACCAGCTTCCCCTGGGCGAACCATGTCGTGTGGCGTACTTCGTCGAGATCGTGGTCTTCCGTCGCCATCCAAAAAACCGGCACCGCCGGAATTCCGCCCCGCGTCAACTCCTCTGCGATCTGTACCGCCGTCAGTGCCTTATAAATGGCGTAGGCTGGCCCACTAAACAATCCCACTTGCTGCCCGGAAACAACCGCCACAGATCCTTTCTCCAGCCGGTCCAAATTGGATAGCGTTTCCGCTCCCGCCCCAAGGGCAATGTTCTGATTACGCAAAATGGAACTTACTTCGGCCCTTCGATCCTCAGGATAGTCCAGCTTCCGAGCCGCGCGCGCCACCGCCGGCATGGCTGGCGGATAAACGTAAAAGGACTTCACCTTCTCAAAGTGATCGAAATATTCAAGAAAGAGCTTTGGTTGATGGGGGAGCTGGCGGAAGGTGAGGGCGCGGCAATCCATGAGCCGTTAGATGATACTCGCAGGAAAACGTCTCATCAAATGAGTCGATTCTTCGTGGCTATGCCCGTACCGCGGCCGGTTCCAAAGTGGCGAGCAGTTCGGTAAGGCGTTTCTTTTGTTCATGGTGCAAAGGCTGCAGCGGAAGGCGAGGAATGCCGCCGCGGTATCCGCGCTGATCCATGGCGTACTTTACCCCGGCAATCCCGAGTTCGGAAACGATTAGTTTTGAGGCCCGGACAAGAATGGCTTGCAACTCGCGCGCTTTCTCGTGGTGACCTTGCTGGAACAATTCGAATAGCGCCACGCATTTTTCCGGGAGCGCGCACGCCAGCGCCAGAATCGCTCCTCGCGCCCCGATCGTCAGCGACGGATACACGCTGGCCGCCGAGCCGACAA
>JBGPIX010000017.1:0-30187 GCA_041485085.1 Candidatus Acidiferrum sp.
GGCTGGCGATTGGCGACCACCCAATCGATGACGCGGCGTGGAACGTGCTTCTGAATCGCCCGCAAATGATCCGCAAGCGCGTAGCCGGCGGTTTCGCCAGGCTGCGTCATTAAATTGGCAATATAGACGCGCGGAGCGGTGGATTTCGCGATGGCGCCAGCAATTTCTGGAATGAGCAGGTTCGGAAGAATGCTGGTGTAGAGCGATCCGGGGCCGAGAAGAATCAGATCCGCGTGCTTGATAGCTTCAATGGCCGGGGGAAGCGCCCGGACGCCGCGCGAGGAAAGCCTGAGTTTCTTAATCGGCACTTTGCTGGCGGTAATGCGCGTTTCACCGTGAACGGTTCGGCCGTTTTCCAGCGTGGCAACCAGATGCACGTTTGAAAGCGTCGATGGAAAAATGCGGCCGCGGATGGCGAGCACTTTGCTGCTGACGCGGATGGCTTCGGTGAAATCACCGGTGACGTGTGTAAGCGCGGCGAGAAATAGATTGCCGAAATTGTGGCCGATGAGGCCTCGTCCCGCATGAAAACGATATTGGAATAGCCGCCCAAGAAGCGCTTCATCTTTCGATAGCGCCACCATGCAATTGCGGATGTCGCCGGGCGGGAGAATGCGGTTCTCGCGCCGCAAGCGGCCGGAACTGCCACCGTCATCGGTGACGGTGACGATAGCGGCGAGGTCGGCGATGGGGCGCTCGGTGCTGGCGCGCTCGTCGGTGCGACGGATAACAAGTTCCTTGAGTCCGCGCAGGAGCGTGGAGAGGCCAGTGCCCCCGCCAAGAGCCACGACGCGGAAGCCGCGGGAAAGAGCTTTCGGTTTGGACTTGTGTTTTTTCATGCTGGCATTCGGGATGGCAGAAGCAGCGTCATGTTATAGAAGAGAATTTAACACAGAGATCACCCCGACCGGGTCGGGGCAGGCACCGGACGCCGAGAGCACAGAGAGGAAAAAACCGGACAGCCTAAAGCCTATCCCACTAGCCGGCGGTACCGTCTTTCTCCGGATAGAGCAGCTCGGTGAATCGCGGGTCTTCCTGGAGGAAAGCAAAATCTTCATCGTTGCGCGCGTGATAGCGGTTTTCCGCGCGCAATTGAATCGCGACCTTCAAATTGGCCAGCGCCGAATCGGCTTCGCCGGTGAGACAATCCAGCGCTGCTAGCGCGTAGTGAATGTGGTCGGCCTTGGGCGCGGCTTTGCGGGCCTTGTCGAGACTTTCGCGGGCATCATCCCAGCGGCCAACGTTCATCATCGCCACGCCACGCTGGTAATGCTCGTCCGCGGTGTGGGGATTCTGCTCCTGAGACGGCTTCATGCGCTGCTCGGTGATTTTCAGGTGCATGCGCGCGCGATCCGCAAGTTCCTTGCTGGGGCCTTCCAGGACTTTTTCAAGTTCCTGCTTGGCGCGGGCGAATTTCTGCTGATGAAAGAGGGTCAGGGCTTCATCGTAGACTTTGAGCTGTGCCTGGACGCGCGGGTCAACCAACTCCACACCCCCACGCTGGGCGGGCGGAGGGGGAGGGAAAGTCTTCTTTTTCTTTGACTTAGACGAACTCCGCGCCGCGCCCTTGGAATGCCTTGCTGAGCCTGAAGAGGGCTTACGCGCTTTTGCCATGGGGCGAATGCTAACAGAGCCCGTTTCGCGCGTCAACGGATGTGCGCGGGGGCACATTGGCAGGCGGAAAATCCACAGCCGTTACCGAACGGAGGCATGGGCCAAAATAGGACGTGGAGTTCCGGGCAGAATCGCGGACACTGTAGGTGCGGTACATGCAAGGTGACACACGGGGTGGGAAGGCTGGCCTGCCTGCGCCGCGTATGCTATAAGTTTGTGGCCGAATTCGGGTTAACGATAACGTGCCTTTCATCAATTTTCCTGCTCGCGAAATTAACTGCAAGCTCGTGTACTACGGTCCAGGTCTGGGCGGAAAGACCGCCAACCTGCAGTGGATCTACGACCACACGGGACAAAATCAGAAGGGCAAGATGGTCTCTCTGGCAACGGAGACGGACCGCACGCTCTTCTTCGATTTCCTTCCATTGGATTTGGGAACGGTGCGCGGATTCAAGACGCGCTTTCATTTATATACCGTGCCTGGCCAGGTGTTTTACGAAGCCAGCCGCAAGCTCATCCTGAAGGGCGCGGACGGCGTGGTGTTCGTCGCGGATTCGCAGGAAGAACGGCTGGACGCGAATTTCGAAACGATGGAAAACCTGATGGAGCACTTGAAAGAGCACAACCTGAATTTCACGACGATTCCCTATGTGCTGCAATTGAACAAGCGCGATTTGCCCAACGCAATGTCCGTGCCGGAATTGACGAAGCAGCTGCAGAAAAAAGGCGAGCCGGTGTTAGAAGGCGTGGCGATTCAGGGCGTGGGCGTGTTCGAAACGCTGAAAGAACTGGCCAAGCTGGTCCTCGCCGAATTGAAAAAGGGCGGTTAGGGCCCTCACCCGGTATCCTTCCCGGATTTTTCCTCGAAATACAAATATATGGAAACTTCTTCCGTTGAATTCGTATAGCTACGCGAAGTTGGCGAGGGCGGCGGATTCAGATTCGAAGGTGGGGATGGCTTCGACGAGGCGGGTTACCGTGAGGGCGTCGCGGACGCGGCCCTGGCCGCAGACCAAACGCAGGACGCCGCCTTCGCGGGCCAGCTTGATGGAGATGCGCACCAGGGTGGAGATGCCAGAGCTGTCGATCTGCGGAATGCCGTTCAGGACGACGATCACTTTCTTGGCGCCGCCTTGAATCACGGATTGCAGCGCGTCGTGGAGCTGATCGGCTGGCTCACCGATGGTAAGCCGTCCGTGAACTTCGAGGATCGAGATTCCGCCGGATTCGCGGACGTTGATTTCCATGGGCAGCCGGTCAGTCATGACAATGCGTCAATCCATTTTCTCTGGGTCGGGATGGCCGTGGCCATGCCGCACGGCATTATACGCTGTAGGGTAAGTTGCACAAAGTAAGTTGCAGTAAGTTGCACAAAGGGAACCGTTCCTCAAGTTTACAGGGCAAATTGTCGACAGTCACAGCAGTCCAGTGCATCAGAAAAACAAATCGTGGAAATGAAAATTTCAAACTATGACGAGCGGCGCGCTTGCGTATAATGCAGGCGACGAAGTGGTGGGTCCCCGGCAGTCGAATCCAGAACCAGCGGAGCGGACATATCTATGAAGTGCGTAGGATGGAAGTGTAGTTTCAGCCTTGTCCTGGTGCTTGGGGCCGTCCTGCTCGCTGCCGTTCCCCTCTCCGCGCAACAACTGCCCGCCTCCTCCGCAGCTCCCGCAACGACAGCTTCTTCTCCTGCAACACCGGAAATCCCCAAGGCCGTAAACGACAAACTGGCACAGCTGGATAAGGACGTGAAAGCGGCACAGTCCGCGGGTGATAACGCGTGGATGCTGGTCAGCGCGGCGCTGGTGCTGATGATGACCGGGCCGGGATTGGCGCTGTTTTACGGCGGCCTGGTGCGGCGGAAGAATACGCTGGCGATCATGATGCAGAGCTTCGCCTTGATGGCGCTGATCACCGTCCTGTGGGCTCTGGTGGGATACAGCTTGTGCTTCGGCGGAAATGGGCCGGTCATCGGGGGATTCGAACACGCCTTTTTGAGGGGCGTTGGCGCCGAGCCGAATCCGGATTATGCGGGGACGATTCCGCAGGCCACCTTCATGGTGTACCAGTTGATGTTCGCGATTATTACGCCGGCATTGATTACTGGCGCGACGGCAGAGCGGATGAAGTTCAGCGGAACGGTGCTTTTCATGACGCTCTGGTTCCTGGTGGTCTACGCTCCGCTGGCTCACATGGTCTGGGGCAAAGGCGGATTGCTGAACGCCGTGGGAGGCAAGTTTCCCTGCCTGGACTTCGCTGGCGGAACGGTCGTGCATATTTCTTCGGGCGTTTCGGCGCTGGTCTGCGCGCTTTACATGGGCAAGCGCACTGGTTATCCGAAGCAACCGATGCCGCCGCATAGCCTGGTGCTGAGTTTTATCGGCGCGTGCTTGCTGTGGGTAGGCTGGTTTGGTTTTAACGCTGGCAGCGCGCTGGCAGCAAGCAGCCTGGCAACCAGCGCCTTTGTGGCCACGCACTTCGCAGCGGCTGCGGCCGCGCTCGGCTGGAGCGCCGCGGAATGGCTCAAGAACGGCCGCGCGAGCGCCTTGGGTGCAATTTCTGGCGCGGTGGCGGGACTCGTGGCAATCACCCCCGCTTCAGGATTTGTAGGCCCAATGCCCGCGCTGGCCATTGGATTAATCGCAGGCGTCGTTTGCTACCTGATGGTGACAAAAATCAAGGCCATCTTCGGGTATGATGACGCGCTGGACGCCTTTGGCGTACACGGCGCCGGCGGTACCATTGGAGCGTTGCTCACCGGCGTCTTCGCGCAAACGGTGATCAACCCCATCTTTGGAGCAGACAAGCCCGCCGGTGGACTCGATGGACACTGGGGCCAGGTCGGCAATCAGCTCGTGGGAGTATTGATCGCGTGGGGATTTGCCCTGGTGGGAACCATTGTGCTGCTCAAGATTACGGACTTGATCACCGGTGTACGTGTGCCGGAAGAGCACGAAGTCGAAGGACTGGACATTACGCAACACGGCGAAGAGGCTTATAACCTTGAGTCGTAGGGAAAGCTGGCAAGCAAGCGTCAGGCAGGGGGCGGAGCGGAAACACCCATGATGAAAATCGAGGCAATCATACAGCCCTCGCGGTTTGAATCGGTGAAGGATGCGCTGCGCGAAATCGGCATCGAAGGGATGACGGTGACGGAAGTGCGCGGGCACGGCCGCCAGAAGGGGCACACCGAGGTGTATCGCGGACGCGAATACACGGTGGACCTGCTGCCGAAAATAAAATTAGAGATGGTGCTGCCGGATGCGCTGGCAAATCGCGTGGTGGACACAATATTGAAGACTGCCAAGACAGGAAAGATTGGTGACGGTAAGATATTCCTATCAAGGGTTGAGGAAGCAATCCGGATTCGCAACGAGGAGCGCGGTGAAAACGCGCTCTAACCAATCACTCTTGGCCGCCAAGCAGCCGGCGTACTGACCGCGGGGCGATCCAACGTGACGACCGCTGCACGCCCCAGTCTCGCTCCGGGCATCCCACCCGCAAAAAACATGCAAGGTTCCCCAACGCCTCTGTCGGTGCTTGGCCCGCAAGCCGACGCCGAACGGCAACGCATCCGGCAACAATTTGAGACGGGTACCAGTGCGCGAGAAACGCTGCGCGCACAGTGCGAACTTGCGGATCGCAACGTCCGGCAGATTTTTGACGAAGTTCTGCGTGTCCACAATCGCGAGGCGCAGGGGCTCTGCCTCCTCGCGCTGGGCGGCTACGGGCGGAAGATGCTTTTCCCCTACTCCGACCTCGACATTCTATTTTTGTTGGGAAATGAGAAAGTAGAGCAGGAATCCCGGCAGCTCATCTCTGAATTTTCGCGGACCTTGTGGGATATCGGATTTCGCGTCAGCTCGGCGGGGCGCACGCTGGAAGAATGCAAGCGCATCGAAGAAGACAATGCGGAGTTCCACCTGGCGTTGCTGGATCGCCGTTTCCTGTCGGGCGACGCCGCGCTCTTCGAGAAGCTCGACACCAAAGTGCTGCCCGCCTCGGAGAAGCAGGCGCGGCCCTTCCTGCTGGCGCAAATTCACCGCCTCACCAGGGAACGATTGACGCGCTACGGAAATACGATCTTTCATCTCGAACCGAACGTCAAGGAATCTCCGGGCGGCATGCGGGATTGCCAAGCCACTATCTGGCTACGGCAAATCGTTGATGAGAAAAAGGGGATTCGAAATATCACCGCCGCCGAGGAAGAGCTTTCCGCTTCGGCTGTTGATTTTCTCAGCGCCATCCGGTGTTTTCTGCACTACAGCAATGGACGAAATGACAACACCCTCACCTACGAACTGCAAGCAGCGGCGGCAGAACGCGCGCTGGGCGTGGGCGACGGAGTTGCCCGCCCCCCCGCGGAATGGATGCGCCAGTATTTTCGCCACGCTCGCACCCTGAACCGCCAGCTCTTGCGCTATCTCGAGCAGAAGGCCCCCGTACCTTTGACTTTGCGGCAGCGCCTCTTCAACGCCGCACGCACCGCCAAGAGTGAACAGAGTCCTGGAAAGTTTTTCTCCGTACGCGACGGATTGTTGGAAGTTTCAGATTTGCCGTCGCTTTCGGACCGCGCGGTCACCTACTCACTCTTCGCCGAAGCGGCCCGCACGGGGACTCCGCTGAGCCGCGAGGCGGAGCGCAGCATCGGCTATATCTTGACGCATCCGGAATTGCCTCCCAAGAACAAGGAAATTCCCTGGGCCACGTTGCGCGACATCCTGGGCTCCGATTATCCGGGCGTGGCTTTGCGGTCCATGCAACGGCTCGCACTGCTCACGGAAGTCCTTCCGGAATTTGGATTGATCGACTCGCTGGTGGTGCGCGATTTCTATCATCGCTACACGGTCGACGAACATTCCTTGCGCACCATCGAGCACCTGCAGGAATTGGCGGAGCCCCCCGATGAGCGAGGAGCGCATTTCGCGCCGCTTTGGAAAACCGCCGAGCGGCGGGATTTGCTGATCATGACGCTGCTGTTGCACGACGTTGGCAAAGGAATGCCGGTCGAAAATCACGTCACCGGCAGCCTCGCGGCACTCGATAGCGCCGCCAAGAGGTTGCGACTTTCACCGGAAGAAAAGGAAGAGGTTCACTTCCTCATCGAACATCACCTGGACATGTCCGCCACCGTGCAGCGCAGAGACATTTTCGATCCAGCCACCGTTTCTGCGTTCGCGCAGTCCGTCACCACGCTGGAGCGGCTGCAAAGATTGTGCCTGCTCACTTATGCGGACATTCACTCCGTTAACCCGGAAGCGCTGACGCCGTGGAAAGCCGAAATGCTGTGGCAGCTCTTTGTGGCCACTTCCAACCACTTCAGCCGCACTCTGGATCGCGACCGCTTGCACGCGCCTGATGAAGGGTCGCTGCTCGAGCGCGTGCGGGCCCAGGCAGGTGACGCTACTATCGAAGAGATCGAGCGGTTCCTCGAAGGATTCCCTCGGCGCTACCTGGCGGTGCACTCCGCGGCGGAGATTGCGGCGCACTTTGCGCTCTACCGCAAGCTTGGCGCCGATCCCGTGCAGACCGAACTCCTCGCCACTCGCCACGGCTTTTCGCTGACGCTTCTTACCGCGGACCGCCCGGCGCTCTTCGCCACGATATCGGGCGTGCTGGCCGGCTGGGGCATGAACATCAACAAGGCGGATGCCTTCGCGAATTCCGCCGGCGTTGTGCTGGACACTTTCCACTTTGCCGATCTGCACCGCACACTGGAACTGAACCCCAGCGAAACTGAGCGCTTCCGCAAGAGCCTCGCGGATGTGGTGAACGGAAAGGCGCCTCTGGAGCCGCTCTTGAAAGCCCGCGAAAGCGCCAGCCGCGCGCGCGTCCCGAAAGTCACCGTCGAAACGCGCATCAACTTTGACGATTCGTCATCGGCGCACAGCACGCTGCTCGAAATCGTTACGCAGGACCATCCAGGCTTGCTCTACGAGATCGGTTCGGCGCTGGCGCGCCTGGGATGCAACATCGAAGTAGCCCTGATCGACACGGAGGGCCACAAGGCCATCGACGTGTTCTACCTAACCGCGCAAGGCAAGAAGCTCACCACGCAGAAGCAGGAACTGCTTCGCGAAGTGCTTCAGGGAACGCTGGTCTGAAGTACTGCGAAACCTTCTGCGGCGAAAAAATAAACAAGAGAAATTCCCAGTTCACCACTTTGCTGTGCTGATCGACCTCGCGGGCAGCGCGACGTGGAGGGTGCGCCCTTTGAACGCCAGGTTCACCGCTAACTCCTGCTCCAGGCTGTTGAGAAACTGCACGACAAACCCGCCCTCCGGAGTTTGAAACGCCATCACGCGTACACCTGTTGCTTTGCCGTTGGTCTGAACTCGAACCGCGCCTGGCCGGACAAATTTGCTGAAATGCGCTAAGTAATAGTAGGTGCCTGTGTAGGTGATCTCGTGGGTGTTTTTATTAATTATGACAACGGGATGCTGGATGTTAGGGTCCGGATTACCGTGAACCGGAGAAACCGCCCAGGGTCCTCCGGTTTCATCCAGGATGGCATTCCAATACAGCCACGCAGACGTCCCTGCTTCGAGATCGTTGAAAATAATATTGCCCCATACATCGCCGTCGTCGAAATCATAAATCGGCAGTTTCTTGTTCTTCGGGTAGCCGGCTTCGTACGCGTAGCAGAGTTCATCCATCCAGAACGGCATATCCGGATATTTTTTCTCTAACTCGGCAATCTTATCGAAGTTTTTGAAATCGTAACCGTGATACGCGACAACTGACACGAACTTGCGTGCTGCCGGATCATCCAGCACGACTGGATACCGCTTGAACGCCACCTTTCGCTCTGGCGCTTCGCTCATCATGAGCTTCGTCGCCAAACCAGACTGTTGCAGCGCGGGTCCAACGTAATCTCGCAATAGCACCTTAATCTCCGGATATTTGATCTTCGTGTAGACCTCTTCCGGCTCGTTAAACAAGCTCAAGTAATCGACCACAATCCCGCGCTTCTTGTACTCCTCCAGATAGCGAATAAAATATTTCGCGAGTACCGGGTAGTATTTCGGCTGAATGTCCTGATGCTTTTTCACGTCGAAGAGCATCCAGTCCGGCGGATAGTCCATGGGAGACTGCAACGCGAAATTGCCGTACTTGCGGGCGCGCAGGATGTAGGTGCCAACGCCGTTAGCACCGAAATCGCGCTCCACCGAAAAATTCTTTAGCTCGGCGTCGCCCGGCGTGTCGTCGTACGTGTACCAGGGTCCGGCAGACTGAAAGTCGGTACCGGCGATGGGCGTCTTCATGGCCGTGTAGCCCGCGCCTTCTTGCGGATCAAACAGCGCGCGCAACACTTCTTCCTGCTTGTCAGCCGGCAGCGTGTTCAGCGTCATGATCCCCGCTTCCATGATGGAAGCGCCGAATCCGTCGATTTTCTGCAGCTTCACGTCTTCGTTGATTTGAAAGCTGGCGCCGGAAACAGGCTTGGTATCAGTGAACTGCAAATCGAGTTTGACGGAAAGACGATCTCCCGCTTTTGAAGAGACGTGGAGCTTGACCGTCTGCGCCTGGATAACGAGGGGAAGAGCGCAGGATGAAAACAGCACCGCGGCCGAGAGAAGAGAACGGCGACTATGAAGTATCATGGCTGCCCAGTTTGACAGAAATCTTCCTTATTGAATCGAGTTAATATTGCAAGCAGAGTCTTGTGTCAAGCAAACTTTATGACCATCTTCGTTTGCTACCAGCTGTCTCTCTCGTGTACACAATACGAGCTGTTCATTCACGTGCAGGAGTAGCGCCATGGCGGAACTTGCGTTAAACGGCGGGAGAAAGACAAAACAAAAACCTTTTCCGGTTTGGCCGCAGTACGACGAACGCGAACGGAAAGCGCTTGAAGAAGTTCTCGAAAGCCGCGTGTGGTGGAGAACGCCGGGAACGAAAACGCTGCAATTCGAGAAGGACTTTGCACAATTTCATGGCGCAAAACACGGCATCGCGGTGACAAACGGAACCGCGGCGCTCGAAGTGACTATGTCGGCCCTGGGGATTGGGCCGGGCGACGAAGTGATCCTTCCAAATTTTACGTTCGTGGCCACGGCCAGCGCGGTGCTCTACGCCGGAGCGCTTCCGGTCACGGTAGATGTCTCCCCCGAAACCTACTGCATCGACGTGAAGCTTGCCGAAGCCGCGATTACCGCTCGCACAAAAGCAATCATCGCCGTGCACATGGGCGGGCATCCCGCCGACCTCGATGCTCTTGGCGCGCTCGCCAAACAGAAAGGGATTGCTCTTGTCGAAGACAGTGCGCACGCGCACGCCACGGAGTGGAAAGGGCGGCGCATTGGGACACACGGTACCGCCGGCACTTTCAGTTTTCAATCCAGCAAGCTGATGACCGCTGGTGAAGGCGGCATCATCATCACCAACGATGATGCGTTTGAAAAGCAAGCGCGCAGCGTTCATGACTGCGGCCGCATGCCCGGCGAATGGTTCTACAGCCACTTCATCAACGGCTCAAACTACCGCTTGAGCGAGTGGCAGGGTGCGATGCTCGGCGCCCAGTTAACGCGCCTGGATGAACAGACGCGCCGGCGCCACCAGAACGCGCGCTTGCTCGACAAGCTGCTCTCTCAAATTCCCGGCATTACGCCGCAAGCATTGGATCCGCGTTGCACCCGCAACGGCCATTACGCCTATATCTTCCACGTCGATACAAAGGAGTTTGCCAGCGCCACCACCGAACGCCTGATCGAAGCGATGAACGCGGAAGGAATCCCGAATCAAGCGAGCTATCCGCCGGTCCACGCTTTGGATGTCTTTCAGAATGGCAAATATCGCAAACGACTGTGCGGTTCGCAGTCCAAGGAACCGCACGCTTTTCTTCAGGCACGCTATCCACATACGCACCGCGCCGCCTTCGAAACCATCTGGATACCGCAACCGGCGCTCTTGGGCGATGAAGAGGATATGCACGAAATCGCCGCCGCTTGGGGGAAAATTCAGAAATTCGCAAAAGAGCTCGCGTGACCCGCGTCGAGCAGAAGGAATACCGCGGCTGGAAAAACTCCTTCCATCTTTCGAATGGAACCGTGGAGCTCGTTGTTCTTTCCGACGTCGGCCCGCGCATTATGCATTACGGCTCCTGCGGCGAAGAAAACCAATTTCATGAGTTCGCCGACCATGCAGGCAAAATCGGCGGCGCCGAATTTCGCCTCTACGGAGGACATCGCTTGTGGGCCTGGCCGGAAATTGAGCGCACCTACTATCCCGACAATCATCCGGTCTCTGTCGAAGAAACTCCACGCGGAGCAATCTTTCGCGCACCGATCGAACGCGACTCTCCGGGCACCGGTCTGCAACGCCAACTCGAACTGCAACTAAGCGCGCAGGGATCGGATGTGATGGTGATTCATACCATCACCAATCACGGAACCGAGATGACGAGGCTGGCGCCCTGGGCCCCCACGGTCCTAAAGCCGGGCGGCCGCGCAATCCTTCCCTTCCCGCCGCGAGCACCGATGGACAAAGATCATTTCCAGTCCGTAGGGCCGCTGACGCTCTGGTCGTTCACCGATTTCACCGATCCACGCTGGATTCTTGGCCAGGATTACTTGCAACTGGTTCAGCACGAAAAACCGGCCGGACGGTTTCAGGAACAAATGACCGGACTCTATAATCCTGCCGAGTGGGGCGCATACGTCCGCGGCAGTTGCGTTTTTTTAAAGCGCGCGGCAGTACAGCCGGGAAAGCAATATCCAGATTACGGCTGTAATTTCGACGTATTCACGAACCCGGACTTTCTGGAGCTGGAAACGCTCGGCCCGGTCGTGGATTTGCGACCTGGAGAAAGCACCGTGCACATCGAACATTGGTGGCTATTCGATGGAGTGCCTTTCATTTCAAACGAAGAGTCGATTCGACGGGAAATTCTGCCCCTCGTTCAGAAGACGGCCAGCTTTCGCAAGGCGCAGACGCCTCTCCCTCGGCACAATTTGCGGCTTCCAAATAGTTTGTAGGAAGAAATCGTGGCCGGGAACGAACCGGTGATCCCTGCTTGCAAAGCAGACGGGGCAAAACACTAAAGCGCCTTGCTGGTGTCGCTTACACGA
This sequence comes from Candidatus Acidiferrum sp., assembly GCA_041485085.1. Classification (GTDB taxonomy): domain Bacteria; phylum Acidobacteriota; class Terriglobia; order Acidiferrales; family UBA7541; genus Acidiferrum. The sequence continues at coordinate 11,688 of JBGPIX010000017.1, forward strand.
CCCGCGAACGAACTTTTCGCTCTCCAAATATCCCGAGGTTGTACCGAACCCCTGCGACGTGGCACACGCGTGAAGCAGGAGGGGGCACAAGGATAGACGTATCGATGCTTTAGGTCGGACCAGTCTGCGTGTCCCCGCACATTCAGCAGCGAGTATGCAACTGCGTGTGCAATCCGAAGTGCCACCGAAGAAAATCAATGTTCCATCCAGAGTTAAGTTTTCCGCTCGGAATTCTCTGCCCTTAGGGGATCTTTATGGCCTCCCGGGCGCAACAATAATTCTTGACAGAAGGATACTAGTAGAGTAGAAGGTCCATTAGTATGTTATTCTCACGTTCAACGGAATACGCCATCCGCGCGATGACATTTCTCGCGTCTCGGGAGCCTGGAAAGCGCGCTGGAGCCCGTGAAATTTCGGAAGCCGAAAACATTCCCATGCCTTTCCTTTGGAAGATTCTCCAAATCCTGACGAGGCGCCGGCTAGTCCGTTCGTTCAAGGGAATGCACGGTGGTTATGAACTGGCGGCTGCCGCCGACCACCTTCCGTTGAGCGCAATCGTGAGCGCCACGGATGGTTCCGATCTTCGTGATAGCTGTGTACTCGGACTTCCCGAATGTGACAACCAGAACCCATGCCCGCTGCATGAGCAGTGGAAGAGCGTGCGCACCGGCGTTACCAGCATGCTCGACGAAACATCGCTGGCCGATCTGGCGCGCGTGACCAAGGCAAGACGGCGGACCAGGAGGAAGTAGGTTTTTTTATTCATATAATGGATAACCGTATCTAGTAGTCCTGTTATAAGGAGACCGTTCTTATGTTCGCCACGGAGATTCTTCGCAAGGAACACGACGCCATTCTCAAGATGTTAGACGCCCTGGATCAGACTTCCCTGCAACTGCTTAATGGAGTTTCCGTCCAGCCCTCCACTTTGCAGGGTTTGCTTGAATTCTTCCAGCTCTTCGCCGACCGCTGCCATCACGGCAAGGAAGAGGATCTGCTCTTCCCGCTTTTGGAACGGCGTGGGATTCCGCGCGAGCGTGGTCCCATCGGGGTGATGCTGTCCGAGCACGATCAAGGAAGAGAGTTGATTCAGCAAATGAAGGCCGCTGCCGCGGGGTACGAAAATGACCCCCAGGCTGCGAGCAAACGCTGGATTGAAGCCGCCGGCGTGTATTCACAACTCCTTCGTGAGCACATCATGAAAGAGAACAACATTCTCTTTCACATGGCAGAGCAGATTCTTACACCGGACGAGCAAACTTCCCTGGCTGCCGATTTTGAAAAAGCCGAGATCGAAAAAATGGGAGCAGGCACCCATGAACGGCTGCACGCACGAATGGGCCAAGTGCTCGCCGAGATTACCAGGACAAATGTAGCTGTGCGGTAGGTCACTGACTTCGCTGTTGAGTTACGGGCTAAATGCAAGAGGTGATTGGCAGTGAGTCCGGCGTATCGAGTGCGCATCGCTGATGACGCCTACTGGCGCGAACAAATCAAATGTCAATTTGCATGTCCCGTGCACACAGACGCGCGCGGATATGTTCGGGCGATTGCGGAGGGCGATTACGAGCTTGCCTACCTGATCGCGCGCGGGCCAAATCCCCTCGCTTCCATCTGCGGCCGAATTTGCGGCGCTCCCTGCGAAGCAGCTTGCCGGCGAGGGACGATCGATCAGCCCATCGCGATTCGCGCCTTGAAGCGATTCGTCTGTGAACGATCGGGACCGGAATCGCGAGAAAAACCGGGGGAGGAACAGTTCTCCTTCGTCTCCCAAAAAACCTCGAGGCGCAGTTGTGACGACGCGGATGAGCTGCGCCATCTGCTGAGTTTTCTGGCGAGTCACAATTTTCCGAAACCTTCGGGGCAGCGAGTCGCCATCATCGGGTCCGGACCAGCGGGATTAGCAGCTAGTCACGATCTGGCTCTGATGGGCTTCCGGCCAACGATTTTCGAGATGGACCCTGTGCCTGCGGGGATGCTCTACACCGGCGTTCCTGATTACCGGCTTCCGATTGACCTCATCCGGGCGGAAATTGCCGTCATCGAAGCACTGGGGGTGGAGATTCGCTGTAACACGGAGATTGGTAAGGACATCTCCTTCGACCAGCTACGTAAGGAATTTGCGGCGGTGATCATCGCCGTGGGAGCGAAGAAGTCGCGTCCACTTCCTATTCCGGGAACGGATGCCATCGGTGTCTTCGGCGGTGTGGATTTCTTGCGGGATGTTGCATTGGGAAAGCAGGTGGAATTGGGGCCGCGTGTCGTGGTGATCGGGGGCGGAAACGTAGCCTACGACGTGGCGCGCACGGTCCTTCGCCAGGAAGAATATGACGTTTCGCGCACGGCAGCGCGGCTCCCGGGCGTGCGTGAAGTGAATCTGGTCTGCCTCGAATCGCTCGAGGAGATGCCTGCCGACACCGTAGAGATTATCGAGGGGACCGAAGAAGGGGTCATCCGACACAACAGCTGGGGTCCGCGAGAGATTCTATTCCGCGAAGAAAACGGGAGGAAATTCGTCCGCGGCGTACGGTTCGCGCGCTGCGTATCGGTTTATGACGAGAATCGCCGCTTCTCTCCGAAATACGAGGAAACCGAGGAACTGGTTCTGGAATGTGACGCAGTCCTTCTCTCCGTGGGCCAGTCGGCGGACCTCCGATTCCTTGATCCAGCGCGCGACGGCATCGAGATGCGCTCCCCCCAGCAGATCGTCAACGATCCAGCCACCTGCAGCACTTCGGCTCCCGGAGTTTTCGTCGCCGGGGACATCGCCTATGGCCCGAAGCTTTTGATCCACGCAGTCGCCAGCGGCAAACAGGCCGCGCGTTCCGTTTATCGCCACCTTACCGGAAAAGAAATCGGGCAAGAGGAAGTGCAGTTCCATGCGCCGATCGAGAACTACAAGCGGGAAAAACTCTATGAGAGACGCTTACGCCTTCACATTCCAACGCTGAGCCCAAAAGAACGCCTCCTCGACCCCAAAGCGCTAGTCGAAAAAGGCTACACCGAAACGGAAGCGCGGGAAGAAGCTGGTCGGTGCCTCGACTGCGGCGTAAACACGATCTTTGATGGCGAGCGATGCATTCTGTGCGGCGGCTGCGTGGACGTCTGTCCGACCGTTTGCCTGAAGCTGGTGTCAATCGACCGGCTGGAGCGCACACCTGAACTCGAGGGGGCCCTGCGCGAATTCCTCGGCGAGGAAGCTCCAGATTCCTCCGCGATATTGAAGGATGAAGAACGCTGCATCCGGTGCGGCTTGTGCGCACAACGCTGTCCAACTACCGCCATTACGATGGAGCGCTTTTCTTTTGCCAAGGAGTGGAAGCCATGCCCGAGCTAAACGAGAAAAGATCTTCACGCCTGGAACCCTTGCAGGTGCCTCGGCGCAGTTTTCTGAGCCTAGCAGCGCTCGGAAGTTTTTTCGGCGCCGTCGGGATGGCCTTGGCGGGTGCGCTTCGGTTACCCGGTCCCGCCGTGCTGCCGGGGCCGGTTCGCCGCTTCAAGATCGGGCATCCGGAGCAGTTTGCTATGGGTAGCGAAACGCGAATGGATGAAGCGAACTTTTTCGTGTTTCGAGACGAACAAGGCATCTATGCCATATCCGGAGTGTGCACGCATCTCGGATGCTCAGTCGGACGTTCTCCGGAAGGATTCGCATGTCCCTGCCACGGCTCACGCTTTGCGGACAGTGGAGACGTTACGCGGGGACCGGCTCCCCGGGCGCTTCCATGGCTGGAAGTAGGGCGCGCCGCCGACGGGCAGCTTGTGGTGTACGCCGAGAACGAAGTTCCGGCTGGTACGCGATTCCGCGTCTAGGAGGGGCACATGGGGACGGCCAGTCAACCTGTTGCGCCGAGAGCCACACGGGAGTTCCTGCAGAATCTCCTGCGGCTGCCACAAACTCTGAGGGATTCATGGTTCCGGCTAGGGCATGCTCCTGAGTCGGAACGCGAGGAATCGCAGGCGACCTTTCATAACCTATTTCTCCACATCCATAGTGTGCGCGTCCACGTACGCAGTTTGGCTCCGAGCTTTACGCTCGGGCTCGGCATCATCTCGACGGCTAGTTTTCTGATCCTGTGTGTCACCGGCGTGCTGCTGATGGTGTACTACAAACCCTCCACGGCGCTGGCTTACGACTCGATGAAAGACTTGCACTTTGTTGTTTTCACCGGACGCTTTATCCGCAACATTCACCGCTGGAGCGCGCACGTGATGGTGGCGGCGGTGTTTTTGCACATGGCGCGCGTTTTCTACACCGGCAGCTACAAGAAGCCGCGCGAATTCAACTGGCTTGTCGGGCTCAGCCTCCTCGTGCTGACGCTGGCGTTGAGCTTTACAGGATACCTCCTGCCTTACGACCAACTCGCCTACTGGGCGATCACCATCGGGTCCAACATCGCCAACTCGCCCCGCGAATTGACGGATGCCCTGGGCATTACCCAATGGTTCAACCCCGGAGGGTTCCAGCGAAGGCTTCTGCTCGGCGCGAATTTTGTTGGCGAAGACGCGCTGATCCGCTTCTACATTCTCCATGTTTTCGTGCTGCCGGTGGCGCTGATCACCTTTCTCGGCGTGCACTTTTGGCGAATTCGCAAAGACGGAGGCTTGGCGCGTCCGGATGGTCCGATGGGTGGCACCGCGGAATGGGGCGGCGCCATGAAAAACGTGTTCGAGCCGCTGGCCACAAAAACCTATGGACTGATGGCGCTGGTCAAGGGACGCCGTGCCACGGTAAATCGTGGGCCGGAAAACACAGTCATGAGTTGGCCACACCTGTTCTGGGCGGAGCTTGCGGTGTTCATGCTGACCGTGGCGCTCACACTGATTCTCGCGTTCCACTTTGACGCCCCGCTCAAAGAACTCGCCAATCCGGCAGTTCCGGAGAACCCAGCCAAAGCGCCGTGGTATTTCCTAGGCTTGCAGGAACTCGTTTCATATTCCGCGTTCATGGGCGGTCTGATTATTCCAGCGATCGCGTGGATTGGCTTGGCAATGATTCCGTTTCTGGATCAGAAGTCAGGTGGAGAGGGCACGTGGTTTGGCACACCGGGAGAACGGCGAGTCGCCCTGAAGTCCCTCTTTGTTGGGTTCGCGATGGTAGTTGGGATGCTGACTTTCACAGTGAATTACGGGTGGCTACGCAGTTGGTATCCGCACATCCACCAGCTGTGGATCATCTTCATCAATCCCGGGTCAATTCTCGTGCTGCTGTACATGGCCTGGTCGCTTTGGGTGCTGAAGCGGCAAAACTCGGTGCGGCTCGCAGCCGTGGCACTGTTCACCTGCTTTCTGATTGGCTTTTCGGTCTTGACGTATTTCGCGACGGTGCATCGCGGACCCAACTGGATCTTTTACTGGTGGCCGTCGCAATGGCCGGTGCACTAGGAGTTCACCGATGAAGGACCACTCGCGCAAATATCGCTGGCTTCTCCTCGGAACAAGTTTGTTGACGATTGGCTACCTCGTTGCCGCTGCGGTTCGGGAAACTTTTCTAGCGGAATGGTATGGGCTGCAGAAGCAGTACCGCACTCTCCTGGAGTCAAAGGCTACCGACGACCGTGGACGGGCCATCGCACGGGATTTTCGGGTTGAACTGAAACAAGTTAGTATTCCGCAACTCAAGGCGGTCGATCGCTGCGTCTCCTGCCACAACGGGATTGACGATCCACGAATGACCGATGTCCCTGTGCCGCACGCGGTTCATCCAGGGGAAATCTTGAAGGATCATCCTGTTGACCGTTTCGGATGCACGGTTTGTCACCAGGGCCAGGGGCCAGCAACGACGTTTGAAGATGCCAAGGCCGTCGATGCTTACTGGGACTATCCCCTTCTCGATCGAAACCTCACTCAGTCGTCGTGCCTGGCGTGTCATGACGTTAATAAGTTGCCTCCGCAACAAATCGCTCTCGTCCTCGAAGGCGGAAAGCTCTATCAAGAGAAAAGCTGCGGATCCTGTCACAAGCTAGGTGGCCGCGGCGGAGCCCTGGGCCCGGCGCTGGACAATGAAGGGGCGAAGACCAAACATCAGTTAATCCTCACAAATCTCGCGCCACCCCACAGCACCTGGAATTGGCAGGAAGCGCACTTCCGCGATCCGGGCGGCATCGTGGCGGGAAGCCAGATGAAGAACCCTGCTCTTTCAGAACCGCAAGTGCTGGCACTCACCGTGTACATGCTCGCGCAACGCCAGCGAGACGTGCCCGAGAGTTATCTAGCGCCGGATAAGCTCGAAGAAAAAGTTCGGCGGCTACATCCCCAGCCGCTGACTGGCGAGCAGGTCTATCACCAGTACTGTATGGCGTGTCACGGCGAAGGGACTTACGGCCGGTGGGACAAAACTTTCAGGCGATTCATTCCGGCAATCCGCGGAGTCTCGCTGCAAGCCACTGCCGATCGCGAATACCTGAAGGCCCAGATTGCGAACGGAAGGCCGGGAACACAGATGCCCGCGTGGGGAAAACAAGCCGGAGGTTTGCTGCCGGAAGAGGTCGATGCACTGCTGGATTACATTCAGCCTCCGGAGGCAAATCGCCTGGTAAAGACCACATTGCATGCGGCAGTCGTTCCACCACGCGGGGAGCCTAAACGAGGCTCGGAACTTTTCACTTCCTATTGTTCCGGTTGCCACGGATTGGCAGGACACGGTGGAATTGCGCCCGAAATCGCGAATCCCGTTTTTCAGCGAGCGGCTTCCGATGAATTCATCGTCACGACAATCCGCAATGGACGACGAGGCACAGCGATGCCGAGTTTTCAACCGCAAATTGCAGGGGCCCGCATGCTGAGCGATGCCGACCTGGGCGATCTGCTGGCGTTCATTCGAACACTGGGTGGCGCGCATGAGGGGTCGCTATCGGCGCGGGAGAGCGATTCCTATGCGGCCTCAACGAAGAAGGGGGAGGCACCCCGATGAATACGAAGGACAAAGCAAGTAAAGAAGCGTCTGGCGCGACGGGCCGTTTCACCCGTCGCGGATTTCTCTACACGGCTGCTGCGGGGACAGCGGCACTTGCTTTTCCGGGATGCCAGAAGAGCGAGAAGCCGATCCTGACTACCTTGACGGGAGAATTCGATCCGTTGCGCTCCTATCCCTACCGCGGATGGGAAGACTTCTATCGCAAGATTTGGACTTGGGACAAAGTGGTTCGCTCCACCCACTCGGCCAACTGTACGGGTTCCTGCTCCTGGAAAGTGTACGTGCGGAATGGCGTGATCGTGCGCGAGGAGCAAGCCGCAGACTATCCCCGCATCAGCAAGGATTTGCCGGATTACAACCCGCGGGGCTGCCAGAAAGGCGGCTGTTTTGCCGAATACGTCTACAGCCCGCAGCGTCTTCGCTATCCATTGATCCGCACGGGGGAGCGTGGCGAAGGCAAGTGGCGGCGCGCTACCTGGGATGAAGCGCTGACGCTGATCGCGGAAAAACTGCTCGACAATATTTACAATCACGGGCCGGATACGAATGCGTTTTTCAGCGTCATCCCGGCGATGAGCCCGGTGAGTTTCTGCGCGGGATCGCGGCTTGCCAACTATCTCGGGGGCGTCATGTGCTCCTTCTACGATTGGTATTGCGATTTGCCACCCGGGGAACCGCTGACGTGGGGGGTACAGACGGAAGCCTGTGAATGCGCAGACTGGTTTAATTCCAAGTACATCGTTCTCTGGGGTTCGAATATATCTCAAACGCGCATTCCCGATGCGCACTTTGCCTACGAAGCGCGCTACAACGGCGCAAAAATTGTGGCGATTTCACCGGATTTCAATTCGAGTTGCATTCATGCCGACCTGTACTGGCGCATCCATCCCGGATCGGACGGGGCTTTGGCTCTGGGCGTCGCGCATATTTTGATCGAAAGCAATCTGATCGATCGGCCGTACATCAAGGAGCAAACGGACCTCCCGCTGCTTGTTCTGAAAGACACGAAACGATATCTCCGTGAATCCGATCTGCAGAAGGGAGGCAAGGACGACGTCTTTTTCGTTTGGGACTCTGCAGGCAATCGAGTTGCAGCCACACCCGGCTCAATGGGTTCCACTGAGAAATCAATTCGCTGGAACGGTGTCGACCCGGCTCTTGAGGGTACCTACTCGGTCAGGCTGGCCGATGGACACATGGCCGAAGTCGTTCCAGTCTTCGCCCAGCTTCGCTCCTCCCTTGCGGCATATCCTCTTGAAAAAGTCTCCCAACTCACCGGTCTTCCTGCACCGGAGATTGAGACCTTCGCGCACGAGCTCGGCACGCGCAAACCGGCGATGATCATTCACGGCGCGGGGACGAATCACTGGTTTCACAATGACCTCACCAACCGCGCGATGATTCTTCTCGTCGCACTCACGGGCAACGTAGGCAAAAACGGCGGCGGCTTCAATCACTACGTTGGGCAAGAGCGTGTCTGGCCCGAGCATGGCTTTTTCGAGTTAGCGTTTCCCGAGGGTCGCAAGAAACAGCGGTTCCAGAACACCACGCTCTGGAGCTACGTCCATTCCGCCAGCAAGGACCCGCATCTTTACAACGGCAAACCCGTGGAATGGTATATCCAGGAATCCGTGAAAAACGGGTGGATGCCGCTGTGGCCGGCGCTGCGCAAGGGCGAGACTCCGAAAACGGGGCGCAAGCCACGGGCCTTCATCGTCTGGCGCGCGAATTATCTAAATCAGGCAAAAGGCAACGAAGTCATCGAAACTTCACTCTGGCGCGATCTCGATCTCATCGTGGACATCAACTATCGCATGGACACGACGGCGCTGTACTCCGACGTCGTCCTGCCAGCCTCCAGCTACTACGAGAAAGTGGACCTGAATTCAACCGATTGCCACAGCTACATGCATACCTTCGGCAAAGCCGTCGAACCCTTGTTCGAAAGCAAGACCGACTGGGACATCTTCCATGCGTTGGCCCAAAAAATCAGCGAAGTTGCAAAACAAAAAAGCCTGAAACCTTTCCACGACGAGCTTTTCAAGTGGGACCGCGACTTCACCTCCCTCCAGGATCACTGGACCGGAGGCGGCGCCGTAGTCACCGACGAGCAGGCCGTGGACTTCATTCTTTCTCACTCCAAAGAGACTGAGGGCATGACCTACAAGAATCTTCAGGAACATCCCAAACGATTTGTCGCCACCGATCCGGAATCGTGGAACAGCGACGTCGAAGAGGGTGTTGCCTACACCCCATTCAAACATCAGCTAGAAAAGAAAGTCCCTTGGAGAACTCTGACGGGGCGTCAACAGTTTTATATTGACCATCCATGGTTCATTGAATTGAACGAGGAGCTGCCCGCGTACAAAGAACCTGTCGCCGAGAAGTACCCGCTCTATTGGAATACGCCGCACGGGCGCTGGTCGATTCACTCGACGTGGCGAGATCATCGCGCCATGCTCCGTCTCCAGCGCGGCGGTCCGATTGTCTACATGCATCCGGATGAAGCGCGCAAACGAAACCTGCGCGATAACGACTGGGTTCGCATCTACAACGAGATCGGCCACTGCATCTGCCGCGTGCAGATCATGCCCGGCGAAAAGCCCGGGCGCGTGACCATGTACCACGGCTGGGAGAAATTTCTCGGCTTCCAGCAGGGCGGATGGCAATCGCTTACCTACATCAAAATTAAACCGACCCAACTAATTGGCAAGTATGGCCACGTCAACTTCCGCCTGAATTATTGGGGCCCCACCGGAAACAATCGCGACATCAAAGTTGAAGTCGAGAAATACAACGGGCCGCTCGTCCACGGCACGCCCGCAAAGGCCTAGGGGGCAAACATGTCACGCCACCAATACGCGATGGTCATGGACCTGAACAAATGTCTGGGCTGCCAGACGTGCACGATCGCCTGCAAGAAGCTCTGGACCGATCGCGACGGCACCCAGCACATGTATTGGAACAACGTCGAGACACGCCCTGGAATGGGCTACCCGAAGCAATGGGATCAAATCGGCGGCGGCTGGAAAGATGGTCAGTTGCAGCCGAGCCGTCAGCCCACGCTGGACGATTACGGCGCCCCCTGGGAATTCGACTATGAACAAAGGCTCTTTGAGGGCAAGCGGAAGCCCGTGATGGCTTCTCCCGACCCCATCTCCGGGCCCAACTGGGATGAAGACGTTGGCGCGCTAAACGGCGATGACAACTTCTACTTTTACTTGCCGCGTATCTGTAATCACTGCACAAACCCGGCGTGTCTCGCGGCCTGTCCGCGCCAGGCGATCTACAAGCGCGAGGAAGACGGCATCGTCGTGCTCGACCAGGAGCGCTGCGAGGGTTATCGCTACTGCATCGCCGCCTGTCCTTACAAGAAAATCTACTTCAATGAAATTACCGGAAAGTCGGAAAAGTGCATTTTCTGCTACCCACGGCTCGAAAAAGGGGAAGTGAACGCTTGCGCGGCACAGTGCCCCGGCCGGCTGCGGTTCGTGGGGCTTCTGGACGACATGAATTCCGCGGTTCATAAGCTCGTGCATGTCTACAAAGTCGCCTTGCCGCTTTTCCCGGAGAAAGGCACGGAGCCGAATGTTTTCTACGTGCCACCATTCAATCCTCCCAAGCATTCGGACTATGGCAAGAGCATCTTGGAAGACCCGCGGCTTCCCCTCGAATACCTGCTATACCTCTTCGGACCCCCAGTCCGAAACGTCATCGTGCGACTTGAGGCCGAACTCACGAGGGCACAGAACGGCACTTCGAGTGAACTACTTCAACTTTTGATTGGACGGGATGCCGAGACGCGATATCAGATTCAGCCGCAGCTCGTCCAAATCCAATCTAGGATCGGATGATTCTTATGAGGACGATTCTCAAAATATCTACTGCTGTCCTTCTCCCGATTCTCTTTGTTGTTGCACTAGGTTCTGATGCCCTCGCGCAGCAAAAACCCGCGAAGACTGCCCTATCGGAACAATCAGGAATGTCCTTACGCGCGGTAACGTCTTCGGCGCGCGCCGGGGCACTTCTTGATCCTAATTCGCCTGAGTGGAACAAATCTACGCCGCAGCGGATCGCTCTAAATCGCACGCCGCGTCTCTACGACACCGAGGCACCGTCGGAGCTGGATATTTCATTTGTAGATATCCGCCTGGCGCGGGCGGAAGGCAAACTCCTGGTCCAGATGAGCTGGCGTGATCCCACGCAAGACGCGGCGCAAATTGCCAAACCTCCTTCGGCTCCGACCGAGGGACGCCCTCATAAAGAACTCACGGAAGCTACGGACCGCTTCTTCGATTCCGCAGCGGTGATGCATCCGGCGCGCCTGCCGGAAAACGACGTGTGGCCTTCACTCCAGATGGGGGATACAGGGCAACCAGTCTCTATCTATTTCTGGAACGCCGCACGCGGCGCTGCTCAAATGCAGGCCGAAGGTCGCGGCACTACAAAACGAACGGGTGAAACGTTTCCGGCGCAGGCGGTTTATCGCGGTAACTCGTGGCTCCTTTCGATGGAGTTGGGAGATGTGCCCGCAGGCATGCCCCTGGCCTTTGCTATCTGGAATGGCAGCCAGCAAGATCGCGACGGCAGAAAATACTTCACGACTTGGCTAAGACTGGAATAGCGAGATGACCACTCTGGTTTCGAAACGGAATCACCGCGAAAAAACCGTTCCTTTCTTTGGCGAACTTGATCTCTATCGAGTTTTTGCCGCCTGTTTCAGCTATCCATCTCCGGACCGATTCGCCTGGCTTTCTGGGCGGGAATGTCTCGTACCGCTGACAGAGCTTGGCCAACATCATGACGACCGTGAGCCAGTCCCCGCCATCGAGCGGTTTCCTAACTACTCGTCATACGAATCTGCTTACATCGCCCTATTTGAGGTCGGGGTCCCGGGGCCGCCTGTTCCCCTGCTGGAATCCGCCAATTCTCACCGCCAGATACCGCAGGAAATTGTTCTTGAATGCGTGGATTTCTACAATGTGCTGGGCCTTCGGCCCTCAGGAGCCGTTTTTCCCACGGATCATCTGGTGACGCAGCTTGAGTTCCTTGCGGCTGCTCGCTATCTGCGGGAACAGGCCAACGAATCCAGCAAGGAGGAATCTCTGCGCCGTCTAGAGCGCGACTTCATTGAACGGCATTTGCTGAATTGGCTGCCCGCCGCACAGGAGAAACTCGAAAAAGCCAATCCGCCGCTATTTCCGATGTTGTTTCGGTCACTCGTGGCGTATTTGAAAAAAGGGTCCCCTCTACTTGGCGCGTGTCAAGCCTCATGAGCTTTTGCAAAGTGCTACCTCAATTTGTCCCAGAATTATCTGTTTTTGGCGGGATGCAATATCCGGAATGGACCGCTGATTCTTAACCTGATCCGTTTTTGGCTGGGCCACGGCGTCGATTCCGTCACAGACTGCTACGCAACCATCGCTGACGAGAAAGGGTGGAGAAAGACCGAAGCAGAAAAGGCCGGGATTGGTTTTGCCCTCCCGACCTCAGTTGTGCCGATTGTCCCGAAGATGCACCACATCAGGGCAATCGAAATCGCTGCGTAAATTGTTGCGAGAGCGGGAATTAAGTTGGTGGACGTGGCCGGGATCGAACCGGCGACCCCCTGCTTGCAAAGCAGGTGCTCTCCCAGCTGAGCTACACGCCCATCCTGATCAGCTCAAAACAACTATAACTTCATCATACGTCAATCACTTACGGAATTGCCACCAGGGTCCATGGAGTCCATGTTTAGGGTCAATTCACTTCAGATTCTTCACGATGTCACGGCTGTATTCATTTGAATAGTCCATGTATCGAGAAGTAATCTTCAGCGATGTGCGGCCGAAATGCATGTGTCGTGGCGATCGGAATTCCCAGGTACTTGCAGAGTGGCTTCAACACGTAGCGATTGATGTCTGCACACGCCATGGGACTTCCATTAGTCCATGTTAGCGAAGTGCGCGAAACCTGACGCGATTTCGCAGATCATGACGACGTCAATATCCCTCTGTTTGACCTGGTTAGGCGGCCGGGATGAGTCGGGAAGCCTGGAGTGACACCGCCTTCGACACGTCTCCAAGCGAGAAGAACGACCTCTTACGTCTCTTGCACTTTTGCTTTCTTCGCCATGGCTCGTAGGAATTGCGTCGTCCCAGGCACCGTGGATGACTCGAAACTCGGATCACCCGCGGCGCTCGTTAAACAGCTTCTCTCCGAGCCGCCCGACAGCGAGCAGGATTCCGTGGAGGAGCGCCTGCGGCCGGGGTGGGCATCCGGGAATGTAGACGTCGACGGGCACGACGTTGTCGACGCCACCCAGAGAGGCGTAGTTCTTGCCAAAGATGCCGCCACTGATGCCGCAGGCGCCAACCGCGACGACGAGTCTCGGTTCGGGCATAGCTCGGTAGGTCTTCAGCAGGGCGAGTTCCATATTCCGCGTGACAGGCCCGGTGACTAGGAGCATGTCGGCATGACGCGGAGAAGCGACGAATTGAATGCCGAAGCGTTCAAGGTCGTAGACCGGATTGTTCAGGGCCACGATTTCGAGCTCGCATCCATTGCATGAACCAGCATCCACTTCCCGGATGGCGAGGGAGCGCCTGAGGAGTTTCTGAATTTTCTCGCGCGCCTTCTGTCCAAGCTTTTCGGTGCCCGCTTCGACATTTCCGGAACCTCGACGCACAGCACGCAACTCGCGATGGGTGCGGTCGGCATTCAACGAATATTCCGCGGTCAGACTGAGGTTACGGCGGTCCGCACTGGCCAGCTCAAACTCTTGTGTGATTCGCACGGCCTGATCGGTGGACGCTTCGGCACACAAGCCGCAGAAGATGCACAGGCCGTAGTCGACCGTGACTAGCCGCGAGTCACCCTCATCGCACACGGAAATCGCTCCGGTTGGGCATACTTCTGCAGCAGGTCGCGCATCTTTCCATTTTTCGAAGTTGAAGCTCGGCCGCCCGCGAAAGCGCTCGGAGATTTGAGCCGGTTCACCGGGGTACTTCGTGGTTACAATACCGGTCGCGATCGTTTTCTGGATGATCTTGAACATGAGCTATCGATCCGTTCCCGAGTAGGAAAGATTGAAACTCTTATTAATGACTGGAAAGTCCGCAATGATATTTCCCTGAACTGCCTCGACCAAGGCCGGCCAGTTATTGAGCGAGGGATCGTTGATCTTGCAACGTTCAAGATGATTGTCTGGGCCGGTACGAATCCAATGAATGATTTCGCCACGCCATCCTTCGACGGCGCTCAGGGCGCAGCGGTCCTCGGGGATGGGCGGGACTTGCGCACGGAAGTCACCGTGCAGATTCTCTTCGGCAGCGATCCGGAGGATACCCAGGGATTCGTTTACCTCGTCGATCCGGACCTGCATTCGGTGCCAGACGTCGCCAACTTGATAAACGGGCACACGGAAGGAGTAGCGGCCATAGGCCGCGTAAGGGTGATCGCGTCGAACGTCCAGATCCATCCCTGAGGCGCGTCCTGCCACACCCACGATTCCCAAATCCCTTGCCTTTTCAGGGCGGAGAATTCCGGTCTGTTCCAAACGGTCGCGAGTGGACTCAGAGGAGTCAATCAGCGCGACGAGATCCTGAAATTCCTTTGCGAAGGCATTGATTGCGGCGCGGAGCGAGCCCAGTTGCCCGGCATCCCAGCCCCTTCGCACGCCGCCGACGCAGACCATCCCGCGCAGAAGACGATTGCCCGTCAAGTTTTCGTTTAGGGTGACCAGCATCTCCTTCAGGCGGCTGGCGTGCGCATTGGCGACGACGAACCCCACATCCGTGGCAATCGCTCCAATATCGGCAACATGATTGCAGATTCGTTCGAGCTCCAAAAGAATCGTTCGCACGATCAGAGCCCGCAACGGAACTTCGATCTGAGCCGCACGTTCAACGGCTTGACAGAAAGCTGTACCGTGGGAAAAACTTGAATCCCCGGAGATGCTCTCCGCGAGAAACACGGCTTTAGGTATCGGCAGCTTCTCGAAAAGTTTTTCGGTGCCCTTATGGGTATAGAACATGCGAAGCTGCAAATAGAGGATCGGTTCGCCAGCGACCGCAAAATTGAAATGACCGGGCTCGATGGTCCCGGCATGGACCGGTCCCACGGGCACTTGAAAGACACCTTCGCCCAAAGCTGGCCGGTAGATGTGGCGTTCTCCCTCGAATGGCGGAAGCACCGTCTCAAGCGGAAAGTCCTTGCGCAGCGGATGAACATCCGGCCAGTTGTCATGCAGGGCGACTCTGCGAGGATTCGGGTGTCCGACGGCCTTCAATCCAAACCAATCCTGGATTTCGCGCTCTTGCCAATTTACGGCGGGCAGTTCGGCTGAGAGCGATGGAAACTCGGGATGGTCTGCACGCACTGGCGCCCGCACAATCAGATACTGGGCATCGCCTTTCCGTTCAAATACGTAGTAGTTGAAGAAGACACCTTCCGCGGAACGCCGGTCCTCTGCGAACACCGTAACCAACCTGGTTTCGAACTCACTTCGCAGGCATTGGGTTAGGGCCTGAATGTCCGGGTTATCGACAAGAAGATAGATTTCATCTTGGCGGTCCGCAGACATCGATTGAATCTGCGCGCCAAATTTCTGTTGAAGAGCCTCATAGAATGCAGACATTGCTTGCCTCATCGTGCGCTCATCACAATACCCACTGCGTCCTGAATCAGCCGGAACAACGGCGCGGGCATCCAGAAGCCCATGACAATAATCACTAGCGCCAAGCCTGCGACAGAGGAATTTTTCCAGCGGCAGTTCTCGGCCGGAGGAAGACCGGGGTCTGGGCCAAGCACAAGATTGGCGATGTGAATAAGGAACCCAGAGAAAATCACTACGAGAAAAGTGACGAAGAGCATAGCTAGAACGAGGTAGCCTGCACTGAACCCCGCGCGGAGAATGGTGAACTCGCTCAGGAACAAACTGAAGGGAGGCGCCCCCGTGACTGCAAGAGTCACCATGAGAAAGGCGGCACCGGTCAAAGGCATCGAATGGATTAGCCCCCCTTTGGCCTCGCGGAATAGGTCCGTCTTCAATTGTTGCTGGACATTTCCAGCGCAAAAGAAAAGCAGGGGCTTGGTAATCGAATGAAATGTCATGTGAAGAAGCATGCCCAGGATGCCCAAGGGCCCCCCGAAGCCAAGGGCAAGCACCATGATCCCGGCGTGGTCAATGCTGGAATAGGCGAGCATGCGCCGGAAGTTCTTCTGGACGAGGATGAAAGGAACGGCTACGCCCATCGAAAGTAGTCCGAAAAGAATCAAGAGGTGAGAAGCAAACTCCGGACCCAGGCATTTGGAGCTCAGAATATAGAATCGCACAAGACCGTAGAGGGCGCAGTTGAGGACACCCGCTGCGAGCATCGCCGCCCCCGGGATCGGTGCTTCACTGTAGGCATCCGGCTTCCAGGTGTGCATCGGAGCGATGCCCGCCTTCGTTCCGTATCCCAGCAGAATCAAAATGAAGGCCAGCCGCATGGTCGGCTTATCAAACTGGGCGGCGTTTCCGACGAGGACAGACCAGTTCAGACCCGCAAGCGTGTCCGTTCCAAGGGCCCGATGGGCGGAATAGTAGGTCAGAATCGTGCCGAACAACGCCATGGAGAGGCCGACGCCTCCGATGATGGCGTACTTCCATGCAGCTTCCAGAGACGTTTCGCGGCCGTAGAACATCACCAGGAACACAGACGCCAATGTGGTTCCTTCGATCGCCACCCAAAGTATTCCGAGGTTGTTGGCGAGAGCGACGAGAATCATGGAAAAAACAAACAGAGGAGTAAGCGTGTAGTATTCTCGCAGTTTGTTAACGGCGCGCCCGCCGCCCAGTTCTTCGCCTTCCTGGAAAACCCCATTTCTTTCGTCGTGACGGAAATAGCCGACGGCGTAGATGGAACATACGAGTGCGACGAAACTGGTCAAGAGAACAACCAACGAGCTGAGAGCGTCCGCGTAAAAGAATCCATTCCAAAGGGAAACCGGGCCACTCCGAAGTACACGAACCCCCAGTGCGGCGGCCAGTCCCAGAAGAGCGACGAAGGCAGCGAGATTGACCACCTCCATGGCGGACCTTCTTCGGAGAAGGAAGGCCAGTGGGCTGGCGACAAGAGGAACGATAAGGAGCCAGAGCAAAATCATACGTTCGCCTACTCTCGCAACTTCCGAAGCTTGCTGACGTCCATCGAATCGAACGCCTCGCGGATGCGGAAGACGAGAATGCCTAGAACCATGACCGCGACGAGAACATCAAAAAAGATACCCAGTTCAACGACCAACGGCATTCCGTAGGTCAACGAGATCGCAGCCAGGAAGAGACCATTCTCCAGGGAAAGCAGCCCCAGGACTTGCGACAAAGCCTTGCGTCGATTCAGCATCGTGAAGAAGCCAATCAGGAACAGTGCGATCGCCACAGCAAGCGTGTTATGTCCAAGTGCCGCTCGGACAGAGGTCTCTTCTGGATGGTAAAAAGACTGCGCAACAATGTAGCCCACCAGGGTCAGGCAGCCGGAGATGAGAATCGACAGCGGAGCGTTAATCAGCGGTTCAATCTCCCGTCGGATTTCGATTCTTTTCACGAGACGCTCCAACAACCAAGGAAGCAGCCCCGCCTTCAAAATGAGCGTCAGCAAGGCAGCGATATATATATGGCTGGCGTGGTTAAAGTAAGCGATGATGCCGGCGATCGCCGCTAGGAGGAACGACTGCACCGCGAAGATCCGAATGCTCGAAACCAGCCAGCGTTGCCCGACCGCTGCGATCTGCAGCACGAGGACCAGTGCCGCCATCAGGGTGATGATTCTGTCGCCGAATTCCGGATCTTGGAGGAAGGTCATTCTGAGCCTCAGAACAAGAATGTGGAAATGAGCGCGAGCGCTCCAAAGATGAAAGAAACCATGAGCAGTTCCGGCACTCGAAAGAGCCGCAATTTCGCGTTGGTGGTTTCCACTAGAACGATGAGAAACGCCAGCAGAAGCATCTTGGCAAAGTAAAAGAGCAGGCCCACACCGAGTCCGCGGAGCGTCCAGTCAGAACTCAAACCGAACGGGAAGAACGTGTTGACCACCAGGGTCATGAGGACGAGCTGCTTGATTGAGGCGCCATATTCAATCAAAGCGAGATAGGGTCCGGAATATTCAAGGATCATGGCTTCGTGAATCATGGTTAATTCGAGATGCGTCGCCGGGTTGTCAACCGGGATGCGGCCCGTTTCCGCAATCAGCACGATAAACAGCGCTGCAAATGCCAACATCTGCGACGGCGCCAGAAACTTCCAGCTTTGGCTCACGGCAACGTTGGCCATTTCACTCAGGTTTGTGGAGTTTGCTGCCAAGGCCACCGTGAAAATCGCGAGCATCATGGCAGGCTCGGCGATCGCCGAAATCGTCATTTCCCGGCTGCTCCCGAGACCGCCGAACGAGCTGCCGGTGTCGAGCCCGCCAAGGGCCAAGAAAAAACGCCCGAGCGCCAAAAGATAGACTACTGCGAGTACACCGCCGAAGAGGCTGAGAGGGGCGTCTGTCGTGGTCATAGGAATCATGAGTCCGACAAGAGCGGCCGTCACGAAGACGATGTAGGGAGTCGCTGAGAAAATCCA
>JBGPIX010000018.1:0-29980 GCA_041485085.1 Candidatus Acidiferrum sp.
ATTCCGCAAGCCGCCACCTTGACGAGAAGTTCGCCAGGACCGGGAGTTGGCGTGGGAAGATCGGCAATTTCGAGATGCCGATATTTAGAAAGAAGCATCGCCTTCATAGAAATGTCAGGAGCATGCGAACATTTTTCTTACAGATAAATTTGGGTGAGTACACGCTCCTCTTATGCCTGAGCGGTGGGAAATTGTAAAGTTCGCAAGCTCGGGTCAGATTCCGGCGCTCATCCTATTTATCTCTTCATTCGTAATATTCAGGCGCCTTCTTGAGCCCCTTCCAAAGTTGGCCGTCGCGACCGAAGACGACCAACTGCACCTGTTCACGAGCGTGGGTACCCCCTACCATTTTGTATGAATATCAAAAGAAAGGGCTTATGAAATTTGCATTTTGTAAGTTACTGATTCTAAAAGACGGCGTCATCGATGATCAAAGCGGCAAGAACGAAAAACGAGCCCTAAAAGAAGAAAAGCGGGACCAAGGTCCCGCACTCCAAATGGAGTTTTCTACAGAATTAATTATGACAGATTATAAAGAAAAGTCAATAGGAAAAAGAGTTCCAAGTCTACGTACTGGGGACTAAAATGCGCAGGATGAGGCATAGTTTGGCGAATAAGACATTTTTGGGCTGCTTTTTCCTGATGAACTTCGCCATCGCGGCGGTATTGCTGGGCTTGACCAGCGGGATGGCTGCGGGACAGAGCGCTGCCCTGCCCTTGCGCCAGCGAGACAGCATCACTGTCGAGGGGGTGGTGCGGAACCCTGTGGGTGATGCAGTGGGGGACGCGCTGGTGAGGCTGGAAGGAAAGGATGCTGCCCATTCCACCGAGACAAAGACGAGAGTAGACGGAACGTTCCTATTTTCTGTCTCTGTACCGGGCAAATACATGGTTAGGGCGGAAAAACCGGGAATGGGGGGACGCGGTTCGAGTACGTTTGAGCTGTTGGCCGGCGAGAAGAAGCAGGTGGATTTGGTTTTGGAACCTTTGGCGCCTGGTCATACAGATTCCGGCAATGCCGGTTCCCGACCGGCCATGGAATTTGATGACAAGCCTAATTTCACTGTGGCGGGAGTCACGGATTGGAACAATGCGGGGATGCATGGGTCGGACGTTACGGTGCGAACGAGCGAGGCGCTGGCCAAGGAAACATTAGCGCTGAAAAACGCCGGGGCGGCTAGTGATTCTGGGATCGGTACCAAGAGTGGCGCGGATTCATTGAACTCTGGCGAATCGGAAGAGCAATTGCGAGCCGCGCGGGAGCAAGTACGAAAGATGGTGGCAAACAGGGAAACCGCGGATGCTCACCGGTTGCTCGGCGAACTGGACGAGCGATTGGGAGAACCGCTGGAGGCGGTGCGGGAATACGAACAGGCGGCTCGCATGGACCCGAGCGAACAGAATTACTTCGAGTGGGGCACGGAGCTGCTCTTGCACAAAGCGGACCAGCCAGCCGTGGAAGTTTTTACGAAGGGGGCCCGGCTGCATCCCGATTCGGCGCGAATGTTGGCGGGTCTTGGGGCGGCTCTTTACGCCAGCGGTTCCTACGAGGAGGCGGCTCGCCGGCTCTGCGAAGCCTCGGATTTGAACCCGCGAGACCCTGCTCCCTATTTGTTTCTGGGAAAAATGCAAAAGTCGGCGACAGCGCTGCTACCCTGCAGCGAGGAGAAACTAGCACGCTTTGTGCGGGAGCAGCCCGGGAATGCATGGGCCAATTACTATTACGGAATAGCGCTGTGGAAGCGAGACCGCGGATCGGAGAATTCAGCCGGTCTGCAGCAAGCGGAAACGCTGCTGGAAAAAGCGGCGGCTCTCGATCCGAAATTTGGCGAGACTTATTTGCAGCTTGGGATTTTGCATTCAGGACGCGGCAAATTTGAAGAGGCTATTCGCGATTATAGAAAGACAATTGAAGTGAGTCCGCAGCTCAGCGAAGCGCATTACCGGCTGGGCTTGGCTTACCGACGGGTGCGGGAAGAAGTGAAAGCGCAGCAGGAATTTCGCGTGTACGAGCAGATGGAGAAAGCGGAAACCGCAGCGATGGAAAGTCAGCGGCGTGAACTGCGGCAATTCATGATTATTTTGAAAGACCAGCCTGCGGCCCCTTCGCCACGTTGATGAGCCCACAATTTATTTCGTCTTGGAATTGATAGCTGGGGCGATTCCGCTGCCCTCGCGGATCGTGAGTATCTGGTTAGCCTTCACCTGCTTGAACTGCTCCACCTTTTGTGTGGTCGGCCATTTCACTTCGATGAGATCTATCGTTTGAATTTTTCCCAGACCAAAGTGGAGGCGGAGGTCGCTCTGCGACATGACGCTGGTGCCGCTGTGGACTTCGTCCATCTGCACATGCTTGCCGGTCACCACACGCACGCGAGCGCCGATAGCGGTGCGATTGCATTTTGTGCCGAGCAGCTTGATCTTGATCCAGTTCTGCTGGTTACCGCCGTCATTGCGAAGGAGTGAAGGCGGGTCGTTCATATTCAAGACGAGCGCGTCGATGTCGCCGTCGTTGTCATAATCGCCGAAAGCGGCGCCGCGGCTGGAAAAACGTTCGCTGATGCCAGGCCCCATCTCGGAAGAAACATCTTTGAATCGTCCATCGCCCAGGTTTTTGTAGACGAGACGTGGATTTTTGTACGTTTGGCCCGTATCGTGTCCTTCAATTTCCGGGTAGACGTGTCCATTGATCTGCAAGATGTCTTGCCAGCCGTCGTTGTCAAAATCAATGAAGCCGCAGCCCCACGCGACGTATTGGTTGTTGATGCCGATGCCGGACGAAAAGGTGACATCGCTGAAGGTTCCATCTCCGTTGTTGTGGTAGAGGTTGCAGGTATCGTCGGCGAAATTCGTCTTGAAAATGTCGAACGAGCCGTCGCAGTCGTAGTCGGCAACGGCAACGCCCATGCCGGCTTGCTCGTGGCCGTTCTCGCTATAGGCGCAGCCGGCGATTACGGCGATGTCGGTGAAGGTGCCATCGTGATTGTTGTGGAACAACATGCTGGGTTGCGAGTCCACAGCGACATAAATATCCGGCCAGCCGTCGTTGTCAAAGTCATAGGAGACGGCGGTAATGGAATACCGAGGGCCAGGCTTCAGGATTCCAGACTTCTCAGAGACATCGGTAAAAGTTCCATCGCCGTTGTTGTGATAGAGAACGTTTGTGTCACCCGGCAAGCCGCGGGGGCCACACATGATGGGAATCCCCTTCCACTGACACTGAGGGGGATCCTCCTTGGAAGGAGTTTTCTCCGGGTCGAGCTTGATGTAGTTGCAGACGAAAAGATCCAGGCGGCCGTCGCGGTCGTAGTCGAGCCAGGTACAGCCAGATCCCCAGCGAATTTGTTCATTGTAAACGCCGGCTTTGCGGGTGACATCGGTAAAAGTGCCGTCGCCATTGTTGTGAAAAAGAATGCTGTGTCCCCAGAAGCAGCAGAAGAGGTCGTCCCAGCCGTCGTTATCGTAATCGCCGACGCAGACGCCGGTTTGCCAGCCGGTACGACCGAGGCCGGATTTTTCGGTGACGTCGGTGAAGGTGCCGTCGCGATTATTTTTGTACAGATGCGAGGTCGGGGCTTTGCCGGTTGGCCAATCGGTATTGAAGCGCGTTCCGTTGGTCAGATAGATATCCAGCCAACCGTCGTGGTCGTAATCGAAGAATGCCAAGCCGCTGCCCTTGGCTTCAATGATGTATTTCTTGTGATCGAGGCCGCCCCACACATTGGGGGCAAGCAGGCCGGCTTCGCGAGCTACGTCGACGAATTGGACTTGGAAGGCTGCAGGTGGAGCGGTGATAGACGGATGCGGGGCGGGCGCGGCTTCAAGACGCAGCGAGCTGCGCCATTTCCAGAGTGGAGTGGTGAGTGCGTCCAATAGCGAACTGCCGAGAACGACAAGGGATGAGCCGAGAAAACGCCGCCGTGGAAAGTTCATAGCCGAGGATCACCGATTGGACTCATTCTTTTCATTTGCTCGGGACCTTTGGAAAGTTGCGCGGCACAATTCCCGTGCCTTCTTTTACGGCGATGATTTTGTCGATGGGCACGTTCGTCAACTTTTCGACCAATCCGCTGGGCCAAGTGATTTCGAGAGAGTCGATCTTCGTGCGTTTTCCCAAACCAAAATGAATGCGTGGATCACTGGCGGACATATAGCTCATGCCGCCCTTGGACTGTTCAACGTGCGTAACGCCTTCCGCGGTTAGCTTTAGCGAAGAGCCAATCCCATCGCGATTCGATTTTGTACCGGTCAGCAGAATTTCCAGCCAGTGATTGGCGTTGCCTCCATCGTTGCGCAAAAGCTCCGGAAAATCACCGCGATTGTTGAGAGCGATGTCGATGTCGCCGTCGTTATCGAAATCAGCGGTAGCCAAGCCGCGGCCAGCGATAGGACGAACGAAATCCGGCCCTAAAGAGTCTGACACTTTTTCGAACTGGCCTTTTCCCAAATTGTGAAACATCAGCAAGGGTTCCTTGTAAGTGACTTCGCTATGGTAGAGATTCACGTTGTCCAGCATGGCGCCGTTCAATTGCAGGATATCGGGCCAGCCGTCGTTGTCGTAATCCAGAAATTTCATGGAGACGCCGCTCAGCAGGATGGCTTTGTTGCCGATGCCGGAGCGATAGGTGTAGTCGTCAAAAGTTCCGTCCCGATTATTGTGGTAGAGGCGATTTAATTCGAAATCGAGATGCGTGACATAGACATCCTGCCAGCCGTCACCGTCCACATCCGCGGCGTCGATGCCCATGCCGGCTTCGTAGCGGCCGTCTTCGCTGGCCGCCAAGCCGGAGACGAAGGAAACATCCTGAAAAGTTCCATCGTGTTTATTGATGAAGAGAAAATTCGGCCAAGTGTCGTTGGCGATGGCAATGTCCGGCCAGCCGTCATTGTTGAAGTCGGCGAGGACCACCCCCATGCCCTTGGATTCGGGCTTGCCGACGCCGGACTTATCGCTGACGTCGGTGAACGTACCGTCGTGATTGTTGTGGTACAGCTTGGTCTTCTGGCCTTTGTAGTTGCCGGGATTGCAGTAGGAGCGATAGCCGGGGCGGCGTTCGCCGCACCAGAGATTGGTCTTGGGCGTCCACTCAATGTAATTCGTGACGAGGAGATCGAGATAACCGTCTTTGTCGTAGTCAAACCATCCGGCGCTGGTGGACCAGCCGCCTTCGTCGGCAACGCCGGCCTTGGCGGTGACGTCGGTGAACGTGCCGTCGCCATTGTTGTGATAGAGGATGGCGCGGCCGTAGCCGGTGACGTAAAGATCAGGGTAGCCGTCGTTGTCGTAGTCGCCCACGGCAACGCCCTGGCCGTAATGCCCTTCTCCGCCCACGCCAGCTTTTTCCGTGACATCGGTAAATGTTCCGTCGCCATTATTGCGATAAAGAGCGGAATGCAAAGGCTGCGCAGGTTTGTAAATATCGGTGGCGGCCGATTGCACAAAGTAGAGATCCATCAGGCCGTCCTGGTCATAGTCGATCCAAGCGACGCCGGTGCCCATGGTTTCCAAATAATACTTTTCATCAGTTTGCGTGGAGTCCTGACGGAAAGTGATTCCGGCGGATTGACGAATGTCGGTGTAGCGGACGGTAATTCGGGAATCCTGTGCTTTGGGAGTTTGGCCAGCTTGCGCCTGCTGACGCCTGGCGATGCCGAAGGCGGTGCTTAGAATCAGGATTACGCAGAACGCGATTCCGAATTTGCGCGGCGGCTTCACAGTGTCCGGTCCGCGATCGAAAGCGCGAGTTGAAGTAACTGCTGCCTGGCAGCCATGGGCATGGGCTCGTTCAGCGAAGAGGAAGTCGCCGGAGCATTGGCGAGGGCTTGTTCGATGCGATTCACGTCCAGGCCGCCGGCGGCGTTGCTGCCCTTAAAACGATTCAGCACTTCCCGTGCTTTGGTGATTTCACCCGTTTGGTAATAAAAAACACCGAGCGTGGAATAGCTTCCGGGCCATTCCGGCAACAGGTCCACGGCGCGCTCAAGATTCTGCGCGGCTTGCGGGGTCTTCCCTTGCAGGGCCGAGACGATTCCCAAACCCCACAGGATTTTTCCGGAACTGGGAATCCGCGCCAGTCCCTTGCGCAGCGTTTCTTCGGCGCCGGTGATGTTATTTTCTCGGAGCTCGACGAGAGTGAGCGAGAGGTAATACTGGTCGTTGTCAGGATTGCGTTTGATAGCTTCGCGGAAAATTTCTTCTGCGCGGGCCGTGTCGCCGAGATGGGCGTGAATATCTCCAAGCAGCGCTAGAAAAGCGTCGTCCTGTTGGCCTGATGTTGATATTTGCTGGGAAGCTTCAAGCGCCTGGGAATAGAGTCCGCGGCGAAAGTACGCGTCGGTCAAATCGAATTTCACATCATCCGAATCGGGATTGGCGTGCAAGGCAGTTTGGAAATGCTGGATGGCATCGTCGTACAAACGGAAACGCGCGAGAAGTACACCGATGCCGGTCTGAGTGCGGTAGTCGCCGGAGCTAAGCTGGTCAAGCTGAACGATTGCCTTGCGGGCTTCGTCGAGTTTTCCCAGTTTCAGGTAAGTTTCGGCAAGCAGGTAGAGATCTTGCGGCTGGTCCGGATGTTTCTCGATCTGCGCCATCAGCTCGGTCAAATCGAGCTGCGAGCGGTCTTGAGCCGAGAGGGTGGAACGATTATCAAGATAATCGAAAAGATGTTGAAAGGGATACGGACCCGTCGAAGCATCCTTGGAGAGCGTCTGAAATACGTTCAGATCTCTCTGTGCGGCGTCCATCTGATGGAGGCCCCGCTCGACCATGGCGAGCTTGTAGTAGCCGGAAGCGGCGTTGCGGCTAACTTTGACGTATCTTCGGAGAAGCTGGGCGGCCTCTTCCAATTTCTTGTTTTCGATGCGCAGATTCGCCAATTCCAGGAGCGCATCGGAAAAATCCGGATTCGACCGGAGCGCTTGTTGAAACAACTCTTCGGCCTTGGCGTGATTTCCCTGACGCTCCTCAATGTAACCCATGTTAAAGAGGCAGGAAGCATTGTGCGGATCGAGCTTGAGACCTTCCTGAAAATATTTCCTGGCTTCATCGAACCGTCCCAGATGGCGATAGGAAAGCCCCATGAAAGTGTACGAGCGCGGCGAGGGGTCTAGTTGGATCAGGTTCTTGAACTCATCGATGGCCTTTTCCGCCTTGCCCGACATGAAATAGCTCTCGCCCAAGGCGGCATGTAGATCGGCGCGTTGCGGCGCGATTTTTAAACCCGATTCGAGGAGCGGGATGGCATCTTCGAAGTAATTTTGCATCATGCTGACGCGCGCCAAGAGAAAGATGATGTCGGTATTTTCGGGCGCCAGTTTGTGGGCGCGCACCAGCAAATCCAGCGCGTCTACAGCGCGCGTCTGATCCGCATAGACCTGGGCGAGCAGATAGAGTGTCTCGGGTGAATCAGGTTTTAGTTTGAGGGCTCGATTCAGGGCTTGTTCGGCTTTGTCGTAATCCGCGGCGCGAAGATACGCTTGGCCGAGATTGAAAAGGATTTCGAAGGTTTCCGGGCGCAAGGCGTTGGCTTTTTCCAGTTCGAGTTGGGCCGGCCGGTATTGCTTTTCAGAAGCCAGCAAAACACCCAGCGTGAAATGCAACTGGAGGTCTTCCTTGTTCTCTGCGGAAAGTTCCATCGCCGCCTTTAACCCTTCGGCCTGGTGCCGGGCTTGCAAAAACGCACGGATGAGGTTGAATCGTGCTTCAACATTTGCGGGACGCACACGCTGAAAGTGGGAGATGGCTTCGGCAGGCTGATGCCTCGCCATCAAGACAAGTCCCAGGTTGTAGTTTCCGTCGCGATTCGCGGGGTCTAGGCGCACAACTGTTCTAAATTCTTTCTCGGCGAGGTCGGGCTTTTCCTGAGCGATGTAAACATTTCCGAGGTTGTTCCGGGTTCTTGTGGAGTTGGGGTCGAGCCTCAGTGCATGCTGGAAAGCCTCCATAGCGCTTGCGAAGTCTTTTTGGTCACTGCAAATAATCCCCAATAAATTGTAGCCCTCGACGCTGGAGGGATTCCGCTCGAGCGCTTCTTGAATTTTCGCTTTGGCTTGCTCGATCAAACCATGGCCAAGCAGTTCCTCCACTTCCTGGAATTGCGGCTGGAGCTTGGAAGTTTGGGCAGCGCTGGTTTTGCTTTGGACAGCTTGTCGGGCTGTTGCGGCTTGCGAAAATAGAAGGGCTACGATTAGCGCGAGGATTCCTCTGAATTTCGGCCTGGTGCCCGGGATTCTGGATGGATGCACAAATGATGCCTCGAAATTCATCCCCCAGAGTTCCTCCGTGCGAGATCCGATTGCAGGAGCCGCGAATTCACTTTAGCATTTCCAGTTCTTGCTGAGCCACTTTGTGCTGAGGTTGTTTTTTCAGCAATGCCAGCAACACGTCCCTGGCTTTTTGCTTTTCTTCCAGGAGCACGTACAAGCGGGCCAGATTGAGATAGGCTTGGTCAAAGCCAGGGGCGACGCGTATGCAGGTCATGAATCTCTCTTCGGCATCGGAGTTTCGCCGCTTGCGCACAAAGAGCACGCCCAAGTTGTTGAGCGCGTCGGGATAGTCCGGGCGCAAACTGGCCGCTCTTTCCAAATATTGCGCGGCCTGATCTAGCTTCTCCTGCCGCGCGTAAAGCATGCCGAGACTGTAGTTGACCTCCGGATCATCGGGTGTAATTTCAAGCGCGCGGCGCAGAAGTTTTTCCGCCTCCTCAAAGGCTCCCTGGCGCCGATAGACGTTCCCGAGATTCGCGAGCGCGATGGCATAGGTCGGCCGTAACAGAAGAGACTGTTTGAAGTTGCGAATGGCCTCGTCCGTCTGTCCTTCTTGCGCGGCTACCATTCCAAGATTGCTCCAGGCTTCTGGATAATTTGAGCGCAGCTTGACCGTCTGTTCGAGGTACTGTCTCGCTTCTTGCAAAGCATTTTTTCGGAGATAGAGCGTACCGAGATTGTAGTAGGCCTCCGGATCTTGCGGCTTGGCCTCGATCACTTGCTTGAAGGAGGCTGCGGCCTGCTCCAGATAGCCGCGCTGGAACATCGCTACGCCATAGGTGAAGTCGTTGCGTTGGAGCACGTCCTGGTAAAGAGTTCCAACAAAGGGAAGCGCTCGCCGAATCCGATCAGCCTGAGTAGCTTGGACAGATTTCACATCCTCCATCAGCCGCTCAGGATTTATCGGCCCTTGATAGACCTTGACGATCAACCCGTCTTTGTCGAGAAGGAGAGAAGCCGGAAGGGGCAGGTCTCTGCGACGGTCGAACAGATAACGATAAATAATGTTGTAGACACCCGCGACGTCCTGTGTGGCGAACACGTTTGGAAAATGGAGAGATTCTTTCGCGGCGAATGCTCGCGCTGTCTGTGCGTCATCGGGATCGTTAACGTTAATGCCGAGGATAGACAGACCCCTTGCGACGAGCGCCGAGTGATGCTTCTCCAGAAGACGCAATTGGTCGCCGCAAGCTGGCGAAGTTGTCGCCCAAACATGGAGAAGTAGCGCGCCGCCGCGGAATGACCGGAGATCTCGCATCTTGCCATCGATGTCGGGCAGAGAAAATTCCGGAGCGCTCAAAGGCTCGACGAGCCAAGTCTCTACTGACAGAGGCAAAAGTTCCGGCTTCTGAGGTTCGCCTGCCCGTGCAAAAGATGACGGCGAAGCCGCAAAAGGCTTGGCCAGAAAATCCGCGGAGCTTTCTTGAAATTCGATTCGATGGTTTACAGGTAGATGCTCGAAAGTCTGAGTTAAACCGCTAGGCCAGCGAATCGAGGCGCGCACAGTACCTTCGGCTTTCCCGACGCCAAAGAAAAGCTCCTTACAATGTTGTGATAAAAAACCGGAACCGGCCTGAAGATACTTCGTTTGCCGATGTCCCTCGGCTTCGACGGTGACCGCAGACCCAATCGCATCGCGATTGCTTTTTTGCCCGCGCAAACGAAATGCGATCGAGTTGCCGATGTCCTTCATCGAGTTGCGCACAATCCGAAGCTGCGGTGCGTTTCTATTTTTTAGTACAACTTCCAATCGCCCGTCCTGATCCAAGTCGGCGAGTGCAAACGACCGGCTGTCCTCAATAAAGTCCAATCCCACTGTGCCCGAGATTTCCGAGAACGTGCCGTCGTGATTGTTCGCGTAGAACACATTTCTCTCTCGGCCACTCCAGGAACTGTCCGAGCGGATCAATTCATTGATAGCGTTCCAGCCCTGTTCGTATTGCAATGACGGAGTCTGGTTCTGAGGCGATTTCGCCACCAGTTGTCGCCAGAAGAAGCTCGAAAGGTCGGCTTTGTCGCGTTCCGAATTCTCCGGTCCTGAGATGTAGCCGTTCGCAATGTAGAGGTCCGAGTAGCCGTCATGATCGAAATCCCAGGCGTCCGAGCACCACGCCCAGCGGCCCATTTCCACCCCTGCTTGGCTGCTGACATTTTGAAACTTTCCATTTCCCTGATTTCGGTACAGCGAATTGCCGCGCGCATGCTGACGATAAAGCGCCCGGATATTCTCGGGCTCCTTTTCATGAAAACGATCTTGCTCTGAGACTCGAATGCCGGCACCGGCCCACATAGCCGCAGAGTAGATATCCGGTTTCCCGTCGTTGTCGAAATCGAACCAGGCAGCACTCATTCCCGCGCCGACGTCCTCCACGCCTGCTTCGGCGGAAACGCAGGAAAACGTTCCGTCGCCATTGTTGCGGTAGAGATTGTTTCGCCCGAAGTCGTTGGCTACATACAGGTCCGGAGAACCGTCAGAGTTATAGTCGCCCCAAGCGCATGCGAAGCTGAACCGGTCGTTGTCCACGTTTAAGCCCGCCGACTTAGTCCGATCCACGAAGTTCGCATTCCCCTCGTTGTGAAACAAAAAATTCGGAGGCCCATTCCGCGCGTCAAAATAAGGAGTGGGATAGTGATACTGGTCGAGTCCTAAGTAATAGGTGTAGAGGCAAAAATAGATGTCGAGACGTCCATCGCCATCGTAATCAGCGATAGCAGCGTGAGTGAAAGTCCCCTGGGGAGGCTGCGCGAATTGGAAAGCGTCGCGTTTGAGTGAGAACTTTCCATTGCCCTGGTTTAGGAAGAGCAAGGGGCCGCTGCCGCAGACCACTAGAAGATCCTGGAGTCCCTTATTTTCGAAATCCGCAAATAAGGCGCAAGCCGTGCTGTCCAGCACTCCCACTCCCGACTTTTCCGTCACATCTTCAAACGTACCGTCGCCGCGATTGTGATAAAGCCGGTTGGGAAGTCCCGCAGGCTGGCAGATGTAGAGATCGTCCATCCCGTCGCCGTCGAAATCGCCCGCCGCCAAACCATTGTTCCCATAGACATCGATGCCGCACGCCCCATCCAAAACCGTGCGCCAATAGTCCACTCCGTGAACCAACTGATTTTTGTACGATTCCGTCTGACCAAGAGCCTGGGAAGTAATGTCGACGAAAACGGGCTCGCGGGCCTGGCTCAAGGTTTCTTCCGTGGCCGCCCATCGAAGGGCTCGCCATGTGTTCGATTCATCCTGCTTCCACTGAGTCCGCCAAAGCCCAATGCGTTCCTCGCGTCCCATATCCATCCGCGTACCAACAAAGTCATACCGAATGTCGATGAGGAGTTTGCTCGGTGAGTCTGCGATTTCTTTGATCCCGACGATTTCGAATTCGGCTGTCTCCACGCGCGACATTGGCGCCAGGTAGTTCTTGATCTCCTGGAGAAATCGGTCTCGGCCCGCTATTACATTGCCGGGAAAATGCCTTCGCACGACCTCAATGCCATTCCCCGAACGCAGAGTCTTCTCTTGAATTGGAACCAGCGAAGTAGCTTCGATCGAAGAGTCCAGGAATTTTGCCACAACGGCGAGAGCAGGTGGCTCCGCCTTTAAACTTGCGCTCCATCCGTTGAGAAGCCGCATGATTTCAAAAGCGTACTTCTCCGTGACGTATTCATCCGTGCCGGGTACAACTCGGCTTAGAACATCATCCAGTGGGGACTTAGCGGGGTAGTGAGGCGTGAATCGAAAATCAGCGAAGGGAAAAACAGAGACCCTCTCCCCGGAAGTCTCTGAGAGCATCGACGGGAAAGGGAACGCTTGCAGAGGGGCCGGAAGAAAAAGTAGAGGCGACCATTGCATCCTTCTCAAGAAGGTTCGACGTGAAAAAATATGTTTTTTGCCTTTGTGACGCACTATTTACCTGAGTTCACTCTATCAAGGAATGCCTATTCCGCGGGAGCGGGCCCTGAGGAATCACCCAAGATCAACTCGGCAGGAATTTGATATTCCCTGCCATGAGGATCGGCCGAGCACGAGAGTTCGTGAAGAGCATCAGCTGCCATCTTTCCGAGCATGTCACGGTGTACATCGACTGTAGTGATCGAGGGGTTGCTGTATTCAGCCAGTCGCGTGTTGTCGAATCCCGTAACGGAAATGTCCTGTGGCACACGGAAGCCGGCTTTCAACAGACCTTTGATGACGCCCACCGCAGTGAGATCGTTGACCGCCACAACCGCGGTAGGCCTCGGCGATAGCTTCGCGATCGCCAAGCCCGCGGCCAATCCACCTTCAAAGCGCAAGTCGCCGCGCAGAATCGGTCCCGGTTCGAGCCCCAAGTTCCGCATGCACTTCTCATAAGCTTCCAACCGCACATTGTTGGACTTGAGCCTGGGCCTCCCAGCGATGAAGGCGATTCGCCGGTGCCCATTTTTATAAAGGTAGTTGACGATTTGCTGGACTCCAGAAAAATAATCAATTCTCAGGTTGCTCATGTATCCCCGAACCGGAGCGAGATCGAGGAAAGTCACGGCGATCCTTCTGCGCGCCAGTTCGTGGATCAGCTTCAAGCTGATTTCCGAGGTCATCACCGCCACGCCGCGAACATTGTGCTCCATCATTCTCTCCGCGGCCTCTCGGGTCCTTCGAGGATCGTAATTGGTATCGCTGAGAATCGCGTCATAACCGAGCTGGCGGGCGCGGACTTCGAAACTCTTGATCACTTCAGGAAAGAACGGATTTTCGATGTCGGACACGATGATTCCCAGCGTCCGGCTATCGCGCGAAGCAAGGTGGCGGGCATGAACGTTCGGAAAGTATCCGAGGCGTTTGACCGTCGAGAGCACCAGCAGGTGCGTACGCCGACCCACTTTGCCAGTCTTGTTCAGGACGTTAGAGACGGTGGCGGTGGAAACGCCTGCAGCCTTCGCTACATCACGAATGGTTAGACCCATATTTCGATCACTTAGTCGACCGCCGAGTTTCGGAGAAATTTGAGCAATTCAGAGAGTATGCGCGCGACACGCGAAGTATAGATGAAAAAAACTGCTTGACAAGATGGAATGAACGGTGTATTAGCTCTCCCACTAGGTTAAGCGTTTAATTCGTTTGGGGGCCCGATTCGGATAGCTGTTTCGTCCTTTCCGTGGCTCTGGGGTTCACGATTACAAATGCAGGTGCCGTGAAGCGCAATGAATTTCGCTTCGCGAGTTCGAACTGGCGTTCCATCAGGCAGCTGCCGCAGAAGCTGTTTGCGCACGGCGAGGGGAACAGGCCGCATGTTCGTTGCAATGTTCGAGGGTTGGCTGAAATGAAAGCGCTTGCGTAACTTGCTGGGAACTGGTGCAGAGAGACTGAGGAGGAACGGTTTATGAATCGTAAGGCCATTTCATCGGGGACCCTGAGAGCTTTCTTGGCGGTGACGGCTGTGTTGCTGGTGCTGTTCTTGAGCGCGCAACCTCTCCAGGCTCAAGTCGATACGGGCAGCATCCTGGGGACAATTGCGGACGCCTCGGGAGCGCCGATCAACGGTGCCAAAGTCACGTTGACCAACGAAGGCACTGGTGCCGCACTCTCGGTCACCACGGGAGCGGACGGGGCTTATAAGTTCACGCCGCTCAAAATTGGCAGCTACAAAGTCACTGCAACCTTCCAGGGATTCCAGACCACCACGCAAACCAGTATTACGGTCAACGTTGGTGCGGACGTCGTCATCAATTTCTCGCTCAAGCCCGGCGCCGTGACGCAGACCGTGGAGGTTGTAGCAACAATTCCTGTGCTTCAAACACAAAACGCTTCGGTGGGTCAAGTCGTAGACTCCCGTAGCGTGAATGACCTTCCGCTAAATGGCCGGAATTTCACATTTCTTGCGCAGCTCGCCGCCGGTGTAAACACCCCACAAGCAGACACCCGCGGTAACGCCGCAAGCGGAGCCTTTGCGGCTAATGGTTTGCGCCCCGCCCAGAACAACTATCTCCTTGACGGCATTGACAACAACTCGGACAACGTCGACTTCCTCAATGGCACGAATTTCGTCGTTCTTCCCCCCGTGGATGCCGTTCAGGAGTTCAAGGTCCAGACCTCGGGCTTTAGCGCGGAGTTTGGCCGTTCTGGAGGCGCGGTCCTCAATGCCACCATTAAATCCGGGACCAATGAGTTTCACGGCTCGGCTTGGGAATTCTTCCGCAACGACAAACTGGATGCGGCGGACTTCTTTGAGAATGCCGGCGGCGTCAAAAAGGGCGAACTACGGCAGAACCAATTTGGAGTTACCGCTGGCGGCCCAGTGGTTATCCCGCACCTTTACAATGGCAAGAACAAACTTTTCTTTTTCGGGGACTACGAAGGATTCCGCAGAGCACAGGGAACCATTTTGACTGGCACAGTCCCAACGGCAGCGGAAAGAGCCAGCTGGGACGCGAGCGGCACAGTAAACTTGCAGGATTACATCACTGCCCAGACGAGTTCGACACCCAAACCTGATGACTTGGGACGTACCGCCCCTGTGGGAACGATTTACGATCCCGCGACAACTCGTTTGGTTAAGGTAGGAACGGTCGACCCAGTTAGTGGTTTGGTGGCGACTACCACCGGGTTTACTCGCGATCCCTTCGGCACTTGCGCCGCCAGCACTGTGACTTTCACCATGGCGGCCTGCAACTTGAACATGCTTCCGTTCGGCCGCTTGAATGCCGACGCGATAAAGCTTCTTGATCTCTTTCCACACCCGACCGCTTCAGGGACGTTTGGCAATTTTGCCAACTCGCCGAAACTCTTTGAGCACAAGAATTCCTTTGACGCCCGCATGGATGTCAACCTGAACGAAAAGAATCAGATTTTCTTCCGATTCAGCTACGGGGACGATCCGCAATTCATTCCCGGTATCTTCGGCGGCGTGGCGGACGGTGGCGCTTTCCAGCAGGGCCCCCAGACGGCCAATGCTCAGCAGAGCGCTTTGGGCTACACGCACACGTTTTCGCCGACGCTGATTAATGAAGCGCGCGCCGGCATGAACTATCTGCATACCACCCGTGCCAGCCCTGTTTCGGGACAACTGGGGCTTCCCGCACAATATGGTGTTTTGGACATCCCGCAGGTGGCTGAAAATGGCGGCCTCCCGGCCTTTGGTATCGGCGCCCTGTCAACCCTGGGCAGCAACGCTTTCTTGCCCTCGGATGAGGTCAGTTCCACCATCCAGCTTACGGACAATGTCACCAAAATCTATGGCAAGCACACTTTCAAGATGGGTATTGAGTACCAGCATGTAAAGTTCTCGACTTTGCAGCCGCCATGGTCTCACGGTCAATTCAATTACGGCGGTTACACGGACTCTCCCGGGGGAACTGGAGGCAACGTAGGCATTGCGGACTTTCTCTTGACACCGACCACTTCGACTGTCGGAGGCATTGATTACGTCGGGGGCTCCAACGGAGTCTTCGTTTCGAACATCTCCCTGACGGACAATGGCAAGAATTACTATGGCGGCTACGTCCAAGATGACTGGAAGGTCAGCCCCAAGCTGACCCTCAATCTTGGTGTCCGTTATGATTTCTTTGGTCTCGTCTTCGAGCACCATTCGAATCAGGCCAACTTCGTTCCAGATGCGTTGGGTGCGCCAACGTACCTGATGCCGGGAGGCAAAGACTCCTGCAACAACACCTTCGTCTCTGTGAGCTTCACCACTTTGCTCGCTCAAGATGGCATCCAGTGCCTTGCCACCAATAAGTACGGCAGTGGGCTTGGAAACTCGCAAAAGAATAATTTTGCACCACGCCTGGGCTTTGCTTATCAGGTTAATCCAAAGCTGGTTGTACGCGGCGGATTCGGAGTCTTTTACAACGGGTTTGAAAACCGCGGGTTTTCGCCGAATATCGGTGAAAACTACCCGTTCCAATTCAACTTCTCTTTCTTCCCGGGCCTCAAAACTACCAGCGGAGGTGCGTTCGACCCGACCGCCCTGTATCCCTATGCCACCTCCGGAACGGGTGGGACTCCCTGCGGCGGAATCGGCGCAAATCCGATGAACGGTTTGGCAACGTTTGAAGCTGGATTCTCGTGCACGCCGCTAGATTCACTCTCGGTCAACGCCAGTGGACTGGGCTTGCGCGGAATTCAGTTCAACTACAAGACACCCTATTCCATGAGCGCCAACCTAACTCTCCAATACCAACTGACGCCGACCCTTTCTGTCCAGGCCGCATACGTCACTTCGATGGGGCGCCATCTGGAAACCTTCCCGGGGAGCAACAACGTCACGACGATCACCGACAACAACGCCAACCAAGCAAATCTGGTTCAGTTCCCGGATTTCGGGCGGGGCAGCAGCTACGCGGCAACCCAGGGGAACAGCCACTACCACGCCTTGCAAACCAAAGTCGAAAAGAGTTATGGGAATGGCCTGAACTTCCTCGCGGCGTACACCTTCTCTAAGACGCTATCCGACGCAGGTGACTTGCTCAACGGTGGGAGCGTTTCTGGCTTCCGTGCGCCGAGCGTTCCTGGGCTGGGCATCCATTACGACTACGCCCTGGCTGGCTTCGACATCAGGAACGTATTCCACCTCAGCGGCGGCTATGAGTTGCCTTTCGGCAAAGGCAAGCATTACGGTTCTGGCGCCAGCGGGCTTCAGAACCAATTGATTGGCGGCTGGAGCGTGAACTGGTCGATGACAATGCAAGGCGGCCAGCCCATTGGCCTCAGTTGCCCGAATGGTACCGCGGCGGGATTGGGCTGCGGTGTTCTTCGGGTTGCCGGTCAACCTTTGGATCTCGGACTGCACACAGACGCGAATGGCAAGCTGAACTGGTACGGGAATGCGAAAGCCTTCGCTCAACCTTGCGTCCTCGGCCCCGGCGGCACACCCACCGCTTCGCCAGCGGGATGCGTGCCGTTAACGGGCGTTGCGGCCTTGGGCGGATTAGTTCAAGTGCCAGGACCCGGATTCCACAGAGCAGACTTCTCAGTCTTTAAGACGTTTTCGATCAAGGAAAGCGTCAAGATGCAATTCCGGACCGAGATCTTTAATATCCTTAACCACCCGAACTTTAACGCACCGAATTTCGGCGGCAACGGTGTCGTAGCCGTCTCCGGTGCTGGCAACTTCACCAGTTCGAACTTTGGTGAAATCGGCTCGACTCGTGATGCTCCCTACGATCCGAGGCAGATCCAGTTCGCTCTGAAGCTGCTGTTCTAATAGTTGACGCATCAACACCCCGCCGAGAAAGGCGTCCCGACCGGGTCGGGACGCCTTTCCGGTTTTTGCGGGCTGCTCGCTGCTGGCAATGCAGTGCTACCATGCAGGCATAATGACTCCAAGGGCTTCATCCATGGCTTCGGCGATTCTGACTCTTCTGACATATATGTCCATAGCGTCT
Source organism: Candidatus Acidiferrum sp. (assembly GCA_041485085.1). GTDB lineage: Bacteria > Acidobacteriota > Terriglobia > Acidiferrales > UBA7541 > Acidiferrum. The sequence goes on from JBGPIX010000018.1 coordinate 17,620, forward strand.
CCGGCTCGCACAGAGCAGAAGGATTTGGATCGCGACTTTAGGCTGGCCGTTGGCCTGTATGAAGCCGGAAAATACCCGGATGCTGCAACGCAACTCGAGAAACTAGTTCGCGAGGTACCGGAAAGTTTCGAAGTCCAGGAGCTTCTGGGATTGGTCTACGCCTCGCAATCGCAGGACGCTAGAGCCACGCAACACCTCCGGAAGGCTGTGAACCTAAAACCGGACTCCGCGCCCGCCAGAACGAATCTGGCCGCCAATCTCGCGCGCTTGGGAAAAATCGATCTCGCCACGGAGCAGTTCAAGAAAGCTGTGGAACTCGACCCACGGAATTTTGATACCAACCACAATCTGGGTGAATCTTACGTGCGCTCCGGTAAAGTTGCCGAGGCCGCCCCTTTTCTTGAAAAGGCCCAGCAGATCAATCCTGCCTCCTACGATAACGGTTACGATTTGTCACTGGCTTACATTCAGATTGGCCGGCTCGCAGACTCTCGGCGGCTGATCCATGCTCTCTTGAAACAAAAAAACGCCGCGGAATTGCATAACCTACTGGCCGAAGTTGAAGAAAAGGACGGGAAATTCGTTGAGGCGGCCAATGAATACGAAACCGCCGCGCATATGGACCCGAGCGAGAGCAACCTGTTTGATTGGGGCAGTGAACTCCTTCTCCACCGCACCCTTGGGCCTGCCGTGGAAGTCTTCCAGAAAGCTTCCGAGCGCTACCCCTCTTCGCAGCGGATGGTCGTGGGTCTCGGAATGGCGCTATACGCACGCGGCAACTATGACGACGCGGTCAAATCCCTTCTGAGAGCGGCTGATCTCAACCCAACGGAACCTAATTGCTATTTTTTCCTGTCCAAGGCTTACGATAGTTCCCCGAGCCAGGCCGACGAGGTCACCCAGCGCTTCCGCCGCTTCGCGGAACTGCAGCCGAACAACGCGCGCGCCCTCTATTACTACGCGATGAGTTTGTGGAAAGGCAAGCGGGCCCAGGATCCCAGCATGGACCTCCATCAAATCGAATCGCTGCTGACCAAATCACTGGCGCTCGATCCCAAGCTCGCGGAAGCGCACTTGCAATTGGGCAACCTCTACTCTGACCAGAATAAGTATGCGGAAGCGATTCCGGAGTATAAGCGCGCGCTGGAGCTCAATTCCGACCTTGCTGATGCTTACTACCGGCTGGGCCAGGCGTATGTTCGCACCGGCGAGAAAGACCGCGCCCAGGAGCAGTTCCAGGTCTATCAGAAAATCCGCGAGCAGCACCTCGCCGATCTCGACAAACAGCGCGCGGAGATTCGCCAATTTGTCTATTCGGCCAAGGATGCCCCTTCCGCGAAGCCGTGACTTGCTTCGACGTTTTGCGGTGCGGGCATGGAAGAAGCAGGATTCATCGCGACGGACGGATTTCTTGACAGCGATTCTGCCGCGTCGTAGTTTTTACGGAAAGCGTTCAATGTTCAAATGAGTCCCCACTGTTCACCGCCGAGTGCAAAAGACCGGGCTCGCTTGACCGCCGAGAGAGCATCAGCTCCTCATGAATTGGCGCGCCAACTCGCCTGGAGCCGCCGCGAGTTCATTCGCAGCGCGGCAGGAGTGGCGCTGGGCAGTTCCCTGCTGCCGTCCAGCTTGAGCGCTCGAACGGGCATCTCCGCCAGCAAGAGAAAAGTGGTAGTCATTACTTTCGGCGGCGGCGCGCGGGACCAGGAGACCTTCGCTCCTGAGGGGCAGGAAAATATCCCGCACCTCATGCGCGAACTCATCCCCCAATCGGCATTTTTCACGCAGGTCGTAAATCGCGGCATCCTCGGCCACTATGTGGCCACCGCCAGCCTGGCCACTGGCGTCTACGAAACCATCAACAACTTTGCTTCCCTTCCCCCGGAGCATCCAACCGTCTTCGAGTATTTCCGAAAAGATTTGAAGCGCCCCGCCTCCGACGCCTGGGTCGTCGCTCCCAGCAACGGCTTCAATCGCATCGGCGAAAGCAGCCACCGTTCCTACGGCCCGGGCTTAGGCGCAAAAGTGATCCTGCCGAAGCATTTGTTGACGGCCGCAACCTCCGGCGGCAGTGCCGACTTCGCACATTTGCTTCGCGACAACTACGAGACCCCTTTCTACACCCCCGAGCTCGGTGGCAGCGAATTTGAGCTCCAGCAATTGGGAAACATGCTGAAGCTCTCCGTCGATGACTTCAAAGCCCACGCCCTGACCTTGTCGAGTCCCGATGAGCTCTCCGTCTACATCGTGCGCCAGTTGATGCGCCAGGTGGCGCCCAGCCTCCTGTGGATCACCATGCACGATATCGATATCGCCCACGCCGGCGCCTACTCCCTCTACATTGATGGCATCCGCCGCACCGATCGCCTCTGCGCCGACATCTGGAAGACCATTCAGAGCGAGCCGGAATATGCCGGCAAAACCACTCTCTTCATCCTTCCGGATTTTGGCCGCGATGCCGACGACGATTCCGGCGGCAACGGCTTCCAGCATCATCGCACCGGCGATGCGCTCTCTCGCACCACCTGGATGATGGCCTTGGGCGCCGGCGTTCGCGAAGGCGTGGTTTTCGACCGCCCCATGGAATCAACCGATCTCGTGCCGACTCTCGGCTCCATCCTCGGTTTTTCCGCCTCGCTGGCGCAAGGCAAGCCGATACCGGAACTTCTGTAAATCCTATGCTCCCATCCGATCTCAAACCGGAGCAGTTCAATGGCTACCCGCCAGAAGCGCGAAAGCTCGTCTCTGGCTACGTCGCCGCGCTGCGTCGCCTGCCCCTGAGCTTCTTGCCCAGCCTGCTACGCGAGGCCATTGAATACGACTTCAAGTTCCCCGCCGAGCGCCGCGCGCTGGAAAAAGAACTCGCGAATCTGGACTCTCTCCCCGCCGAACAGCTGAAAGACTGGTTGCAAGGCTTCATCCAAATCCGCCTTTCCTCACAGCTGGAACACTCGGATTGGATCAACGCCCCTGCTCAGTTTGTGGAACAACTCTCGTCCTACCTTTGGACCACCCATCAACTGGATGCCTTCCGCACTGCCGCGCTCGCTTACGCCGAGCGTTTGCGCGCAGTCGTGCCGCCGGAGAAGCCACCGGTTCCTCGTCTCGGAATCACCATCATCGGCCAGGGTGTCACCGCGAATAGCGAGCCCCTCTTCCGCAAGCTTCGTCCGCATGGCGCCTATTTCCGCGCCGTCAAGCCCGAGAATGGCCTGCAGTTCTTGCTAAATGCCGCAGCCACCAGAGCCAAAGCGCATCCCGCTCCATACGCCCACTGGTACATTGATGGCGGGAAAGCTGCCGCCTACGATCCCGCGCTTACGTCCGTCTCCTATCACGCATTGGAGCCAGTCCGCGCGGCGCTCTCTGGCAAAATACGCGCTGCGATCGAACGCCCCGGCATGGGCCCGGAAAATTTGCGCACCGTTCTGGCGCAACTGCGTCCCGCGGATCTCGGCTTGGCAAAGGCCGGCGATGCTGTTCTCGATCGCTTCCAGGTCAAGATGCTGACCGAAGGCTCCGGCACGCAAATTTTCAGCACCACATTCGCCCAATGGACCGTACGCGAAGCCCTCCGCCGCGCCCAGCCGCTCACTCTGCTGGTCCGCTTCGCCCCCCGCCAGCGGCAGAAGCCCATGAACGAAATGCTCTCCGCAAGCCACGAAGTTGCCGAACTCGATCCTCTCGGCTCGCTGATCGATGCCGACATGGGCGCTTATTACAACTGGCTGAACCTTCAGCGCCTCCCGGGAGCCGAGCAATCTGCTTACCTGGTCTGGTTCGAAGGTCACAACGAAGCTATCGCCATCGGACCTTCCATGCCGCGCGGCACGGAATCCACTGCCGCCACCGGATTGGAGCAGTTGTTGAACTGGGCGAGCTAGCAGCCAAACAAATTCTATTCGATCGAAAGGAAAACCATGGACAGACGCGACTTCTTGAAAACGACGAGCACGGTGATTGCCGGTGCGACGCTTGCACCTGGCGCGCTTGGAGGCAATTCCCCGCTCCCTGCCGATTCCAAGTCCGAAGGCCGCATGGTCTTGCCGATCAATCGCAATTGGCGTTACAACAAATCCTTCGTCGACGGCGCGCACGCCCGCGAGTTCGACGACTCCTCGTTCGAACGCGTCGTTGTTCCTCACACCAATGTCCGCCTCCCCTGGCACAGCTTCGACGACAAGACCTACGAATTCGTCTCCATCTATCGCCGCCGCTTCAAGCTGCCTCCTGAAGCCGCCGGCCACCACGTGTTCGTCGACTTCGAAGGCGTCATGACTGCCTCCACCGTCTGGATCAATGGCGCGCGCCTCGGCGAATACAAAGGCGGCTACACACCCTTTTCTTTCGACCTCACGCCTCACATCAAATTCGACGGTGAAAATGTGCTTGCCGTGGATGTCGACTCCACTGAGCGTCCCGATATTCCACCTTTCGGCCACCAGATCGACTATCTAACTTTCGGCGGCATCTACCGCGAAGTTTCCCTGCGCATCGTCCCCGGCACGTTCATTGAAAATATTTTTGCCAAGCCCAAAGACGTCCTCAGCACGCATCCCGCTCTCGACGTGGATTGCTTCCTGCAGCATCTGGAACCGTCAAAAGAGCCTCTCACGCTGGAAGTGGAACTCCGCGACGGCCAGAATGTGCTCGCCAAAAGCACGCAAAAAGTTCCTCCCTCGGATGCCGCGAAAGATCTCGTGGCGCACACCGTCCACTTGGACAACCTCGGCGCCATCAAACTCTGGGACCTTACTCATCCCAATCTCTACTCCGTCCACGTGCGCCTCCTGCGCGGAACGCAGTTGGTCGATCAAGACAAGTGCACTGTCGGCTTCCGCGAAGCCCAATTCACCGACCACGGCTTCGAACTGAACGGCAAAGTCATCAAGCTCCGCGGCCTCGACCGTCATCAGACGTTTCCCTTCGTCGGACAGGCCATGCCCGGCCGCGCCCAGCGCAGTGACGCGCGCATCCTTCGCCACAAACTCCATTGCAACATCGTGCGCACTTCGCACTATCCGCAGTCCCGCCATTTCCTCGACGCCTGCGACGAAATGGGTTTGCTCGTCCTCGAAGAAATCCCTGGCTGGCAGCACATCGGCGACGAGCCGTGGAAGGTCATCTCCATCGACAACGTCAGCCGTATGATCCGCCGCGATTGGAATCATCCCAGCGTCGTCCTTTGGGGAGTGCGCCTCAATGAATCGCGCGACGACCACGATTTCTACGTCCGCACCAACGCTCTCGCTCATCGCCTCGATCCCACCCGCCCCACCGGCGGCATCCGCTACTTCCAGGAATCCGAATTCCTCGAAGACGTTTTTACCATGAATGATTTTGGTTTCCCGTTGAAGCCGCCCAATCACCCGCGCTACCTCAACACCGAATTTGTCGGCCACACCTATCCCACCAAGACCATCGATCAGGTCGAGCGCCTCACCGAGCACGCCATGCGCCACGCGCGCATCCACGACCAGCTCGCCTCCAATCCGCAATACGCCGGTGGCATCGGCTGGTGCGCTTTCGATTACAATACTCACGCTGATTTCGGCACCGGTGACCGCATCTGCTATCACGGCGTCACCGACATTTTCCGCGAACCCAAGCCCGCCGCCGGTTTTTACAAATCGCAATGCGATCCCGCGGAAGAAGTCGTCCTCGAACCCGCCTTCCACTGGGCTCGCGGCGATGAATCCATCGGCTTCACCAAAGCCGTGGTCTGCTCCAACTGCGACCATCTGAAGTTTTATATTGCCGACAAGTTGGTAGCGGAAGCCGACCCCAACAAAACCGAGTTTGCCCACCTCCGCTATGCGCCGTTTGTTGCGGACTTGGAGAAGGCCGTCTTTCAGTGGGGTGACTTGCGCATCGAGGGCTACATCCAAGGCAAGCAAGTCATTTCCAAAACTCTTTCCGGCCGTGGCGTCGACCAGAAATTCACCCTTCTTCCCGACGACACCAAACTGAACGCCGACGGTGCCGACACCACGCGTGTTGTCTTGCGCGTCACCGACGAGTTCGGCGCCATCCGCCCCTTCGCCAACGACGCCATCAAGTTCACGCTCGATGGCCCCGCCGAAATCATCGGCGACAACCCCTTCGCCCTGATCGGCGGCACCGGCGCCATCTGGATCCGCGCCAAAGAACAACCCGGCACTGTAAAACTCACCGCCACGCATCCATATCTGGGCGCGCAGCAACTACAATTTGAAATCGCCCCCGCTCCCCCAGAAACCGCCTAGCGCCGCTGCGAGTTTATCTTGTAGGGCCTGCCCGCCGCAGGCGGGCGGGCCGCTCTTTCTTGTCGCTAGGCCGCTCACGCTCGGCCCAGCGCCAGATCCAACTCAACAACCAAAACTCGGCCGAATTGCTATAATGCCTCCCAGCGCCCGTAGCTCAGCTGGATAGAGCATCTGGCTTCGAACCAGAGGGTCGGGAGTTCGAGTCTCTCCGGGCGCGCCACTTCCTTTTGTAATTTCCTATTTGCGACTTCCACGCGACCGCTTCTAGATCACCGGAGGATATTTGAGGTTAGCGGGCGTGGGTTTGCGCCCAGGTGGCAAAGGCGTGCCACGCCGCTGTTTTGCCGATGGGTATCCTTATCTGTTGCACGAAGATGAGGAAAGCGCCTGCCCAGAGCGTGGCGCGCTGAACCTTGCGCGTGGACCACAGGTCGTACGCCGCCAGGATGAGCAGGAAGATGTAGGACAATAGCGCTGCCATGGCCGCGTTTCTGAAAACAAAGACGAACGGCCAACGGGCGATAGCGGCGATTGTCAGCCCAATCGTGGCGACGAGGATGAGGCGCTTGTGCGCTGCGGGATTGGAGCGGGCGCGGAAGGCGAAAAAGATGAGTGTCGCAAAAATCAGCATGTCCGTTAGAGGAACTATGTAGAAAAATTTCGAATCACGGCCCGCCGGGCCAGCGCCCCGGGCCAGCGAATCGGTGGCCGCCAAAACCCCGAGGATAACCATGAGACACGCTAGCAGGAACCCGGCAATGCCGAGGCGGCGATGGATATCCACGCGGCCGGCGGAGACCAGCGAGGTTTGCGTCACCAGCAAGAGAATCCAACAGGAAAATGCCGCACCGTGCATGTGAATGATCAGACTGGGCAGCGGCGCATGAAAGACTCCGGCGAGATAGTAGGTATGTGCAAAACCCACGAAAACGGTTCCCAGCATCAGCAAAGCCATGGCCGAGAAAAATAGATGGTCGTAACGGCGGCCTGGCAAGCCGCTCGCTGGCTTCGGTAGATTGCTTGGGCGTGCTGCGGCTGTGACCATCATTCCTCTTTCATCGAGTATCTTGACCGAAATTCTTTCGAGCCCTGCGGGAGTGACGAGCAGTGTAGGTCAGTTGATATGGTGTGGCTAGCAAAAACGCGTGTTTGCACGGGTAGCAGAAATTATACCGTCCCAGCGGCCGCGCACTCCTATTGTTCATTTGCTACCGGAGCCACGGCGGCAGCAGCTTGTATGGTTGTCTGTTGACTCCAGGCGATCGGCCAATGACCATTCCGATTTACGAACACTCGGGCATTGTAATAAGGTTTGCCGCCGCGATAAGGCACGTGATGCGAGATCATCACTACCGCGTTCCCGAAATCAGACATGCTCATCGACACCACCGGATCTCCCGGTACTCCCACTCCCGCTTCCTGCTGGTTCCTGGCTATCGCCACCCGTTCCACCTTGTTGCGCTCGGAATTGTTATTGATGATCAGGAACTCATCCGCAATGTGCGTCGCCCAATCCTCTGCGTCCGGATGCCATTCGTCGACCTTGGTCTTCTGCCACTCCGCAACGACTTGCTTGTCGGCTGCCGTCGTTGCTTGGTACGGCAATGTTCTGCATGGATTTTCGCAGTCTCCCGGTGTTCCGCTGTTCGTGAGGGGACTGGCAGCCGTTAGGGGCTGCTTGGGAACCGGAGTTTCCAGAAAGACAAACGCTCGCCAGCCCGCCGGACGCTTCACCCAGATGTGCGCAAAGCGCGCCTTGCGGTGAAAACCGAAGATGATTTCAAGCTGGCCATAGTAGTGTGTCTTCACGTCTGTGTCCCCATCGCCATCCGTCTCGAGCGAGGCCAAGTTCTCTAGGACCTCCGCTTTGGTCCGCGTCTTCCCCTCCGTGTCCGTCCATTCGAAGCTCTCATCCAGCAGCGCCTCCGCGGCTGTTTTGTCCGCTTTTCCGAGGGCCTCCGCCAAAGTGTGGTCGGCCTGCAGGATCGCTTGCTCTTCATCGGCAGGGGCAACCACCTTGCCTCCCTGAGCAGCCGACCCCGCCCCAAACACCAAGCCCGTCGCGAGCAAACTTGTAATAAAGCGTTTCATAGGACTCTCCCTCTACATAGGCAGCGTTGACGTGGGTATCCTTGCTGCTCGTCTGTTGCCACCTTGCCGGCAACACATTTCATCTGGAACATTTGAATGGCAAAGAGTAGCATCCTGCCCATGTTCAAACTACTTTTTGTCATGCTCGCTGTTGTCGCCACCGCCTATTCCACCGATCTGCCGACCAAAAAATACATCAACCTCGCCGCCATCAAGACCATGGTTGCCGCCGCCGAAGCGGAAGCAAAAAAACGAAATGTCGAAGTGACCATCTGCATCGTGGACGAAAGCGGCAATCTGCTTTTCCTCCAAAGAGCCGATGCCGCCTCCCTCAACACCATCGTGTGGGCCCAGAAGAAGGCCCGCCACGCCGCCTTCTACAAAAGTCCCTCGAAAGACGCCGCCGACAACGTGAAAAAAGGCAGCGTGGAAGCGCTTGCATTTCCGGACTACTTCCCCAACCAGGGCGGCCTGCCCATTCAGGTCGACGGCCAGACTATCGGCGGTATCGCCGCCAGCGGCGCCAAATCCGAAATCGACGAAGCCATCTCCCAGGCCGCCCTCGACGCCCTCTTCAAAAAATAATCGGACCGGCTTGGGAGTGCGACGGCTTGCCGCCGCTTTTCTTCCACCCTCACCTCACGCCTCACACCCGGCCTTTCTAGCTACCTAGATCGAACTTCGTTCCCTCGCCTCCTCCTCCATAAAATACTGCCCCGGCTGTGAGAAATCTAGGTTAAGCGCTTTACAAAACTCCCCCCAAAACGTACAGTGGCCTTTCACACCCATGCGAAATTCGCGTCGTCATACTTCTATTCGAGAGGAATCTAGTCTCATGAGCTTGTTAAGACAAGTGTCCCTGCCGTTGCTTGCTCTATTCGGCGCGTTCTTGGCTTTTTCCGTAACAACCACTGCTCAATCGAGCTACGATCTGCGCTCCCCCGACAACCGCATCGAAATCCGTATCCGCACTGTTCCCGCCCTTCGCTACGACGTGCTCCTCAAAGGCCGGGCCCTGCTCCAGGATTCCACACTCTCTCTCGATGTCGATCACAAGACGCTCGGCGCGGAACCAAAAGTTCGCGCCGCGAAAAAAAGCAGCTATGACCAGACCGTCGAGCCTCCCGTCCGCCAGAAGTTCGCCAAAATCCGCGAGCATTACAATGAACTGCGCCTCGAAATGGACGGCGGCTACGCCGTGGTCTTTCGCGCCTACAATGAAGGCGCGGCCTATCGATTCGAAACATCTCTTTCTCAGAAGGAAGTGAGAGTCTACGGCGAAGAAGTAAAGTTCAACTTCGCTTCCGACACGCTTGTCTACTACCCACAGGAAGACAGCATGTTTTCCCACAACGAACGCAAGTATGTTCCTCAGCGGCTGAGTCACATTGCTCCGGAGTTCATCGCCACCATGCCCGCCGTTCTCGACGCCGGCGAAGGCGCCAAACTCGCCATTGCCGAATCCGATGTCGAGGATTATCCCGGCATGTGGCTCCACGGCACCAACGGGCCCGGCCTCGCCGGCACGTTCTCGCACTACCCGCTAAAGGAAAAGTTGGACGGCGACCGCGATTTCCGCATCGTTGAATCCGCCGATTACATCGCCGTCACTTCCGGCACGCGCACTTATCCCTGGCGGCTCATGGGCATCGTGGATCGCGACGCCGATCTGCTCACCAACCAGCTAGTCTGGCTTTTGGCCAAGCCCTCGCAATTGCAAGATACTTCGTGGATCAAACCCGGCAAAGTCGCGTGGGATTGGTGGAACTACAACAATATTTACGACGTCGATTTCAAAGCCGGAGTCAACACGCAGACGTACAAGTATTACATCGACTTCGCCGCAAAATACGGCTTGCAATACATCATCTTGGACGAAGGCTGGTACAAACTTGGCAACGTGCTCGAAGTCGTTCCGGAAATTAATATGGAGGAGCTGACCGCCTACGCCAAGGAAAAAAACGTCGGCATCATTCTTTGGGTAGTTTGGAAGTCGCTTGATGACCAACTCATTCCTGCTCTCGATCAATACGCCAAGTGGGGCGTCAAGGGAATCAAAGTTGACTTCATGCAGCGCGACGATCAGAAGTTGATCAACTTCTACTACAAAGTCAGCAGCGAAACCGCCAAGCGCAAAATGCTCGTCGACTTCCACGGCGGCCAGAAACAAGTCACCATGACCCGCACCTGGCCCAACATGATCAGTGGAGAAGGTGTTCGCGGCATGGAGTGGAGCAAGTGGAGCGCGGACTCCGAACCGAAACACAACGTCACTCTTCCTTTTACAAGAATGTTTCTCGGTCCCATGGATTACACGCCCGGCGCCATGCGCAACGCTACTAGAACCACTTTTGCGCCCGTCTTCCAGCAGCCCATGGCCCTCGGCACGCGCTGCCACCAGCTCGCCATGTACGTGGTCTTCGAAAGTCCTCTCCAGATGCTCTCGGACAGCCCGTCAAATTATTTGCGCGAACCGGAGGTCATGGACTTTCTCGGTCCCGTTCCATCCGTCTGGGATGACACCAAAGTCCTCGATGGCCGCATCGCCGAATACGTTTTGGTCGCCAGAAAGAGCGGCAGCGACTGGTACGTGGGCGCGATGAGCGATTGGACCCCGCGCGAACTGGAGGTGGATTTTTCATTCCTGCCAGAAGGCAATTTCTCCATGGAAGCCTATCAGGACGGAGCGAACGCCGACCGCATGGCCAGTGACTACAAGAAAGTGAAAATGCAGGTCAACAAGGGTACCAAGCTCAAGATAAAATTGGCCCCCGGCGGCGGCTGGGCAGCACGCATTCACCCATAAGAACTCGCGGTTCAATCTCACAAATTGGAGAGGAATTCACACATGTCCACAACTTCCAGACGGCGATTCTTGCAACAGGCGTCCACCGCGGGAGTAGCGTGCTCCGCGAGTCTTCTTTTCGGCCGTTCGCTATCCGCTCGCGCAGCCAGCGAACCTGTCCGCATCTACGTCGATTCGAGACGAACGATCTCTCCCATCGACCGCAATTTGTTCGGTTCATTTCTCGAACATCTCGGCCGCGCCATTTACGAAGGGATTTCCGATCCCGGCTCCAAGCTCTCCGATTCGAGCGGCTTTCGCAAGGATGTCATGGACGAAATCCGGCATCTCGGCGTCCCCATCATTCGCTATCCCGGCGGAAATTTCGTCTCCGGCTACAATTGGCTGGACGGCGTTGGCCCCAAACAGGATCGCCCGCGAGTTCTCGACCGCGCATGGAACTCGTCCAATTCGAATCAATTCGGCACCAATGAATTTCTCGCCTGGTGCAAAGCCGTCGGCACCGAGCCGCTGATGGGCTTGAACTTCGGCACTGGCACTGCCGAGCAAGCCGCGGACCTGGTGGAGTACTGCAACATTTCGAGCGGAACACGCTGGAGCGACCTGCGCCGCAAACACGGCATAGCGGAACCCTACAAAATACAGCGCTGGTGCCTGGGAAACGAAATGGACGGCCCCTGGCAAATCGGCCACATGTCCGCGTTCGAATACGGCATGAAAGCCGCCGACGCCGCGCGCCAAATGCATTACGTCGATCCCTCATTGAAACTCATTGCGTGCGGGTCCAGCGGCCCGGGCATGCCCACTTATCTCGAATGGGATCGCGAAGTTCTCGAGCAATGCTACGACTACGTGGATGGACTTTCGCTGCACCGTTATTTTGAAAATGCGGAACCGCCCGGAGGAGACAGCGCAAAATTTCTGGCGATGAACCTCAGCATGGAGAAACAGATTGCGGAGACGGTTGCGGTTTGCGATCTCGTGCGCGGTCACAAACGCTCGCCGAAAAAACTGTGGCTTTCCTTCGATGAATGGAATGTTTGGTATCGCGCGCGCAACGGCGACGCCGTAAACGGCCACGGAAAAGAAGCTCCGCATCTTCTCGAAGAAATTTACAATCTCGAAGATGCCCTGCTGGTCGGCGGCCTTATCAATTCGCTGGTGCGCAATTCCGATCGCGTGAAGCTCGCGTGTCTCGCTCAGCTAGTCAACGTTATCG
>JBGPIX010000019.1:0-29478 GCA_041485085.1 Candidatus Acidiferrum sp.
CTTCGAAGTTTGAGATCGTCCGGGTTGGCAACTGCGGTAGTCATTGCTATTGCGTCCGTGCACGCTCGGTGAGGGGTTCGGTGACAATGCTGATGTTGTTGATGCCGGATTGGCGCAACGCATCGATGACGGCGGCAAATGCCCCGAAGGGCACGGTTTCATCACACCTCAAAAAGACGCTTCGTTGAGTACTCTTCAGTTGCGCATGAATTCTGGTGGCAAGCTCGTGAATATTGACGGGATCATTGCCAAGGTAAATGCGCTGGGCCTTGTCCAGAGTGACGACGAGGCGATCCTGGTTGATATCTTTGACGGTGCGAGTCTTGGGGACGTCGACTTCGATGCCGGACTGGAGAATCGGGGCGGTGATCATGAAGATGATGAGCAAGACGAGAACAACGTCCACGAAAGGGACCATGTTGATTTCGGAGAGCGAAGTCTGCGTCGATTTGGAGAGTTGCGGCATGGCTAGAAGAAGTTGAAAGTTGAAAGTCGAAAGTTGAAAACAAGAGAGCTTTCCAACGGGTGGCGGCGCAGCCATCGGGCCGGCGAGACGGGCAGGCAGGCTCGTTTGAAAAAATCCGGTCTGAATTGTGGCGTACAGCTCATCGAATTTACCTGAACTAAAATCAATTAAAAGTTTTCTCGACCTGGGCCGTGAATTCCAAAGCAAAAGTGTCGAGGCGCTGGGCGAGGTCGCGAATGTTCTGTAAAAAATGATTGTAGAAAATGACAGCGGGAATAGCAGCGCCCAATCCTGCGGCGGTGGTTACCAGCGCTTCGGCGATGCCCGGAGCGACAGCGCGCAAGCTGGCGGCGCCAGCGCTGCCGAGGCCGGAGAACGCGTCAATGATGCCCCAGACCGTTCCGAAGAGGCCGATGAAGGGAGTCACGGAACCGGTGGTGGCCAGCCAGGACATACCTTTTTCGACGCGGCGGACTTCGTCGGCGGAGGCGAGTTGCATGCTGACGGTGACGGCTTGCAAACTTTTCAGCTTGGGTGGCGGATTACCGGGGGCGCTGCCAACCTGGCTCTGGAGTTCACGGTAGCCGGCGGCATACACGGTAGAGAACGGTGAGCCGGCGGTGGCAAGGGCTTGCGGGTTCGCAACGCCGCGCGTGGCGCGAAAAATGCGCAGGAACTGGTCGCTCTCGCGGCGAATGCGTCCGAAAAGGCCCAGTTTCTGGAGAATCATGGCCCAGGAAATGATGGAAAACATGAGAAGGAGAAGCAAAACGCCGCGGGCGACCCAGCCGGTTTGCGTAAGAATATTTCCGATGTCAGTTGCAAAAATCGCGGTGAGCAGAAAAATGATGTACCCCTCAGTGAGAGCAGATGATATGTGACCGCGAAGCGGTCAACATTTTTCTGCGCGTAAGAAACGTAGCACACGCATCCAGAGCACGCAACCAATAGGATGCGTAAGTTTGTGATTTTGCTGCTTATCGGGCAATGGGCGGTTTATTTTCCGAGGACATCAAGAGCAGCGCGGAAACCGGCGGCGAGCTTGGCCGCGGGCCCGCGACCCCAGTAGTGGAGAAAAATGACGTTGGGCTGGGTGTCCAGCATGTGATGGTGGATGGCGACGATATTCAAGCCGTTGGAGCGCAAGGCCTTGAGCACGGCGTTGACTTCGCTGGCGCGCATAGCGATGTCGCCGGCAACTTGGGCATCGGAATCGTTTCCGGCGAAGGCAGCCCAGGAGTTCAATCCCATGCGGGCGTTGATGGCCGCGCCCATTTCGGTGAGGTGAAAATCGTCGCGGCCGAGGGTGAATTTATAGACCGAGCCTAGCTTTTCACCATCGAAGCCGATGATTTTATTCAGAGTGGCCGTATCAAAGGGGAAAGTTATAGTCGCGGCGGCTGTTGGGGCAGCAGGCTTTGCGTCCAAGAGTGCGGGGGTCACGTGGCCAATGAGATCGAGCGCAGGCTTGATGGCGTGAGCAAGGTTCAGCGCTTCCCCGTGACCGTGGACGTGCATATAGAAGATGCGCGGTTCTTCGAAGAAGAAATGATTGTGCAAGGCGGTGACTTCGATGCCGTGGGCGAGCAAGGCGGAAAGAACCGGATTGACTTCTTCCTGGGTTAGGACGAGGTCGCCCATTAGGACTTCCATGCCGCCATCACCTTTTGTCATAGCTACCCAGCCGCCGAAGCCGAAGGGGGTCGGGGTGGATAGCCCGGCGACGGTTACGCGCAGATCGTTGCGAGGGACATTGACCTTTAACACTTTGGCTTTGAAATCGCCGGAGCGGCCGAGGAATTTCAGGACTTCCTGATAGTCGTTTGGCACATCTTGTGCCCGAGCAGGAATAACGACTGCGCAGAGGGTCAAAAGAATGCCAAACATGCGAGTGAACAGATTGAGTCTGTTCATGCGATCTCCTTTGGTCTTACGATTTCAGTCCTGCACGGTATAGATCCACATCTCGGCGCCGTGGTCGGCACGCGCCGGAACTGCCAGGAAAAATCGGTCGAAACCCTTTCTCCCTTTTCCAAAGTAGCCAGCGGTGCGTGCGCCTAGCGCAGAAGGAACCTTGGTAAGTAGCTGGTAATGATCCGCATCCTGCTGCTGAAACACGCTGATGTAGCCTTCTCCTCCGGGCGCGTAAATGCGCTTGCGTGCAGAGTCGTAATAGATATCATCCGCGTCTTGAGCGCAGGGAAGTGAGGCGATGAGATGGCCGGAGGCCGTGTCAAAGACGGCGAGGCGCGCGGGTTCGTGAGTGGCCACGAATAACCGGTGGTCCGCCTCGTCCAAGGCCATGGGGAAATTGTGTTCAAGGGTCAGGGGCCAGCGTGAGATCGCACGGGTACTACGATTGATAACCGCGATCTGTTTCAACTCCGGCAGGTTCACGTAGATATTCGGTCCCGCTGTTTCCAGCTGGAATGATTCAGGGTGGGAACCAAGCTTGTATTCTTCATCGAGGCGCTCGTTGGTTGTCGCATCGACGGTTCCGATGGCCCCAGTCTCATCATCGCCATAGCCGACGTAGACGCGTTTATTTCCCGCGTCGTAGCGCAGATTATCGACATCGCCGTGGAAGTCGATGGACTTAATGAGCTCGAAAGAGATTCCGTCGTAGATATACAGCTTGCCTTTGCTGCTGGCGACAAAGAGCTTCTTCGTCTCAGGGGCAAAGACCACGCCTTGCGGGTTAGGAATTCCGCTAATGGTGTGGGCTCGCGTTCTCGCGCTGATGTCGAAAACTTCGACGGAATTGTTGCCCAGTGCGGAGACAAACAACTGGTTCTGGCGGTCGAAGCCAAAGTGATCAAAACGTCCCTGGACACCCGGCACCGAAATCGCCTCGGTCAAAACGAGTGGCCGTGGAGGCTCCGGAAGGGATGGTGTTTGAGCAGTTACTCGTGACGTGAATGCGAAAGCGAGCGAAAGCGCGAGACTAATGCCGAAACGTTTGTTCATCTTGTCCTCCGCGTCAGTATTTCAGAAAGTGAGAGGCTTGCATAGTCGCGACCCTGATATCTCAGAAATCGGTCACCGAATCAGCCTTAGTCCGCAGAACAATCATTCCGGCATCCTAGAATGCATAGCCAATGCCATTCTCCAGAAGCGTGCTGGAAGTTCGGACCGGTTTTTGCCCCCGGCTCCCTTTAATATAGTCACAGCACACGCAAATCAAGCCATTTGCCGCCGTTTCCGCCACCCTCAAAACTATTGCGTTTTGCAGCTGTGCTAGAATCGGGTTATCTGCGATGACGCAAACGATTCATGTGCGAATTGAGGATTTGAAGCCGCGCGGGCACGAACTGCGCAATGGCGATAGTTGTGCCCTTGCCCCGGCGGTCAACCCGGGAAAAGCATTTTTCCTGGAGACGTTTGGCTGCCAGATGAACGACCACGACTCGGAAAAAGTGGCGGGACTGCTGCTTTCGCGCGGGTATCAACAGGTGGAGACGCCGGAAGCCGCTTCCATGATCCTTTACAACACTTGCAGCATCCGTGAAAAGGCGGCGCAGAAAGTCTTCTCGCGGCTGGGCGAATACCGGGAGAAGCAGAGCGAAGGCAAGGTCATCGGAGTGCTGGGCTGCGTGGCGCAACAGGAAGGCGAAGATATTTTCAAGCGCGCGCCGTGGGTGAGCCTGGTGTGTGGTTCCGCGAGTTACAGCAAGCTGCCGGAAATGCTGGCGCGGCTGGAGGCTGGAAATCCGCGCGTCACCGGTTTGGATACGGACACGGACGAGACCTTTGAAACGGAGGTGACGCGCCGAGACAATCCCTGGCGCGCCTACCTGACCATCATCGAAGGTTGCGACAAGGCGTGCTCGTACTGCGTGGTACCGTTCACGCGCGGACCGGAGCGCAGCCGCGCGAGCGATTCCATTCTGAGGGAAGTGCGGCAACTGGCGGAACTGGGCTATTCCGAGGTTCAGCTTCTCGGGCAAACAGTGAATTCTTACGCGGACCCGACGGCGCGGAAGATGCGTTTTTCGGAATTGCTGCTGGCGGTGGCGGATGTGGATGGAATTCGGCGCGTGCGGTTCACGACTTCGCATCCGAGTGACTTCACAGCTGACGTTGTGGAAGCGATCGAGCGGGAGCCGAAAGTCTGCGACCACGTGCACTTGCCGGTGCAGTCCGGTTCGACAAGAGTGCTGCGCGCGATGCAGAGAACGTATTCGCGCGAAGAGTATCTGGAAAAAATAGCGATGATACGTGGGGCTGGCAGGCCGATTGGCATCACGACGGACATCATCGTGGGCTTTCCGGGCGAAACAGAATCCGAATTCGAAGAGACACTGAGTTTGCTGGAAGAAGTCCAGTACGACGGCATGTTTTCGTTCAAGTATTCACCCAGGCCGAATACGCCGTCTCTATCCTTAAGCGATTCCATTTCCGAAGAAGAAAAGGGCCGGCGGCTAGCGGTTGTACAGGATAAACAGCGCGAAATTCAGGCAGTGAAGCATGCGAGTTTGCTTGGAGAGCGTTTCGAAGTTCTGGTCAGCGGAAAATCGCGGCGAGAGAACCAGTGGACCGGGTATACCACCTCGCACCGCATGATAAGTTTCTCTTCACAAGAGAGAGCGCTTCTGGGAACCTACATCCAGGTTCGCGTCACGGGAGCGGGTCCCAATAGTCTGGTGGGGGAACACGCCGTATAGCCCAGGGAGGCCTCGATGGAAGTGGAGATGAAGATCCGCGGCCTGATGATGGATCCCGTCACGAACATGCCCATCGTGGTGCTCAAGGACGTGCAGGGCCAGGCGATCCTGCCGATCTGGGTGGGGGTGTACGAGGCGAATGCCATCGCACTGGAAATCGAGAAAGTGCAAACGCCCCGGCCGATGACACACGACCTGCTGAAAAACGTGCTGTTGGGGCTCGAAGTGCGCGTGCAGAAGATTGTGGTGAATGATTTGAAGGACGATACATTTTACGCGCTGATCTGGGTGGAGCGTGAGGGCCAGATGATGACGATTGATTCGCGTCCCAGCGATGCTCTAGCCCTGGCTTTGCGCATGGACTGCCCGATTTTCGTGGATGAAGTAGTGCTCAAGAACTCCAAAATATCGAGCGCCTTCTCCGAGCGCAATACCAACGAGCAACTTCGCACTTGGCTTGATGGGCTTTCCGACGAGGACCTTGGCCGCTACAAGATGTAATGGCAGTCCCCGGCCAGTCGAGTTATCCGCCCAAGTGAATTTATGTTCGAGCAGGCGTGCCTGCTGGCATAGCCATTAGACGCCGAACCGCGCGGCGCCAGGCGAATAGCAAGACAATGCCGATCAAAATGAGCGCCAGGCTCAAGCCTGACCATAATCCCAAAGCGCCCCAGCCCTTGCGGAAGCACAACCAGGCACCCAGCGGAAGACCAATGATCCAATACGCGGTGAAATGGCAAAACATGGGCGTGCGTGTATCGCCCGCGCCACGGAGAGCGCCCGTCGCGACGGTCTGGATGCCATCGAATAGTTGAAAGGCGGCGCCGGCAGCAAGCAGAAGAATGGTGCTGCGAATGACGGTCTCATCCGGCGTGTACATTCGCGCAATCCACCGGGGAAATAAAAGGAGAGCCCCGCTGGCGCAGGTCATGAAGGCGGCACCAAGAAAGATGGCGGTACCGCCGGCGTCGCCCGCTCCTCGGGGATCTCCACGGCCGATGGCCTGGCCCACGCGCACGGCGGCCGCGGAAGCGATCCCGAGCGGCACCATGTAAGTAAACGCGACGGTGTTCAGAGCGATCTGATGGCTGGCGAGCGGAACGGCACCAAGCCGGGCAATCAGCGCGGTGACGAGAGCAAATACACCGCTTTCCAGGGTGATTTGAATGGCTGCGGGCAATCCAAGGGTGATGAGACGACGGATGCGCGGCAAGTCAATGTCGACTGGGGTTTGCAACAGTTCGGTTCGGTGCTTGTGGTCGTACCAAAGCAGGTAGCCGACGAGCACAGCGGCCATGTAGAGCCGCGCGATCGCCGTGGACCAACCGGAACCAACCGCGCCCATCGCCGGCACTCCCCATTTGCCGTAGACCAAAATCCAGTTGCCGAATGCATTGATGATGTTAGCGGTGACGAGCGCGAACGCCACGGGTTTGACCATGTTCATCGCTTGCAGGCAGCGGCGCACGGCGAAATAGAGAAGCAGGGGCAGTAGACCAGCGGCCAGCGCCTTGGTGTAGGGAATAGCGAGGGCCAGGACGCCGGGATCAACCTGCATTCCGCTGAGCAGCGTGGGAAGGAGCCAGACAGCCGCAGTAAGAAAGGGAGTCAGGGCAATGCTCAAATAAATGCTGTTGAGGAGGGAACGATGGCAGTCCTCGCGCTGGCCTGCTCCAAAGGCTTGCGAAACAAGCGTGTCTAGCCCCATCAGCAGGCCGCCGCCGAAGAGGGCCAGGACGATAAAAATGTTGGAGCCGAGACTGACAGCGCCCATCGCGATCGCACTATCCGGGAGCCGACCGACCATCATGGTATCCACGATGGCCATGCTCATCCAGCCGAGTTCGGCAAGGACGAGCGGGACAGCGAGCCGCAGGGTGGGGCGAAATTCGGCGCGAAGTGTGTGGAGTCCAATCATGGGCGAAAATATCAGAGAAACGAGTGTAAGCGGGGCGAAGAAAAGGAGCAAACAGGCAGGACGGGGGAGTGAAGAGAGGTAAGAACGGCAGGCAAGAAAGAAGAAAGACTATTCGTTGGGAATCGAGTGCAAAAGAAATTCCTGCAATCTTTCGCTTTCTGGAAGAGTCAGATGGTCGAGGTGAATGCCCATCTGATTCCCGCCCTGAACCCGAACCACGGAACCGTCAGCCACGATGGGCCTCATTCGTTGAGACAGCTGCAAGCTCAAGCGCAGGGCTGAGCCCACTGGAGCGATGCGCGGAGTCCGGACCAGAAGGCCGGTCATACTGACGTCAATCGTTTCGCCTTCCAGTTCTTCGTCGCCAATCAAGAGTCGGATTTTGGATTGGATAGGGACGCGACGGGTACGGCGCCGCTCATGTCCCATGATGCCTTGAGTGGCCCGAACAAGTTTCAGGAGGCGATCCTTGTCGATGGGTTTGTACAAGAAGAAGCTTGCGCCAGCCGCAAAACCAACGGCGAGGGCGCTGGGACGCTGGTCATCGCTGATCATAATAATGGGAGTCGAGCGATTGAATCGCGAGCTGCGCATCTGCCTGGCAAGGTCGATACCATCGGGAGAAGGCATGTGCAAATCCAAGAACACAACGTCAAATATTCCTTCCTCGAGAATTTCGGGAGCTTCCGTGCTTCTGGTGAGCGTTAAGGCTTCTATGCCAGCTGAATTCAGTATTTTTCCAATCAGCTGGCAAACAACTGGTTCGTCATCTACAACAAGGGCGCGCCTTTGCATGCAGTTCTCCTGTTCCGTACGATCACCTGCCGTGAGGCCTCACGGAGTACCCGTGGCCGCCTGGGACGTTTCCGAGCGGCGGGTCAGATAGAAGTGGGTGGTTGCGTGACAACGCCTCGCTCCGCCTGCCGCTTTGACTTGTCTCAAGGGGGGATATTCGTTTTTGAGCGCAAAATTTCGTAGCAATCGAACTGAACGCCTACGCCTAGCTTGCCCCGTAAGAGATCAAGCGGCTGGAGACGCACGACGTGGCCGGTGCATCGCCACTCGGTAGCCGGTTTTCCGGTGATTTCTTCCGGCATTTTGAGAAGGATCTCGACCGCCGAACCGATAGCCAGGGGGGCGTCCGTGGTGAAAAAGGCGCCTCTTTCCGAGAGATTTTCCGATTCCTCTCTCCGCTCGACCTGGCCTGATTTCCAGACGCGCACGCGCATGGCGGTTTTGAATTGCAGGCGGTGAGAGTTGCGCCGCTCGGATTCACGCACTTCCATGGGTGCCCCCCTCGCGCCAAGGAGGGACGATGGCGCAGGTTAAGATTTGTACGGAGCAAGGACTCTGGAACTAATAAATGGCATTGGGAAGACTCAATCTAGTACTTCCATTTCCAAAGACCCCTAAGAGCAGATGAGTGCCAAATCGGGACAAACCATTCTTCGGAGTAACCACTGGAGCGTACTGGGGATTAAGTTCCATTGACCGGGTGTAGAAACACCCGTAGTGTGATGATCTTGGTGAATTTGTGGGGCCCACACAAGCAATTCTACTTGCTACAGACGAAAGTGAGCCCTGCAGGAGCGACGTCCTGGAACCCTGGGACTGAGGAGACGAGCGTGGCGCTCTTGAAGGATTCTGGCTTTGAAACACGGATGGGGGACGTTCGCAGCAGTGCGCGGCTGAATTCACGCGTAGCGGTGGCGGTCGAGTGGTCCGATGCGGGGCGAAGCTTGCGCGCGGAGGGCTACACCGTCGATATTGGCGCAAAAGGCTGCCTTGCCGTGGTTCCCCAAGGTTTTGCCGTGGGTCAGAAGTTGCGGCTCGTGAATCTTATCAACCAGATTTCTTGCGAAGCGATATTAATATGGCGAGGACACGAAGGCCGCGCGGGATGGGAACTCGGCCTGGAACTGCAGGAACCATCGCCCGATTTTTGGGGCCTCGATTTCTAGGACTCGCCCAGCAACACGCCTCCACTGTGCTGTACCCCGCCTGCCGTTTTCCACTGCGATTGTGGCCGATCGGTGCACTTTTCTCTTGCCAATGAATAGCCCGCAAACGTAGAGTTAGCCTAGGCCTTGGGGGTTTTCTGAAGGCAGCACCCATATATAGGAACCCAGTTGCCGGATCGCTGCGGCCCGATTTTTGGCGCGCGGTCGGAGGCAGGAATAAATGACTGCCATCATCACGATTGCGAATCAAAAGGGCGGCGTCGGAAAAACGACGACAGCAATCAATTTGTCCGCAGCGCTCGCGCATCGCGGTAAGCGCACGCTGCTGATCGATCTGGATCCACAGGCCAATTCGACGATCGCTTTTTATTCTTCAGGCGAGATTTCCACCACGATGTTCGACGTGTTGAGCGACAGTCGCGTGACGATGGCCGCGGTGATCAAGCCGACCAAAGATCCGAACTTGTTTCTCGGGCCCGGCCGGCTGGCGCTTGCAAAACTGGAGCAGGTGCTCGCCGGACAGTTCGACGCGCCGTTCAAATTGAAGGATGCGCTGACTCCGGTGCTGAAAGATTATGACTACGTGGTGCTCGATACCCCGCCGTCTCTAGGGATTTTGACGGTGAATGCGCTGGTGGCTTCGACACATTTGCTCGTGCCCATCCAAGCGGCATATTTCGCGATCGAGGGAACGGACGATTTGCTGGAGACTTACGAGCGAATCCGCGCGCGTCCTAACCCGGGACTGAAAGTGCTGGGAGTGGTGATCACGCTCTTTGACAAGCGCACAAATATTTCGAAGGACACGCACGGACAGATCCGCTCGGTGTTTGGCGAAGTGCTGTTCAAGACGAAAATCACCAAGAATGTTCGGCTGGAAGAGAGCCCGGCGTACAAGGAAACGATTTTGACGTATGCACCGAAATCACCCGGTGCGGTCGAGTACAAGAAACTCGCAGGGGAGGTTATCCAACGTGTCGAAGAGGCTCGGGTTACCCGTCACGCTGAAGATGCGGCATGACGCACATTACGTAGAATCACTGACAAGTTACAGCGGTGCGGCGGTGGGGCGCATGATACGCGTGGACCAGATCCGCCCGAATCCCGACCAGCCGCGCAAGGCGCTGGGCGACCTGCGCGAGTTGACGGAGTCTATCCGGGAAAAGGGCGTGCTGGAGCCGTTGCTGGTGCGCTATGTCCCGCGGGAGGACTGCTTCCACATTATCTCGGGTGAGCGGCGCTACCACGCGTCGCGGGCGGCGGGGTTGCGCGAAGTGCCTTGCATCGAAAAGACCGCCGACGACGCGGAGACGCTAGAAATCGGGCTGATCGAAAACATTCAGCGGAAAGACCTGACGCCATTTGAAGAAGCGGATGGATTGCACCGCCTGAGCACCCAGTTTGAGTACACGCATGAGGACGTCGCCAGAAAGATTGGGCGGGCGCGATCCTCGGTGACCGAGACTTTGTCACTGCGCAATATTCCCGAGTCGTTGAGGAAGAAGTGCGTCGAGCATGGAATTCTCTCGAAGTCACTGCTGCTGCAGATTGCGCGGCAACCCACCGAAAAACGAATGATCGAGATGTTCCACCGCATCATGCAAGGGGGGTTGACGCGCGATGAGGCGCGGCGCGAACGCCGCGAAGAGCATGCGGGACCGCAGCGGCCACAGCCATTCATCTTTCAATTCGAGCCGCCGGCGGAGACGTTCAAGTTCCGGATTCAGTTTAAGAAGAGCCATGTTTCGCGCGATGAGCTGATATTGACGCTGCGCGAAATTCTGACGCAGCTCGAAGGTTCGTCTTCTGAAGCCGATTCGACAGCCGCTTAGGGTTCGCGCGAAGGGCGGGGCCCTTCGAAAAAACTCAGGGCAAGCAAGTCCCGCCCCTACAATCCATGGTTGAACTCAGTCCACAGCAAATGCAGGTGATTGAGCGGCTGCTGGCGGCCGGTTTTCGTCCCATTGCGATTCCGCCATACGAGAGTGCGCTCAGCATGAGGAAGGGGAATTGCGCGGCCTTGCTTGCGCCGGTGCCGAACGACGGCCTCAAGCTGCTAGCACCTCCGTCGTTTGTTGTTGACGGGAATCTCAGCGTGAAGCTAAAGCGGGGCTTAGGCGAAGTGTTTGTTTGGAAGAAACAGGAAGTGGAAGCGACGCCGGACAGATTGAAAGAGCTCGAATCGTTCCGGCGGGAGCTCACTGAAATCCTCGATCTGCCTCCGTTGCAGTAGGGTAGCGGTAGTTTGCAATTCCCAAAGACTCCCGGCAAACTGAAATTCTTATGGAAACTTACGACATAATCTGCATCGGAGCGGGGCCGACGGGCCTGGCGACGGCTATTGAGGCCAAGCGCGCCGGAATGCGGCCACTGGTCATCGACAAAGCTTGCCTGTGCAATTCGATTTTTCATTATCCGGTGAACATGGTGTTTTTCACTACGCCGGAGCTGCTCGAGATTGGTGATTTGCCGCTGGTTTGTGCGGCGGAAAAGCCATCTCGCGTCGAGGCGCTGAAGTACTACCGGAAGGCAGCGGAGCACTATGCGCTTGAATTGCGTTTGTACGAAAGAGTGCTGCGGGTCGGCGGCCATAGTGGAAGCTTTACGGTAGTTACGGCAACAGAGCAGGGGGCAGAGCAGAGATACGTGGCCAAAAAGATTGCCGTAGCGACGGGCTATTACGATTTGCCGAACTTGCTGGGCGTGCCGGGAGAAGATCTTCCACATGTATCGCATTACTACTCGGAGCCGCACGAATATTGGAATCAGGACGTGGTGGTGATCGGCGGGAAAAATTCCTCGGCAGAGGCGGCGCTCGATCTATATCGAAATGGAGCGCGGGTTACCCTTGTGCACCGCGGGAAGGATCTGGGTGCGTCGATCAAATACTGGGTTCGGCCGGATATCGAAAATCGCATCAAGGCGGGACAGATTCAGGCACTACTCCACGCGCGGGTAGAGGAAATTACCAGAGACGAAGTGGTGATTGAGCAGCATGCTCACAGAAAAAGAGTCCCAGCGAAGCAGGTATTCGCGCTCACCGGGTACCACCCGGACTATTCGTTTATCGAGGGCCTCGGAGTGAAGCTGGATCCAGAGAGCCGAAGACCAGCGCTGGATCCGAACACGCTGGAGAGCAATGTGCCGGGGATCCATTTGGCTGGGGTGGTCATCGGTGGGCGGCACACCGGAGAAATTTTCATCGAAAATGGGCGCTTCCACGGAAAACAGATCATTCGGGCGCTGAAAGCATGAGCTTCAGGGGGAACCGCATTCGCCGCAGTATTTGCCGACCCCTTACCTGTTTGCTAGACTCGTAGCTTATGGCATCGATCATCCGCGAAGTGGGCGAAACGTTTGGCGCGCTGGTGAAGGGGTTCAGCGTGACCTTTCGAAATATGTTTCGTAAGACGGTTACGGAAAACTATCCGTACGAGCCGGTACATTTCCAGCCGCGCTACCGTGGGATTCACGTTCTGCACCGCGATGAAAGCGGATTGGAAAAGTGTGTTGGGTGCTTTCTTTGCGCCGCCGCCTGTCCAGCGAATTGCATTTATATCGAAGCCGCTGAAAACACGGATGTGAACCGCATCTCCGCGGGCGAGCGCTACGCCGGCGTCTACAATATTGATTATTCTCGGTGTATTTTCTGCGGGTACTGCGTCGAAGCCTGCCCGACGGACGCCATCACGCACGGCCATGGCTTCGAGCTAGCGACGTACGACATCAACTCCCTCGTTTACCGCAAAGAGCAACTTCTCGAAATAGCGCCCGCTGTTGCTACTCCGTCTGCCCGCTAGTATTTAGTCACCCCATTCTCGCAATTTTTCCCGACAACTCGAGGTGTGTCCAGATTTACCGTCAAACTGGCCCCGCCGTTTTCTCGAATTAGAGTCCTCTAATAAATATAAAGCAGCCAAGACGTAAGTCTGAGGTGAGGCGCATGGACACGATGGCTGCGATGGACGTTGAAGGAACGGGGCAAAGACGATTGTGCGAGGCGTGCCGCGGGGACGCTGGGGCGGGAGAGTTCATTCGGTCAGTTCGCGCGATGCCGGGCACATCTCCAGAGGCGGGCGACCGTGGGTTCTCGGGGGCCCGACCTGGCAGCAAAACACGAATTAAGTACCGGCAGATAGCCTTCACCTCACGCGGGGCCTCGGTTTGCCGGTGGCGCGGCCGAACGATCCGGGAAAAAATTATCGGACGCAGTGCGCCCATTTTTCGGGAGCGGTTCAGCAGCGAGAGCGTCTTCCTGCACTTGCTGCGGGCGCTCCCGCTGTTCCATCAACCAGCGCGCCAGCATGGCGGCGGAATTTTCCTCCATCCACAGGTCGAGAAGAGCGCCGATCTCCTTGCGAAGATTGGCGGCATGGCTGAGACGCGAGAGTTCGTAGCTCTGCAGCGAGTTGCGCGAAGCGGAGAGCAGGAACTCCCACGGAGGTTGGGTCTTGTAGTGGTTCACGAGGGCCTCCTGGGAAGCAACCGGCGTACGTTAACACTTAATTAAGTACAGTCAAGATGAACGATGGGGTAAGCGTCTGTGGAAAAGTGTGGAAAAGTCTGGCGGCCGGATCCGGCGGCGGCCGCGGGGCACGAAGCGCGGGACGCAGTTTACTCCATTTCTGACAATGGCGGGGCGAGAGAGATGCGCGCTTGCAGCGCTTGCGCGGGCGATTACGAAGATCCGGACCGCACGGCGTGGACTCCGGACGAGGCAGAAGACGAAGAACGCGACGGCGCAATGCGCGGCGGCACGGAAGAGTTTCCAGCCGAGGAGTGAAATCGGCGGAAACGGAGGCGAAGATGCGAAGGACTCAGAGAAGGGAACTCATTCAGATCGCGCGGCGGCGGCAACGGGATGTTTTGTGCGACGTGATGCTGAGCGCGCGGCAATGCGAGACGTGGTTGACGCTGGACGAACTGTCGAAGCTGACACATTACCCGCCGGCGAGCATTTCGGCGCAGTTGCGGCATTTGCGCAAGCCGGAGTACGGCGGATACGCGGTGGAAAAGCGGCAGCGTGCGGCGGGAAGGGCGCTGCGTGGCGAGGACTTCGGAACGGTCTGGGAATACCAGATCAAGCGCGCGGTTCGCCGGAAGTCTGTGGCTGCGCGTGTGCGAGGCGGTGAGAGGCAGGAGCCGCTTCAACAGGTGGCTTGCTGAATCGCGGAAGAGTTTTTAGTTCTTGGTATTTAGTTGTTAGTTGAAGGAAATATCGGCGGGGGAAGAACAGCAGCGTTTTCCCGAAGGCTTGCAGCGCCGGTCGCCTGTTCTTGACTAACAACTGAAAACTTAAAACTAATCACCGCGACTGAATGTCAGAACCGTGGCGAGGATCGACAACAGGTCGCCGATGTAGCGGCAACGGAGGGGCGATGAGCGTCAAACCGGAACTGGCGTTTGATGTGTGCTGGGAAGTGTACCGGGGGGCGCGCGAAGTGCTGGAGACCAAACGAGGCATTTCCGCGCTGAACTGGAAAGACACCGGGAAATTTCTCTGGCGGCCGGATTTTCGTCCACGTCTGAATGAATGGGTGGCGGACTTCGCGCTGGCGGGGAAGTCGGCGCTGGACGGGCCGGACTGGGCGTCGCGCATGGTGCTGTTCCGGCTCTACTATCTGGGGCTCGCGCCGTATGAAAATGCGCGGCATTTTCTCGGCTTGAGCGAGCACAGCTGGGTGAACTGGACGGAACAGATTCGCAATCGGTGCGGCAAGGAATTCCTTAGCCGCGGGATGTTCCCGCCACGAAAATATTTTACAAACGGCGCATGAAGATTTGAACAGAGAAGTGTGAGTTGCCGAATAGTACGGCTACTTCGGCGCGATCGATTCGAGAAATTCAGGGTTTGCTGATTGCAGTGCGTATTTCCATTGGGCTTCGCCGGCGACGATGTTGGGGTCGAGATAGAGGAGGATGGTTTGGCCGGCTTGATAGTGGGGCTGCTCAAGGATGGGGAGATAGAGCTGCCACCAGTGCGAGAGCGGCAAGTACGGTGAATTGCTGAGGGTGACACCTTCGCAGAGGCGGGCCTCAAACCAGCCGAGGAAGCCATCGAGGCGGCCGTCGGTGGTAGTGCGAAACGGGGCGAAGGTCTTTCCGGGATTTTCGGTGTCCTTGCGAAAATCGATTTGATAACTGAGCGCGGGCTGGCTGAGCGCGGAGAAGGGCCTGCCCGAGGCAGGAACGAGACTGTAGGACTTGAAGAGCCGTTTGCGGAAGGGCTTGAAATCGAGATCGTAGTAGCGGGGCGGGAGTCGGCCTGCGCCGAAAGCATCCGAAGAAAACGGCATTAGAAAAGTGTCGGCGGACTCCGGGATGATGCGTGCGTCGGGCTTGAGGAATCGCTCGCGGACGTCGGCGACAAACTCGATGATGTTTTCGGTGTCGAAGCAGAAAGCGCTGAGCGTTTCGGTGACCAGGACGTCGCAGCGCTCCGGCAGGCGGACTTTTTTTGAGTTTTTGCGAATCAGCGTGATGCGGTCTTGAAAGCCGTTGGCGGCGATCAATTCGGCGGCGGCATCGGCGATGTCGCTCATTTCGATGGCGTAAACATGGCGCGCGCCGGCTTGCACCGCAAAGAAGGAAAGCAGGCCGGTGCCGGCGCCGAGATCCACAACCACGTCGCCGGGCTTCACGGTGCGATGAATGGCCTCGCGATACGCATCGCAGCGCGCTTTGTCCAGCAGGAGGCTCTCTTGTAAGAGCGGGCTGGCAAACTCTTCCATCATCCACGGTTGCCTCAGGAAGCTGCGCCGGAACCACCGCCGCAGTTTGCGGAGCGATGGCGCACTTTCAGCGGGCTCTTTGCGAGAGGTCATATTCGCGGGATGCTACGGCTTCTGCGCCCAAGCGGAAATGTAACGTGAGCCGACCCATTGCGGATTGGTGTCTGTACCGGATGCCACCATGCGATCGGCCAGCGTGTCAATCTGGACTTCGTCGTGCGTGGCGATGCCATACTCGATGATTTTCGGCAGAACGCTGCGGAGCGTGTCAACAAAGTAGTCGGCCATATCGCGGGTCAATCCGCACCCGCTCAGGTGCGAAACTTCCGTGGTGGTATTCACAAAACCTGCTTGGCGGTAAGTCGCGTACAGCTGCATTCCCATGTCAATGCGCGCGCCGCTGCGGCGCAGAACTTCGCTGATCCAGAGCCAGCCATTTTTGAACTGGGGCAAATCGGGGAAGACGCGGGACTGTACGGTGAAATCCGGCTCCATGAACGCAATGGCCGCGCCGGGGCGAAGCTGTTGCGAGAGGTGGCGAAGGATAGCGGCGGGATCGGGCAGATACATCAAGATGAAGCGGCCGACCAGCGCATCGAACGGTGCAGAGTCTGCGAACTCGTGAAATTCCGCGACCTGAAAATGGATGTTCTTGTAGCCGGCGTCAGCGACGCGTTTGTTCGCCCAGGCCACACTGGCCGCGTCGCGATCGATGCCCGTTACTGAGCCGGTGGGCCCAACCAGATCGGCGGCAAGCATCGCCACGTCACCGACGCCGCAGCCGAGATCGAGGACGCGCATACCCGGACCGATGCCTGCGCCGCGAAAGGCGCTGGCGAGGAATCCGCGCAGGATGGCGCCCTGGCGCATCAGGCGTTGTCGCTCATGGTCGGTGGAACCCAAGGCGTAGTCGGCGGCCTTGGAGTGAGAGTCTCGCTGAGTCGCGGCGCCGGGTTGCTCTGCAGCCATTGTTTGCCCTCAAGACGAAGATGGAATCACGAAAGAACGAGCGAATCGCCCACGCGGAGGATTCTACCTGATTCGCTGGGAGCAACGCGCGTGTTGGTGGCCAGTCGGTAGTAGTGGTCGAAGCGGGCTTCGGGGCACCACGCGGGGATGTGCGAGCGGCGGTAATCGCTGAAGGTTTTCTGGAAACCGGGGATAATTTCGCCAGTCCGCGGGTCTCGCGGAGGAACAGGGCAGCGGGCGCAGGGATTGCTGCCTTCGAAATTCACTTCGCCGATGCGGAAGCGCACGGAGCTGCGCTCTTCCTGACCGAAGAGTTGATCCTCCCAGAACGCGTGGACGCCGTCGATTTCGAGTGTGGTGCGGAAGCGCTGGCGCGCGTCGTCGAGGTCCAAGCCATTAAACAGATCGCAGACAACTAGCAAGCTGGCGGTGGAAATAATGGTTGGGCCGTTAGCGATAGAGTCATCGGGAAAGCCTTCGGGAGAATGGCGCACGGTGATGGGTTGCTCGAAATAGTTGGAAAACCATTTGGAAGCGCCTGCGATATCGTCCGGAAAAGCAAAGGTCTTCGTTTGAATTTTACGCTTATCGCCTGGAACCGAAAGCGTTGCCGAGCTTAGATCCGGCGCGAAAACTGCGCGGATCAAATGCACCGCCGCGGTGCGTTTGCCATTCACCCACTGCCCGTCAACGGAATAGAGCGCCCAGGCGCGATCGTGCTCGAGCCCCCCGCCCGGACCGATGCGCGCTTCCTTCACAGACACGGGATCGAGCGACTTGATGGGATGCAGCCTGATATTTGCCAGGCGCGGAGAAGCTCCGTAAGGGGTCATGGCCAGAGTTTAACAGAGGGTGGGCTGACTCTGGAGGAGGGAGTATCACCGCACCTCTTAGCCAGCGACATGGACATGGCCAAAAATGAGCTTCGCTAATACCGCCCCGCCAAGGAGCGCCATGGAAATGCTCAAAAGCGTTCCAATCAAAAAATACTCCGCAAAGCGTTCCGATTTGAACTCGGGATAGCGCGCGATGGATTTTGCCGTGAGAATCAGGCCGACCGTCACCGGCGATTGCACCAGTAGCGCGGTCACGACCAGAAACCGCTCCAGCCATCCGATATACAGTCCGGCGTTTTGCAATTGTTCATTTGCCTTTTCCGGGGAATGACTCTTCACGCCTTCCGCGAGAGAACGAACCAGCAATCGGATCAGATACCCGCCGCCAAAAACCACTGCAACGTAGATCACCGGCACCGCCAGAAAACGGTTCGGGATGGCCCGGGCATTTTGCAACACAATCGTGAGTTCGTGGAACGGCGCTCCCGGTGATAGCAGGCAGGCCGCGAAGCTGACGGTCATTAAATGGAGGAGCTGATCGCTCACGTAAGCGGTGGACCCGTCGCACGCAGGATAGCTCGCGGCCAGTTTTATTTTGGCGAGATCGATCAATAGATGCATGGCGGTTAGCGCAGCGATTACCAGGTGAGTGCGCAGAGAGAAAAATGACCCGCGCAAGACAAAGCTGCTAACGGCAATGGCGGACAGATAGTGGATGATGCCGTGTAGCCCGTAGGCAGCGGCCTTGCCGCGGCGCTTCCGCTCCACAAGGCGCTGGGTCTGGAAAACGAAATCAGTGAGCAGATGAGCCAGGTAGATGGCCAGAAAGGCGCGAAAGATGAGTTGCATGGTTTTGTACAAGTGTCCTTTCTTGTACGATTGTGTGCAACTAGCAAAAAGTTTGCTGGATTAACGATCCGGCCATCTTTACTGTTTCCGACAATTGCCAATAATACCCCCGTTTGAGATTTCTGGAAACGGTGGAATTGTCGAGCTTGAGGCGCTTCGCGGTTTGTTCCAGAGTCGGCTTGTCGAGAAATTCCGAGATGGTCTCCCACTGCCTTGCGGTGATCTTAAGCACCAGAGTGTCGTGGAGTCCGTAAATTAGATTGATCGTTTTGTCGAAGTCCTGGTGGCGAGAAACAAAGGCGGTCAGGACCTCAAACTTCAAGAGATTGCCGCGCTTGACGCCTTCGATGGCCTTACGCGCGAATTGAAAAGCTTGGCCTCCCAAGCGGTTCACAGGCGGCTGAATCCGGCCGGAAACCGCCCCGAATCCCACGCCAATCCGTAGGGAAAGAGGGCGGAGTTCGGCGCGCAACTCCTGGATGATCGCAGGAATCGACGGCAGATTGCGGGTTACAGTTTGGAATTCATCGCCGGCAGTAACGGCGTACGGCAGTTGGATCAACTTCCGCCGCAACTGGCGCCGGGAAATGGCGGCGAGCTTCTTTCCCAGCAACGCGCGGAGATCTTTTCGCGAGCGCGATTCCATGATGTCCGCAATCAACACGGCGTGGGTTGTCAAAGGCATGCGTCACCTTGGCCAAGGATACAAGATTGTACGACAATGTGCAAGAGTTAAGAGTTGTACGTTTCTGTACAATACTATAAACTTGTACGAAACTGTACAAGTTCACAAAGCGGCTGGCGTCAGTAGCTGTCGCGCAGTTCCGGTGGATTGGGGCGGCTGGCGGGCGGGACGATATTGTTTTCGCGCAGGTAGAGAACCATTTGGCCGGAGTGGTCGGCATTGTGCCAGACGATGACGGTAGCGAGGCCGAGCCGGGTGTTCGGGCCGGCGTAGGGTCCTTCGATGGGGTCGAACATGTTCTTTGTACTGATGGCGCCGAGCGATTTGCGGATTGCAGCGAACGAGTCGCGCAAATAGATCAGCAGTTCTTTCTTGGTTTTCGCGGGGTTGGGGCCGCCCTTGTCGCAGGCCTCGGGCGGTTTCTGGCCATCGAGTTCGGCGGCGAACGCAAAATTCGAGCAAGCCACATGCTTTACCTGTTCGGCAAAGGTGCGAACTTCGGCAGGGCCGAATTGCGGTTTTTCATTTTTGAACTTGCCTTCGGCGGGGCGGTAACCGTATTTCTCCACCGGCATGACTTCGGCGGCGGAACGCACTTCGTATTCCTGGTATTGCAGGCCGCGCAGAAAGGCCGACGCGACGGTTTCCTTCCTGCTCATTTCGGCGGCGGCCGATTCCAGCGGTTTCGCAGTTTGTTGAGCGGAGCGGTCTTCCGGGCACGCAGTAGCAACAGAAGGGCCGGCAAGGATCAACGTTACCGGCAGCAGCGGCAAGAGATAGCGAACAAATGACTTATGAGAAGTCATCGGAAAACTCCTTTTCGAAGAGTCTAGCACCGCTTGCGATATGAAAATAAGGCCGCTCCAAGTGATTGAAAACGTGAGAATTAAAAAATCTTCGAGGAAAATGAAAATCGCTCTTGACAAATCTTTAATCTGTGATACGCTTGTTCTCGTAGACAAGTGTGCCCCGACCTGATCGGGGCGTTTTGCTTTTTAGAGCTGATTCCGCAGTCTCGCAGCCACCCCGACAGTCCGGCGGAATGTATTAAGTCCAATCCGGTCAAGAATTTCGCTCAATCCGTATCACTTAAGCAGGCTTGCCCTCCCGGGGTAAGCGTTGTCGCAACCAGGTGTGTTATCCAAGGAGCAACCATGCCAGCCTATGCCAACACGTTTCCACCCAACTCTATCGACGCCGGCGCTGTGCAGAACGTTTGGGCCACCGGTGATGGCAACCTCAGCAGCGGAACGAAGACGCAACGCGTGGCGCTGGTGCAGCGTCCGGGAGGCGAGCCCATCAAGGTGGCATTTCGCTGCGCGTTCAGCGGCGCTCCGGGAGTGATCGCGCTACAGCTGCAAACTTCCGACACCGACGTGGACACCGACTACGTGAACGAAGGCGCGGCCATCTCCACCGTCAATGCCGGGAATGTCGCTCGAGGGGAATTCCCCAGCGTGGCCGCAAGGTTCGCGCGGCTGCTCGCCACCACGGTCACAAACGCAGTGACCGCGACCGTGGATCTCGCCAGCTAGAACACTGCTGCTCCGCACCGCGGTCTGTGGCGCTATTTCTTTCTCGGATGCAGCCTTCGATTTTGGATTTTCGCGTTTCGTTGATGGCTTTCGGAGTTTCCATGCCTCGTTGTCTGGCTTACGTCCGCTCCAGAATTTGCAAGCATGCATGGGCCCGCTGTACTCGCAGGGCGCCGACGGGCTCACGATTTTGCCGCTCGCATGAGAGCACGGTAAGTGGAGTGATTCTGGGGCTGTGGGTCAATGGTTTTCCCGAGCGAGCTGGAGTGCCGGGCCGCTCAAGCGAGAAGGACAGCAAGAAGCCGCCGGCCAATACTTAGCGCGATCCATCATGAGCCGGCGGCCGCATCGCACAACAGTTGCGGAGGCTGAGATCCACGCAATGCTGGAGGATTCATGAGCGACCCAGAACGCAGTCTTTGGCGTGCCGTGCTTGCCCAGGCGTTTGAGGACGCGGAGACGGCGGCGAATAGTGACGAGAGCGGGTCGGAGCCGTTCGAGTCCTCGCGGGCGCGGCAATACTTGCGCGCGGATAATTTCAAGGAAGCCGAACATCTCCATCTCGTGTGCGAGTTTGCGGACATTTCCGCGGATCGCGTCATTTCGTGGGCACGGGAGCGCTACCCGCTCGCCGCTTGAGGTCTTGCCGTGTCAAACCGAAAGAATCAACAGAAACCCAACGGACATGCCGGACCGCACGGCCGCGTGAACGGCCATGCCCTGGCCTCCTCGGAACGGGGCGGGATCCCGGTGCCGCGGGAACAAGCTGCGTCTGACGACGCTCGCAGAGCCTCCGCCGCAATGGACGCAAGCCGCACTCTCGCGCCCGGCACGGACTGCGTAGCGTACGCTGAGGTGGCGCCGCCCCATCCGAATGGACATCTGCACTCAGGGGCCGAAAAACCACAGGATCACAACTCAGAGAGGAAAGAAATTCCCGGCG
The DNA here is from genome assembly GCA_041485085.1 of Candidatus Acidiferrum sp. Lineage (GTDB taxonomy): Bacteria > Acidobacteriota > Terriglobia > Acidiferrales > UBA7541 > Acidiferrum. Next base: position 21,558 of record JBGPIX010000019.1, read on the forward strand.
GGGAGTTTCCGCTCCCGCTGCATCCCGGAGAATTCGTCGAAGAGATTCATCGCCGGACGGATTTGTTCATCTCTTGGCAAGAGTTGCTCAACTCCAAGGACGATAAAGTAAGACAGCGCGCCGTCGAGAAGGTGACCGAGATGCGCTACAAGGGCGCCGCCGCGCTGGCCGACGAGCCGCAGCAGATTATTTTTGATATGCCTAGGCCAAACAGAGATTGAAGAAACGCGGTATGGAGATGCCGCGAAGGAGAACGGATGGCGAACACAAAACTGAATTTCATCGGGGAAGTCTCTCAAATCGCCGGCGTGGCGGCCGTGGTGGCAGGAGTGGTGTTGAGTCTGCATCACTGGCCCGCTGCTGTTGCCTTGATCGGGGGCGGTGCTGCTTTTTACGTGGGAAAGAAACTGCGCGCACAGTAGCGCGAGGATGGGGCTCGTTCCAAGAATGTTCGATTTAGGGACAAGAGGGAAGAGCCCGCAGGCCTTCAGCGATAGTTATCAGGCGTTCGACCGGCAAAAGGAATTTCACGAATCAAAAGCGAAGTATCGGCTTTTTGGAGGCGCAGCAGGCCCCGGAAAAACAACCGCGCTCCTTTGGGAAGCAATCGGTCAGGCACGTGAAGTTGCAGGCTGCGATACGCTGCTGCTGCGGCGCACCTTTCCCGAGTTGGAATCGTCGCTGCTGTCGCAATTCCGGCGGGATGTGCCGCGCTCGATGTACGAGAGCTACAACGCGTCGAAGCACGTCGTTACCTGGAAGAACGGCTCTACCACGCGCTTCGGCTACTGCCGCAATGAGAGCGACGTTTACCAGTATCAAGGCGCGGAGTTTTTGTTCATCGGCATTGACGAGCTCACGCACTTTACGTTCAAGCAGTGGCAGTTCCTTACCTCGCGCAATCGCTGCCCGGTGACGGTCTACTCGGATGGGAAAAACGCGGGGAAGCGAATCGTGCCTTGCATGGCGGGCGCGACGAACCCGGGGAATATAGGCCACGCCTGGGTGAAAGCGCTGTGGGTGGATCATGTTCCGCCATCGGGCTTCGACCGGCGGGATTTGTACCGGGCGCAAGACTACGATTTCATCCGCGCGCGCCTCGACGACAATCCGATTTACGCCAACGACGTCGAATACCGGCGCACGCTCGAAGCGCTTCCGGAGCATTTGCGGCGCGCGTTTCTCGACGGCGATTGGAATGTTTTTGCGGGCCAATACTTCGATATCTTCGATATCGGGCGACACACCGTGCGGCCGGAAGACGTCCGGCTTGAGCCGTGGTGGCCGCGGTGGATTTCGATCGACTGGGGTTTTCAGCATCCCAGCGCGGTGTACTGGCATTGCGCAATGCCGGGAACTGTAGCTCAGGCCGGAATTTATCCCGACCGGGTCGGGAGGCCTGAGGGGTTTTCTTCGTCAAATGCACAGGCAGCGATGGATCGGAAAAGCCTCACCCCTGAAGGGGTGAGCTACAGCAATGCGTCACGCATCGTCACCTATCGCGAGTTCGTACAGAACGGCCTTTCGCCGCGGATGCTGGGGCAGGCCATTGCGGAGCGCAGCGGACGCGAGGGCATCAGCGAAGTCTTTCTTTCGCCTGATGCATTCGCCCACCGCACTTCGGAAGCCTCGATTGCCGAGCAGCTCGGCGACGTGCTGGTCGCCAACGGCTTGCCGCGGCCATCGCCGGCCGACGACGACCGCATCGGCGGCTGGCAACTGATGTACCAGTTGCTCGAATCGAATGCCTGGCTCATCACCGAAAATTGCGCGGAGCTGATCGAACGGATCCCGCAGCTGGTGCGCGACGATCGCCGCCACGAAGATATTCGCAAGATCGAAGGCGATGATTCCGCCGACGCGGCGCGCTATGGATTGGTCTCCGGCGGAAGACTCGCCGGTGTTGGGCCGGCCTTTGCGCCGGCCAGGGCGGGGCAGTCCCCGCCCTATAATTCGTCAGCGCACACGCCGCATTTTGTGACCGGCATGCCTCTGGGCGAACAGATTGCGCGCCAAGTGACGGCGACGGATCAAACTTCGCGCGCGATTCATTACCAGCGGCTTGAAGCCGAAGCAAAAAAGTTTTTTCGGCCCGCCAAGTTGCCCAGACGGTCAAGGTAGTGAATTGGAGTCAGAAAGCGCGTGTGCCGCTCAAAGGAAACATCGGAGGTGTTACGGTAAAAGCAGGAGGACGATCCGGTGGAGAAGCCACTTTGGGAGCAGAAAAGTTTCCCGGAGAAGCTCTTCCGATTCATCGTTCTTTTGTGCATTGTGGGCTGGGGCGGTTCCGCCATCTACATTGCGAGCCACGTTGGCTCGATGGAAGGCGCGTACTTCCGTGCGCGCGACCTGGCGTCGTATTCTTTTACCGCCATCTGGATTGTTGCTTTTTTCTACGCGCAGTATCGCGTGGTGCCACGGTTTATTCATCGCGATCTCGATCGGCGCGTCGGATTGTGGCACGCCGGTGGCTGCCTGACGCTCTTGCTCTTTGGCGCGCTGCAGGTCGTGCTCCCGCAGACGAAGTCGGATCTTCCAAGCGGCTTGCTCTTCTGGATCACGCTTCTCGGCGAAGCCGTGTTCCTCGGCAATGTGATTTGGTCGTATGTGCAAGGGGAACGGGAAGTGCCGTTGTTGCCGCTTGTGCCAAGCGCGAAGATAACTCCGGAGCACGTTCCTGACGCCAGTCCGAAGAATATGGGCTGGCCAAAATCTCCGGTGAAGCTCTTCGGAATTGGTGCGGGATTTTTTGCCGGCGGCGGGATCATCTCCGTCATTCTGAATGTGCCGTCTTACCCGATTCCAGTGCCGATGTTTGGCCAGATGCATTTTCTTCCCTACGGCATCCTGTGGCTGGTCGCGGCCGTGCCATTTGGGATTTTTGCGTTGCTCTACAAGTTCCTGATGGATGCGCACGATCTGGTCTTTGAGGAATCGCTGAACCGCATCCATTTTTCTGTGACGATGGTTGCGGTCTTCGACATGGTGCGTGTGTTCATGGCCTGGGAACAGACGCTGGTCTCGAAAATGGCGGCGATGTATTTCGGCCCAGAGTTCTTTTGGCTCGCGGTGATTTTTGTCTTTAGCGCCGCGGTATTCGTCATCAATATTGTGAAAAGCGGCTCGCAGGCCCCGTCCCGGACGTAATGGCTTCCTCGGAAGCCGGCTGATTTCATCGCACTCTGATTGCGGAAGTATTTAGGCGTGGCCGTGGTGTGCCCGAACTCATGTTGGAAAAACTGAAACAACTCTGGCGGTCGAACTACGTGCGGTTGCTGGAAGAAGAAGTGTCGCGCCTGCGGGCCGAGAACCGCGCGCTGATGAATTCGTTGCTCGGCACGGCGGGGTTTCCCCCCGTGGAATTTCCCGAAGCGCCCAAGCCGCCCGCCTGCGTCGGGCCGCGGCTGAGGAAGCGCTCCTGGCACCAGGTCCAGGCCTGGCGCGAGAACGGCGCCAACCGCGAGGCGTCCGCGAATTTTGACGAAGGTTTATCTGAGAGGCCGAATGGACCGGTACCACACAGCTGAATCTTGGATGGGTGTTCCCGGCGCGATTGCGCCGGCGGACGGCAATGCCAGTGAAAACTCGAAATACGAAACTCGAAATTCGTCCGAGGCGACTCCGAATTTCGATTTTCGAGTTTCGGATAACGGGTCAAGCCCTTCCGTAGGTATGACCGCGACGCCGGAGTCGGTCGATCCCGGGCCGAACAACGAGCGGCTCGACGAGGTGAAGCCGGAACTGGTGAACGCGCTGCGTGAACTGGTGCGGCAATACCGCCAGGAAGGCGTGGTCGCGCGGCGCCATGAAATACGCCGCATTCGCCAGGCGCGGCTCTTTTGGCAGGGTTTGCAATACGCCTGGTGGAATCCCAACGATATGAACTGGCATTTGCCGTTCGAGAACCGGTCCAGCGATGACCGCGAACTCGAAGAGATGCCGCGCTACCAGTTCGTCACAAATTTTTATCAAGGGTTCGGGCTGTCGTTCATCGCGGTGCTTTCGCAGGATGTCCCGAGCGTGCGGTTCTACCCGCAGTCTTCGCAATCGCTGCAAGACATTGCCGCGGCGCGCGCGGCAAGCGACGTGGCCCAGTTGGTCGAGCAAAACAATCACGTCGAGCAGTTGCTGACGTCGATCGGCTATTTTCTCTGGACCGATGGAAAACTTGGCGCGTACGTGCGTTATGTCGCCGATGGCCAGCGCTTTGGCTTCCACGAAGAACATTTGCTCGAAGCACTGGAAATCCCCCTCGGCGAAGATGTCTACATTTGCCCGCAGTGCGAAAAAGAAACTGGACAATCGAAAATCGAAACTGGAAATACGGAGGAAGCCGAGGACTCCTCGGTTATAGAGGCGCAGCATGCCGCGCCCTTACAGGCAACCCACTGCCCCGCATGCGGCGCGGAACTGACGGAAACAAATCTGCGCAAAGCCACTCGCGTCACGGTGCCACGCGTCGTCGGGACCCACCGCGCTCCGAACGGCCAGGAAGTTATTTCCATCGCCGGGGGTCTCGAGCTGAACACGCCCGTGTGGGCGAATGAGATGCACGAATATCCGTACCTGCAATGGCAGGCGGAAGTGCATCGCGCGAAATTGAAAGCAGCTTACCCGCTCGCGGCCAACAAGATTGAGTCCGCGGCGTCGCAAGGCTCGGAGGATGTTTATGCGCGCGTGTCGCGCCTGAGCGTTGAGCAGGGCTTGCCGTCGATTCATCCCGGCGACGCGCTGATGAACCTGATCACGTTTGATCGTACCTGGCTGCGCCCGTGGGCGTTCTACGCGATTGAAGACGAAAGCGTCCGCAGTGAACTGCTCGCCATGTTTCCGGATGGCTGCTACGTTGCGTTTGCCGGCGACGTCTACTGCGAATCGCGCAGCGAATCGATGGACGACCACTGGCGCGTGCTGCATGCGCTGCCCGGTGACGGGCAGAACCGCCCCAGCGTCGGCGATTCACTGGTGCAAGTGCAGGAGCGCTACAACGTTCTCTCCAACATGCAAGCGGAGACGTACGAGTACGGCATCCCGCCGATCTACGCCGATCCGCAAGTATTGGATTTTGATGCGCTGGCGAATCAAGTGGCCGAACCGGCCGCACATTTTCCGGCGCGGGCGCGCCCGGGCCAGCCGCTGGCGGCGGGATTTTTCCAGCCGGCACCGGCGCAAGTTCCTCCGGACATGATTCGCCACCAGCAGGATTTGATCGGCCCGGTCGCGCAATTCCTCACCGGCATGTTTCCCGCGATCTTTGGCGGAAACATGGAAGACGTGAAGACGGCCTCCGGTTATGCGATGGCTCGCGACCAGGCCATGGGGCGCCTGGGCATGGTTTGGCGGCGTACCAAACAGTTTTATGCGGACGTGTTGCTGCTGGCGGTGGATTCGTTCCGCAAGAATCGCCCCGAAGACGTGGAGATTCCGCTGCTTGGTCCCGACGGCGTGCTCGACGCGCGCTCCATTCGCACCGCGGATTTGAAAGGTAACATTTGCGTGCATCCCGAAGCCGACGAAACATTTCCGCGTCTCAAGTCGCAGCAGCGCGGGGTGTTGCAGCAACTGTTCGGCATCAACGACCCCATAATCCAGCGCGCGCTTACCGAGCCCGCGAACCTTGGCTACATCAAAAATGTTCTTGGCCTTACTGAAATGGTCATCCCAGGCGAAGATTCCCGCAACAAACAGTTGCGCGAAATTCAGCAGCTCTTGGCTAGCGCGCCGATTGTGTTACCCATCGAAACTCGAAACTCGAAATCCGCAACTCGAAACCCGCCGCCGGAGCGAGGCGAGTCGCCTTTTGGGTCCGGCTCAAATTTCGATTTTCGAGTTTCGAGTGACGAACCCGAGTCACCGGCCCGCCCCGACCATGTCGGGGTCACAAGTCACCAGCCGGCCCCGAGCTTCTCGGAGTCACCAAATCTGGTACTGCCCTCGGTGCCCGTCGATCAACTGCTTGACGATCACGCCGTGGAATTCGAGGAGTGCAAGCGCTGGGCCAACTCCGAAGCGGGCCAATCCGCGCACATGACGAATCCCGCGGGGTTCGCAAACGTTCGCGCCCACGCCGAAGCGCACCTCCGCGCGATGAGTCAAGCAGCGCTGGCCCAAATGCCCACGCAGCCGCAACCCAGCGCAAAAGGAAAATCTTGATGCCAGCCGGACAACAAATTCCACAAGATGCCGCGTCTCCCCCGAATGGGCATTCGTCGCTGCACGATCTCTTCGCTTTAACGGATGAGCAGATCCTAGAGATCGAGCCGGAAACCCAAGATGCACAGGCATCGAGTGAGCAACTGGCAACGAGCGCGCAAGAATCTCCACGGGCAGCGCCGGCATCCTTGCCGGCGAGTTCCAGCGCAACGGCGCAAAACGAAAACCGCCGGCTAGAAGCCAGCGCTACTTCGTCTGCTCCAAACTCGGCGACGACAGAGCCGCCGCCGTGGCTTGCGGCACAAATGAAGGATCCCTGGGCGGGAGAAGAAGCACGGGAGCTTTGGAATGGCGTGCAACAGGCGAAATCGGAGGCGGCGGCGTATCGCGCGGCGTTTGCGAATCCCGAGGATGCCCGTGCGTTGAAAGAACTGTATCCCGGCGGCGTCACCGAAGCGCGCGCCTCGGCGGAACGCGCACGAGTACTCGATGACATCGATCGATCTTATTTCGGCGTGGCCGGGAAGTCCGTGCAGGAAGTGAGCGCATCCCGCGCCCAGCTCGCGCAAACGATGCTGCGCGAAAATCCTGCGGCGTTTCGCGAAATGGTTTTCGCTGGGCTGCGAGCGCTGGAAGAATCGGGCAAGGGCACAGGCGAAAATACTGTAGATCAGGCCTTCAGGCCTGAGGATTCTCCGTCGCGCGCCGGACCTGTAGCGGCGGATCGAAAAAACCTCACCCCCGAAGGGGTGAGCTACAGCGACAAGCAGGGCGCCTCCAGCGCTCGTCCCCAATCGGTTGGGACAACGCTGCAATCATCGGCCGGCGAACACGACGCACGGGTGGCGGCGTATGCTTCCTTTGAAAAATCCGCGAACGAAGACCTGGAACGCAGCGTCGGCGGTGCCATCGAGCGGACCCTGGCGCAGGCTTTACCGAACGCATCGCGCGTATCAAACGCTTCCGGTATAGGGGTGCCCGCCGCGGCGGGCTCGTCCCTACAGTCAAGATTGAGCCAAGCGATTCGCCAAGACGTTGAAGCGGCACTGAAAGGTGACCGTCAGCTTGGCGAACAGGTTGCGCAGATTCTTTCAGGCCGTCGGCTGGATGAAGAAACTCGCGGACAAGTCGTGCGGCTGATTGGCGAGCGCGCGCAACAACTCGTGCCCGTTGCAGCAAAGCGTGTCCTGAACGACTGGACGCAAACGGCTTTGACAGCGCACCGAAGCAAGAACGCAAGAGCCGATGCGGCATCCGCAAGAAGGGAACTAGCGCCGACCAGCCCGGAGTCACGAAGCGCACCCTTGGCGGTGGGTTCGTCACCAAGTTCAGGGCGAGATCGCAGTCAAGACCCGAATCGCAACGCGCCGCGGCACGATGCTCGCCGCGTTGACTACCGCAAGCTCAGCGACGAACAAATCCTCGAGCTGTAGCTCAGGCCTTCAGGCCTGAGGGATTTCCGATACGACCGCAATTGTTTCGCCGACACCCTCGCTACGCGCGGCGAAGAAGCCTCACCCCTGAAGGGGTGAGCTACATCGAACAAGCGATTTTTCGGCGCCTTCTCAAGAGACGCCCGCGCGATTCCGCGCCGCGAAGGTGCGGCATCCCGGAACGCAGCACTTATAAGGAGAACAACAGATGCCAGCACAAGCGAACGCGAACGTCGTCGCGTTGCAGCTCGAGAAGGTGCGCGACAAAGTGCCCCTGCTCTACGAGCGCGACGACATTTTACTCACCATGATCCAGCAGCGCGGCGACGTGGAGA
>JBGPIX010000020.1:0-28828 GCA_041485085.1 Candidatus Acidiferrum sp.
GTGCGAAATCTTCGCGCCCACGAACAACGCCGCGGCGCTGTTCGGGCACGCCGCCACGCACGCTCCGCAGCCGATGCACGCGGCCGCGTCCATCGCCAGGTCCGCGTCCTGTTTGCGAATGGGAATGGCGTTGCCATCGGGCGCGCTGCCGGTGGGCACGGAAATGAATCCGCCGGCGGCGATGATGCGGTCGAAGGCCGACCGATTCACCGCCAGGTCTTTGATGACCGGAAACGCCGCGGCGCGCCACGGCTCGAGGTAGATTTCGTCGCCGTCCTTAAAGTGGCGCAGGTGCAACTGGCAAACGGTGGTGCCCTTGAACCCGCCGTGCGCCTTACCGTTGATCATCATGCCGCATGTGCCGCAGATGCCTTCGCGGCAATCGTGATCGAAAGCGATCGGATCGTCGCCCTTCTCGATCAGCCGCTCGTTCAGCACGTCCAGCATTTCGAGAAACGACATGTGCTGGTCCACGCCGGGAACCTCATAGCGAACCATGCGCCCCCGGTCCTGCGCATTTTTCTGCCGCCAGACGTGAAGTGTCAGTTTCATTTCACTTGTAGCTCCGCTGCGAGGGCTTCACGTAGTTGAATGCGAGAGGTTCCTTGGTCAGCGAAGCCGGGCGTCCTTCGCCCTGGAATCCCCACGCCGCCACGTAGGAATAGTTGGCATCGTCGCGCAACGCTTCGCCTTCGGGCGTCTGATATTCCTCGCGGAAATGCCCGCCGCAGGATTCGTTGCGGTTCAGCGCATCGATGCACATCAATTCGCCGAGCTCGAAGAAATCGGCCACGCGCCCGGCTTTCTCGAGCGATTGGTTGAACTCCTCGTTGGAGCCGAGCACGCGCACATTCTTCCAGAAATCCTCGCGCAGCTCCGCGATCATGCCGGCGGCCTTCGTCAAACCGGCCGCGTTGCGCGCCATGCCGCAATATTCCCACACGATCTTGCCCAGTTCGCGATGGTAAGAGTCCACCGTTCGCTTGCCATTTGCGCTGAGAAGCTTCTTGGTGATGGCGGTAACGTTGGCCACCGCCTCTTTTGCCGCAGCAGCATCTTCGGAATACTTTTCCGACTTGGTGTTCGCCAGGTAGTTCCCGATGGTGTACGGAATGACGAAATAGCCGTCGGCCAGCCCTTGCATCAGCGCGCTCGCGCCCAGCCGGTTCGCTCCGTGATCGGAGAAATTCGCCTCGCCCAGCACGAACAGCCCGGGGATCGTGGACATCAGGTTGTAATCCACCCAGAGTCCGCCCATGGTGTAGTGCGACGCGGGATAGATGCGCATTGGCACTTCGTACGGGTTTTCGCCCGTGATGCGCTCGTACATCTCAAAAAGGTTGCCGTACCGCTCGGCAATCTTGTGCGCGCCCAGTCGCTTGATGCAATCCGAAAAATCGAGATAGACGCCCAGCCCCGTTCCACCCACGCCGCGTCCCGCATCGCATTCCGCCTTCGCGGCGCGGGAAGCGATGTCCCGCGGAACCAGGTTGCCGAAGCTCGGATAGCGCCTTTCCAGATAATAGTCGCGCTCCCCTTCGGGAATCGAAGCCGGGTTGCGCTTGTCGCCGCCCTGCTTGGGAACCCAAATGCGGCCGTCATTGCGCAGCGACTCGGACATCAGCGTCAGCTTGGACTGATATTCGCCTGCCACCGGAATGCAAGTGGGGTGAATCTGCGTATAGCACGGATTTGCAAACAGCGCCCCGCGTTTATACGCGCGCCAGATCGCCGTAGCGTTGCAACCCTTGGCGTTCGTGGAAAGATAGAAGACGTTGCCGTAACCGCCGGTGGCAAGAACCACCGCGTCGCCGAAGTGCGTCTCCAGCTTGCCGTCGTAAAGACTCCGCGTGACGATCCCGCGCGCTTTTCCGTCAATTACGATCACGTCGAGCATTTCCGTGCGCGGATACATCTTCACCGCGCCCAGCCCAATCTGCCGCTCCAGCGCTTGATACGCGCCGAGCAGAAGCTGCTGCCCCGTCTGGCCGCGGGCGTAGAAGGTCCGCGAAACCTGCGCTCCGCCGAACGAGCGATTGTCCAGCAGCCCGCCGTACTCTCTTGCGAACGGCACGCCCTGCGCCACGCACTGGTCGATGATGTTTACGCTCACTTGCGCAAGACGGTAGACGTTGGCTTCGCGTGCCCGGAAGTCCCCGCCTTTCACCGTGTCGTAGAACAATCGGTACACGCTGTCGCCGTCATTGTGATAGTTCTTCGCGGCGTTGATGCCCCCCTGCGCGGCGATGGAATGCGCCCGCCGCGGTGAATCCTGGAAGCAGAAACAGTGCACGTCGTAGCCCAGTTCTCCGAGGCTTGCCGCAGCCGCTCCGCCCGCAAGGCCTGAGCCCACCACGATAATCTTGTATTTGCGTTTGTTTGCCGGATTGACCAGCTTCAGGCCAAACTTATGCGTTTCCCACGATTTTTCGATCGGCCCGGTGGGGGCGTTGGAAAGCAGTTCCATCTGTCAGCCCCTCCTCATACCGGCTTGATATAGCCGGCCAGCACCGCGACCGGAATCGAGATATTGCCAACGGCAATCAGGATCGCCGCAACTTTGGCCAGCCGCTGCAGCCATGGCGTGTACACCGGATGGCTGAAGCCCAGCGACTGAAACATGCTCCATAGGCCGTGATACAGGTGGTAGCACAACATGATCATCGCGACGATGTAGAACAGCGAAACGGGCCAGACCTGAAACCCGGTAACCACATTGTTGTACACGTTGTGCTTGTCGAACGGACCGCCGGGATGAACCACGCCAAACGTAAAGTGCAGCAAGTGGAAAATCACGAAAGCCAGCACGATCGGCCCGCTCCACATCATCGTGCGCGAAGCATACGTGGAATGTTCGTTGCTCTTTTTCACGTAGGGAATCGGTCGCGCGGCGCGCTGCAGCCGCCATAGCGCGAACGAAGCCCAGATATGCAGGCACACCGATATCAGCAGCGTGATCCGCGCGCCCCACAGCAGCGGCGGCATACTGCGCAGCGCTTCCGAGTAGTGATTGATCCTTTCCGGCGACAGGTAGATTTGCAGATTCCCGATTAGATGCGCAACCACAAACCCGAACAGGATTGCTCCTGTCACTGCCATGATGGCTTTTTTCCCAATGGTCGTTTCCCAGAAGCGCAGCTGGGCCAGTGGAAGACTAGCGGTGGCGCTCATCCGCGGCACCGCCTTTTCCGGCGGGAGAATGTCGGATTCAAAAAATAATCGGCGATGTGAGGAAGAAAAACCGCTCTAGACCGGGTTGTCTTCGAAGACATGCCCTCTCCGCCGCGAAAGTCCCAGCCGGATCACACTGCACGACTCGTCAGGAGCATTAAGAATCCGTGGCGGAAACAGTATAGGCACATGATTCCGTGTATGCAAGTTGGAGTGTTCGTTTTGCGAGCACAAACATTTCGAAATCTTCTTGCGGCAGCGGCGGTACTGACGGAAAATAGGCACTGACGGATGGAATTCGCTAGGCCCACACCTCTCCCGGCCTCAGCCCCAATACACAACTACATACTATGAGCACAACATTGAGCCTGGTCTCGGAGATGGAACGCATTGCCAACGCCCTCGACGTGGAACAAGGAGCCGTTTCGCAGGTTTCTCTTGCTTCTGTGGCGGAGAAGATCGCCAAGAACCTCGGTGTCAGGACGGATGAAGTGGCCATCCTCGCGGTTTCCAACCGCTGGCGCCACCTGCACTTTCTAGTGCCGGAAGCCTTGAAGAAGGTCGGATTCATTCCACTGTCCAGCAATTCAGCCCTCGCCGCGCGCACCGCTCGCGACAGCCGGCCCGAGATCGAAAATAGTTTTGCCACCGCCCGCCATGCCACCGTTTTCGAAGGCGTGAAAATCACCGGAGAATCTGCCGAAGCGATTCAGAAGATGATCAGCGCTCCGATTCTGATGGATGGCAAGGTCATTGGCGTCATACAAGTCAGCCGCAAGGGCGCAAAACCGGCCAACGCGGGTCTCGACTTCACCGCGGACGACCTCGGAAAAATCCTGGCGCTCTGTAAGCCTCTTGGCAAGTTGCTGCATCACGTCGCGGGCGACTGATCCTTCCGTTCCATCCGAATTGTCATCCCGCATTCATATTGCCGCCGCTCTTGTCGCGCTCAGCCTCGGATTTGCGTTGACACTGCAATACCTTCTTGTTACTTTTCCACAGCGGGAAATTTTTTCGCACTCAACTCACGGAGGCACGGCAAACCGGCACCATGGCGTTCGTTGCTAAGAAAATCTTCCTCACCAAAGGCGTCGGTAAACATCGTGAAAGGCTTTCGAGCTTTGAGCTCGCCCTGCGAAACGCAGGCATCGCGGCTTGCAACATCGTCCGCGTCTCCTCGATTTTTCCTCCCAACTGCAAATTGATTTCCCGCAGCGAAGGATTGAAGCACATCAAACCCGGCCAGGTCGCCTTCACCGTCATCAGCGAAAATTCCACCAAGGAAGCGCATCGCCTCATCGCCGCCAGCATCGGTTTGGCGCTGCCCAGCGACAAATCCATGTATGGATATTTGTCCGAGCATCACTCTTTCGGTGAAACCGAAGAAGTCGCCGGCGAATACGCCGAAGAACTCGCCGCGGAAATGCTCGCGACCACTTTAAACGTGGAATTCGATCCGGATTTGTCCTTCGACGAAAAAAAAGAGGTCTACCGCATCTCCAATAAGATCGTCCGCACCATGAACGTCACCCAATCCGCCGTCGGCGACAAGCGCGGCCTGTGGACCACCGTCCTCGGCGCCGCCATCCTCATCGGCGAAGACGACTAAGTGTAGTGGCGGGTCTTCAGGCTCGTTCTTTTTCCTCTCTTCTCATTCTTTCTCTGTGAACTCTGCGTCCTCTGTGTTAAGAAAACGCACTGAGCCGTTCAGCCACTCGCGCCGCGTCCGGCTGCCGCTATCCTGCAACTATTTAAAATATCCAATCCGCTCCAGCACCGCCCTGACGATCAAAGGCAGCGCCACTGTCGCATCATCGAAAACTTCCGCGAAGCGTCCGCCCTCTTCCGGTGGCACAAACTTGCCCCAGGAAACCGCTTCCGTATACGTGCTTCCGCTCAGCCCGCCCCAATGTACCGGCTCCGGGCAAATCCTCACGCCGTAGTTGTAGCGCTTCAGTGGCAGCTTCTTGTACCCGCGCCGCGCCAGCAATTCCGCATACACACCAAACTGTTGCGACCAATTGCGCGGCACGCCCCCGCCGATCGTCAAAATCCCCATGCGCCGCGTGGCCAGCATGGTGTCGGCAAACTTTTCAAAATCCATGAACGGATCGAAGCGCAGTAGCGGGCGCTTGTCCCTCTGCCGGGCAATCTTGTGCAGAGCAAAGTCGATGCCCAATTCCGAATCACTGAACGCTGGAACGAAAATCGGGACGTTGTGCTCGAAAGCGGATTTCAGAATTCCCCGCCCCGGCGCCGTCTTGTGCAGATGTTCGCCGATCTTCCGATGAATCTTCCAGCTGCACGCAGTGTCTTCTGCTTCCCATTCGTTGAGAATGTGATCCATCACCTCTTCGACATGGTCGAGATTCGTCTCCGGTTCCAGCGAGTCGTACACGCGGTTGTACCCGGCGTGGAAGAGTTCCCGGTCATCCATCTTCGGGTTGTAGCGGAAATGAGAGTAACCCGTGGCTTCCACAAGTCCGTGCGCCATCAGGGCTCCGGTCGAGACGATGGCCTTGACGACCCCCGATTCAATCAGGTCACAGAAGACGAGGCCCATCTTTGCAACCGTCAACGCGCCAGAGAGCGTCATCACCACAAAACAATCCTTGTCGCGCGCCATTTGCTCAAAAACATCGGCGGCATCGCCGATCTGCCGCCCGGTAAACGCCGTGTCTCCCATGGCGCGCACCAGTTCATCGACAGTGCGGCATTTGGATAAATCCAGCGGAAACATCGGCCGGAGTTTGTCCTTCACTGGATCGTGGAGCACCCTCCCGGTCACAGTCTTCTCTCGGTGCTTCGCCATCGCATCTCCTCGACGAAAATAAATCTGAATTATGAATAATTTTCTGTAGCGCGAACAAATCGCGCCTTTATGATGCTGATTGATATTACAAATGCAGTGCAAAAGATACTACAAAACGCGCGCAAATATTTTCTTTCCGGCTCATGCTAAACTAATTTTCATGGCTGACAAATTCACCATCGGGCTTGTGCAGATGAAATGCACGGCGAACGCCGAGGAAAACCTGACGCGGGCGATCGAGAAAATCCGCGAAGCCGCCGCGCGCGGCGCTCAAATCATTTCTCTTCACGAATTATTTCGCGGCGAATATTTCTGCCGCACCGAAGACGCGGAACTTTTTAATCTCGCGGAAGCAGTGCCTGGCCCCACAACCGAAAGGCTCGCCCAAGTCGCCAAAGAAAAAAAAGTCGCTCTCGTCGTTTCCCTCTTCGAACGTCGCGCTCCCGGTGTCTATCACAACTCCTGCGCCGTTCTCGATGCCGACGGAACTTTTCTCGGGAAATACCGCAAGATGCACATTCCCGACGATCCTCTCTACTACGAAAAATTCTATTTCACACCCGGTGATCTCGGCTTCCCCAATTTCGATACCAAGTACGCCCGCATCGGCATACAGATTTGCTGGGACCAGTGGTATCCCGAAGGCTCGCGAATTACGGCGCTCGGCGGCGCGAACGTAATCTTTTATCCCACCAGCATCGGCTGGCATCCGCACGAAAAGGCGCAATTCGGCGCCGCGCAGCTCGACGCCTGGAAAACCATCCAGCGCGGCCACGCCATCGCCAACGGAATTTATGCCGCTGTGATCAATCGCGTCGGCTTCGAAGGCAAGCAGGAAAAAGGCGACCCGGGATTAGAGTTCTGGGGCAGTTCCTTCGTAGCCGATCCCTTCGGCCAGGTCATCTCCGAAGCCTCCAACGACAAGGAAGAAATTCTCGTCGTCGAATGCGATCCCGCCAAGAGCGAGGAAACCCGCCGCAACTGGCCCTTCCTCCGCGACCGCCGCATCGACGCTTACCAGCCGATCCTGAATCGCTGGCTGGACAAAGAATGACGTGCGCTGGTTTCCTGGATTCTGTTTTTTCTTCTCTGTGTTCTCTGTGTTCTCTGTGTTAAATTCTTTTCCCAATGAAGACATCGCCACAATTCAGCACGCCGCACGCCCTCGGCTTCCGCATGCCTTCGGTAGCACAGACTTCAGTCTGTGCATCGTTTCGCCGTCGAGGTCAGCGCTGATGCCAGGAACACAAATTTCCCCAACTCCCTTCTCCGCAGGCTTTCGGATGCCCGCCGAGTGGGAACCCCACGAAGCCACTTGGCTCGCCTGGCCGCACGAGCTAACCGACTGGCCCGGAAAGTTCGCCACCATTCCATGGGCGTTTGCCGAGATCGTCCGCCATTTATCGCAAGTCGAGCGCGTGTATCTCCTGGTCGAGAATCGTGAATCGGAATCCCGCGTTCGAACCATCCTGAAAAAGTCCGGCGCCAATCTCGCTGCCGTCGATTTCTTCCGCGTCCCTACGGATCGTGGCTGGATGCGCGACTCCGGCCCCATCTGCGTTCGAAACGAATCCGGCGAAGTCGCTTACAACCATTTCCTGTTCAACGGCTGGGCAAAATATTCGAATCACATGAAAGATGCCGCCGTCGTCGCCAAAGCAAACCAAAAGTTGAAGCGCCGCGTTTGGCAAGCGGTCCACAAAGGGCGCCGGGTCGTTCTGGAAGGCGGCAGCATCGACGTCAACGGCCGCGGAACGCTCCTGACCACCGAGGAGTGTCTGCTAAGCAAAGTGCAGGAAAGAAATCCCGGTTTCACGAAAGAAGACTACGCCGACGTCTTCCGCGAATATTTTGGCGTCACCCATATTCTCTGGCTGAAAAATGGCATCGCCGGCGACGACACCCACGGCCACGTCGATGACCTGACGCGTTTCGTGAATCCCTCCACAGTCGTGACTATCGTCGAGGAAGATCCGCAAGACGCGAACTTTGTCCCGCTGCAAGAAAATCTTGCTCTATTGCGAACGATGAAGGATCAGGATGGTAGCCCACTTCGCGTGGAAACATTGCCGATGCCCGCGCCAGTTTATTTCGACGGCCAGCGCCTCCCCGCCAGTTACGCGAATTTTTACATCGCCAATAAAATTGTGATCGTTCCCACTTTTAATGATGCAAACGATCGCGTTGCGCTGAATACCCTTTCGGGTTTATTTCCCGATCGCCAAGTCGTTGGCATCGCCTGCCGCGACCTCGTCCTCGGACTCGGCACGCTCCACTGCATGACCCAGCAGCAACCAAGCTAGCACCCGATAAGGATGCGAGTCCTGCCTGCCCGCCGTGGCGGGAGAGAGCATAGCGAATCGAAGGACCTCTTTGACTCTTCCTCTTCTCTCGCTCTTCTTGGATTGCCTTGCTCGCAAGTTCAGATACAATCGTTCTTCCCGAGGAGGCTTCATGTTCGCCGCAACCATCTTTTCGCAGCAGACCATTGGAGTGTGGTTCCAATCGCACGGCTTCATCTCCTGGCTTCTCCTCGGCTTGGTCGCCGGTTGGCTTGCCGGAAAAATCGCGCGTGGCCGGGGCTTCGGCTGCATCGCGGATATCGTGCTTGGTTTGATCGGTTCCTACATCGGTGGGTGGGTTTTCGTGAAACTTGGATTTTTCGGTGGCGGCTTTTTGTATTCGCTGGCGGCGGCTACGTTGGGCGCGGTAATCCTTGTCACCATCGCTCATCTCTTTAGCAGCGGTCACGACCACTGAGGGGCCTACCTCGCTTCAACCGGCTTTCACGAGTCACCAGTCACGAGTCACCAGTCACCTCCCTGTGATACGATTCTCGTTTGCGTCCCGGAGTTGACGCTTCATTGAGCAAGACCTCGCAATCCCTCACAGCCATCCCCCTAGGCGGACTCGGCGAATTCGGCATGAACATGATGGCGCTGCGACTCGGTGACGAGATTATCGTCATCGACGCGGGCATGATGTTTCCGGAATCAGAATTACTCGGCGTCGATTTAGTCATTCCGGACATTTCTTATTTGAAACAAAACCGCTCGATGGTGCGCGCCATCGTGCTGACGCACGGCCATGAAGATCACATCGGCGCATTGCCATATATTTTGAAAGATCTAAATGTTCCGGTGTACGGGACGCGCTTCACCCTGGCGCTGGTGAAAAAGCGCCTGGATGAAGCAGGCCTGCTGGATTCGACGACGCTGCGCGAAGTGATTCCTGGCCGCCTCGTGGAGATCGGGCCGTTCGAAGTGGAGTTCATCGCCGTAACCCACAGCACCGTTGACTGCGTGGCGCTGGCGATTCGCACTCCGCTCGGCGTGGTGATCCATACGGGCGATTTCAAAATCGATCAAACGCCCGTGGGGGGCGCGCCGTTCGATTTGCACGCGTTCGCCAGATATGGAAACGATGGCGTCTTGGCGCTGTTCAGCGATTCGACAAACGTGGAGCGCCCCGGTTTTACACCGTCGGAGCGCGCCATCGTGCCGCGCATCGAGGAATTGTGCCGCTCCGCGCCGCGGCGCGTGATTTTGTCGTGCTTCGCTTCATCCATTCATCGCATTCAACAGATCATCGACATTGCTTCGCGCGTGAACCGCAAAGTGGCGTTCGTTGGGCGCAGCATGGTCGACAACGTGGAGATTGCGCACTCGTTGGAGCTGCTGCGCATTCCTGACGGGATGGTGGTGCGGCCGCAGGATATTCGCGGGTTCGATCCGAAGCGGATCGTTATTCTGGCGAGCGGCAGCCAGGCGGAGCCGATGTCGTCGCTATCGCGGATCGCGGTGGACAATCACCGCTTCGTTTCCGTGGATGAAAATGACAGCGTGATTCTTTCCGCGCGCATCATTCCTGGTAATGAAAAATCTATTTTCCGGATGCTGGACCACATGTTCCGGCGGCGCGCGCTGGTGTATTACGACAATTCGGCGGGGACGATCCACGTTTCCGGGCATGCCAGCCAGGAAGAACAAAAACTTTTGCTGCAACTGGTGAAGCCGAAATATTTTATTCCCGTTCACGGCGAGTACCGGCATCTGTTCCGGCACGCGGCGCTGGCGCATCAACTGGGATGCGTTTCGAACGAGATTCTACTGGTCGAAGACGGGCGGCCGATTGAATTCACGGAGGATGGAGCGCGGCGGCTTGATCCGGTGACGGCGGGGCGGGTTTGCGTGGATTCCGGTTCCCTGGAAGAAATTGAAGACGTGGTGATTCGCGACCGCAAGCACCTTTCCGAAGACGGCATCGTGGTGCCGATCATCGCGATCGACAAGCACACCGGCAAGATGGAGTCGCATCCGGAAATCGTGAGCCGTGGATTGATGAGCGACAACGGGCAGGAATTGATCGCCGGGGCGCGGCTGGTGATTATGAAGACGGTTGAGGAATCGAACGCCGAGGAAAAATCCGACTGGGGCGTCATCAAGGAAAAAATCCGCGTGGACTTGAAGCGCTATATCAGCAAGCAAACTTCCAAGCGCCCGCTGATTCTTCCGGTCATTCTCGAAGTTTAACGGGCTGAGCTGCCGATGGCCGAACCGAACACTACTCCTGCGCCAAGCGTTGGTTCGGCAGCATTCCTATTCATTCTCATCATGGTGGCGTTTGATTTTCTTGCTTTCGGAATTATTGCGCCCGTTCTTCCGGACCTCATCCGCAGCTACGAAGGCGGCGATTTTGTCCGGGCCTCCAGCATCGGCGGCTTATTCGGCCTCGCCTGGGCCACCATGCAATTTATTTTTTCGCCGATTCTTGGCGCCTGGTCGGATCGCTTCGGCCGCCGGCCCGTCATTCTGATTTCGTGCTTTGGGCTCGGAATCGACTACGTGATTATGGCCCTGGCCCCGTCGCTGCGGTGGCTGCTTCTGGGGCGCATCATTTCCGGTATCACGACTTCCAATGTGGCCACGGCGTTTGCGTACGTCACTGACGTCACCAAGCCGGGAGAGCGCGCCAAGCCGTTCGGGATGATCAGCGCGGCGTTTGGACTGGGATTCGTGATTGGCCCGGCGGTGGGCGGGTGGCTGGGCAACATCAATTTGCGTTTTCCTTTCTGGGTGGCCGCTGCTCTGAGTCTGGCGAATGCAGTTTACGGCTACTTCGTTTTGCCGGAATCGCTGGCGCTGGAGAAGCGTGCAAAATCGGCTTGGCACATGGCTAATCCTTTAGGTTCTCTCAAGCTGCTGCGCTCGCATCCGGAACTTGCAGGTCTGTCCGCGGTGGTTACGCTGTACTATTTGGCGCACAACTCGCTTCCCTCCATGTGGGCCTATTACACCGAGTATCGCTATGCGTGGAGCCGGAAAGACGTGGGTACCTCGCTGGCGCTGGTGGGAGTTTGCGCTGCCATTGTATCCGGTGCGCTGGTGGGCCCTATTGTGAAACGTTTTGGCGAACGGCGAAGCCTGCTGTCCGGATTAACGTTTGGCACGCTGGGATTCGCGGGGTTTGCGCTCGCAGCGCGCGGGTGGATCTTGATGGCGATGGTCCCTTTTATTGCGCTGTGGGGCATCGCCGCGCCAGCCATTCAGTCGCTGATGGCGCGACATGTCGATCCGTCTTCGCAAGGCAAATTACAAGGCGCCATTAATTCGTTGCGCGCGATCACGGGAATGGCGGGACCGGTTCTGTTTACGCAGATTTTCGCGCTGGCGATTTCTCCACAATATGGATTCCATTTGCCGGGAGCTCCGTACTATCTGGCGGCGGTGCTGCTCGGGTCGAGCTTGTTGCTTGCCGTGTATGTGACACGACCGGGCGAGGCCGCAGCAACTTCCCCTCAAACTGCTACCGACATTAATCTGCCCGAGTAAAGAGAGATCCTTCGTCGTCCGCCGCCGCGTACTCCTCAGGACAGGAATCCTTTGTCGCATTCCTGACTGGGTACCCCTCCCCGTGTTTTTCAAAAGTGTTGATTCTAAAGAGAGTTGAAGTTGTTTGTTTTGATACAGTTTTGGAAGTGTTGATTTTAAAGGGAGTTAAAGAAGAGCTGAAATGGGAGGCAAGGAAAGGCAACGGGCATTGGCCGGTTATTCGCGCGACTGCCACAGGCGAGAGAATCTGCGCCGGATTGGAGCTGGGCGATGGGAGAGGAGGACTTCCCAGTTGGCGGGGGCACCAAGGCCGGGTGGCACAGGCGGTGGAGGGAGCGGCACTGTGGCTGGGGGAAGTGGCGAGTGGTGAGTGGCGAGTTTGAAGAGGAAGAAGAAGCAGGTTCCTCCCGCCGCGCGGCGGGCTCGGGATGACAATTCACGGGGGGTTGGGGCGTTGTAGGTGCGGTTGAAGAAGAGGTAGCGGAAGAGACGGGCTCCGGACCGGGTCCCGACAGGGTCGGGATCTCCGATTTCGACAAGGTCGGAATCTCTGATCCCGACGGGGTGGGGATCTCGGAACGGGATGAATTTAGCCCGGCCAATAGTTGCTGAGCGAATTCGGTGCTCGTGGGGGGCAAAGGAGTGTGAGGCGAGGGGGCAGGTTGAGGAAGCGGCGAGTGATGAGTGGCGAGTGACGAGTTGGAAGAAGAAGCAGCAGCAGCAGGTTCCTCCCGATAAGACTCGGGACTCGCGCCACTTGTCGGGCGCTCGTCGCTGCGCTCCCCGACTGGATCGGGGCAGGCGGAATGACAATTCACGGGGGATTGGGGCGCTGGGGGTGAGGCTGGAACAGAGGTTGGTGCCGAGGCGGAAGCGGGCGGCTGAGGGGCGGGTCCCGACAAGGTCGGGATCTCCGATTGGGGAGCAGGAGTGCCGGCAGGGTCGTCATAGCGGAAGGAGCAACGGACGGCGCTGCGCCAAGTATTGGTGCTGAAGGATTCGATGTATTCGTGCTGGGCGATAGGGATGGATTGGAGCATGGTCTGGGCGAGATAGGCGAGTGTGGAGGCGACTTTGGGTTTTACCTGGCCCTGAGCGACCGCACAGAAGAGCCGGGACATGGCGGCGCCGAGATCGCAAGCGGTCAGCAGTTTTGTGGGAAGGAAGCGAGAAATGTCCTCACCGACTTGTTGGGCGGCGAGGGATTGGGCTTCCTTTTGGGCGTGGAAGTAACAGAGATGCAGGTGGCCGGAGCAGCGCGGAGTGCGGCACTGGCGGCCATCGGCAAAGGTGAAAGCACACAAGTTGGGGGAACGGTCCTTCTTTTGTTTGACCGCAGAGCGACCTTCTTCTTGTGTGGCAGTAGAACGGACTCTTTCCTGTGTGGCCGTAGAACGGCCAACGGAGTGTTTCGTGGACATAGAAGTCTCCAGAAAAGTCAGATTTGAGTTGTAAGGGGAGTCTCGCGGAAGGCGAGGCGCACTACATCACTTGGGTAATTTACCAGAGTAGTGACCTGGTTGTCAATGGGAGCTTAAAAGAAAAATCAAGGGAGCGACACCCTGCTAAGCGCCGGTCAGAGTAGTTTTTCCAGGTCTTCGGCACTCAGGCCAGCATCACGCATGATGCTTTTCAGGATTTTGGGATGGAGAACTTTTGCGGCGTGAAATGGAACGGTGGCCCGTTTGCCTTCGGCATTCTTGTAAATCATGTGACTGCCACTTTGTCGCACAATTGAGAAACCAAGCTTTTCCAGTACGGAACAGATTTCGCGGGCGGTGAGGCGTGGAAGCTTGGGCATCAGACAGCAATTTCAACGGTAGAAAGGCTGACGGAAACCTGGGGGATCTCTTCACCGTCGGCAAGCCGGTCCTCGATGTGCAGCTTGATGGCGTCTTTGATGTTGTCGACGGCTTCTTGGTATGTTTCGCCCTGACTGTAGCAACCCTGGAGAGGTGGGCAGGAGACGAAGAAGCCATCGGCGTCTGCTTCGATGACGATGGGAAGAGTGATGTTCTTCATGGCTTAGGCCATTATAGGGCGGTCATGGGACCTAGTGAAACAGAATTCCTCGAAGGGTGCGGGTGGCCGGAGCAGCGCGGAGTGCGGCACTGGCGGCCATCGGCAAAGGTGAAAGCACACAAGTTGGTGGAACGGTTTTTCTTGGATTTGGACGCAGTACGGCCAATAGAGTGGTTCGTGGACATGGAAGTCTCCTGAATTAGAAGTTTTAAGTTGTTAGGGGAGTCTCGCGGAAGGCGAGGCGCAGTACTTTACTGGGGTAATGTAACAGAGTAGTGACCTGGTCGTCAATAAGAAACTACGGAGAATAGATCCCCACCCCCAAAAACCCGAGGGCGGGGCGCCCGGCGGGGCGTATAATTACGATCATGGAGATAACCGTCAAGCTCCCGGACGACCTGGCCGAACGTCAAAATCCAGGACGTGAAGCCCTCGAGGCGTTGGTCATCGAAGGGTACCGTGCCGGCGCGCTATCTCACTACCAAGCCAGCCAATTCCTCGGCCTGTCCCGGTTTCAGTTTGATGGCTTCTTGAAGCAACGGAGCATCTACGAGCACGCTTACAGCGGTGAAGACTTGGACCAAGATGAGGAAACGCTGCGCCGTATCCGAAGTAAGGGCCTCATGCGATAATGGGGCAGGGATGGAGAATACGCGGTGAACACCTTGCTTTCGAGAATTTCGATCACTCCCGGGCTGCGTTCCGGAGAGCCGTGCATACGTGGCTTGCGGGTCACGGTATGGGACATCCTGAGATGGCTCGGAACGGGCGCATCGCACTCGCAGATCATCAGCGACTATCCTGAGCTTACTGAAGAAGACATTCTCGCCGCTTTGCAGTGGGCGGCGGCGCTGAAAGATCAGCAGGCCATTCGTTAGCGCGAATGAAACTCCTCTTTGATGAAAACCTTTCCCGAAAATTAGTGCCGTTGGTTGAGGATCTTTTTCCAGGGTCGGCGCACATCTCGCACGTTGGGATGAGCAGCGGGGCATCCGATCGACAGGTGTGGGATTATGCGGGGCAAAATGGCTTCGCAATCGTCACCGCGGACAATGACTTTCTAACTCTGGCTGATAAGTTGGGGCAGCCGCCGAAAGTGATCTTGCTGGACAATTGTGACTATCCGACGAATGTGGCTGCGCGCATCATCCGCGCAGAGGCGAACGGCATTTTGCAGTTTGATGGCGATGAGCGGTCTGTGTTGGTACTGCGCGCGTAACGACGCCAGAGAATTGGATTGGCATTCGCGTTAGGTCTGAACCTCTGCGCCCGCGCCGGCTCGTGGAGCACTCGGCAGAGCGGCCAACGGAGCGGTTCGTGGACATGGAAGTCTCCTGAAAAGTTAGATTTGAGTTGTAAGGGGAGTCTCGCGGAAGGCGAGGCGCACTACTTTACGGGGGTAATGTAGAAGAGTAGTGACCGAAGTTGTCAACGGGAAACTGCTAAGAAAAAATCCCCACCCTCAAAAATCCGAGGGTGGGGCACCCGGCGGGCATAGAGAAGATCCCCATGTTCCCCCGGGCAATCGCTTGGACAGGGAGAGTCTCACGAGTCTAGTACTGCCTTACATACACTTTGTCACCACATGAGCACTCGTACTTCAAGAATTGATGCCCTTGGTCGTCGTTGATGTACTGTCCAGTGCTCCAACAATTAGCCCAGTCGTGGTGAATGCACTTGACCGTCTCGGCGAAAAGCGCTACCGCTGAGAGTGACAAAAGAATCATCAACACCGCGCTGGTTAGAACCGCTCGAATCATCTTCTTTTCCATGACCATCTCTCCTTCTTAGAATCGATCTTCCGGCCTTGTGTTTAGGTTCTTTGGGAATAGTCATGAGAGGCAATAGTACGAATCGCTTAATGATTACTGGACATTCGTCCAGTGTCGAATTCGTGCGTGGTAGAATCTGCGAAGGAGGTGGGCCACAGTGTCCAACGAAACATGCGAAGTGAGCGACGGCGGAATACCGTGCAATCAGCCAGCCGTCGCCAGGGTGAGTCAGACTACACCCGCATCCAAGGGCCAACCGGCGAAGACGATTAGCAACTACATGTGCAAGAAACACACTGCCCAAATAAAGACAACGAGCAAGTCGTGCACTGTTACGCCGCTCTGACTTTGGCGTTCGGCGTCAGAGATACCCGGCGATGTGCTACTCGTTCGGCGAGTCGCTGACTTCGGGGAACAGGTCTAAGTCGTCGCTCGTGTCGTCGATGAAGAAACCGAGTGCGAGCGCTTCGTCGATGCAGGATACCGTTGTCCTGTTCCGGGCGTGATAAGACGGCCCGCCTCGGAAGGCGAGCCCTACAAAAGCACGCTTTCCAGCAGGAAGAGGAACGCTCCGACAGAAGTCGGGGTAGATACCCCCGCGGATGGAGTGCGCGGCCACGGAATCTAGTGCTACGCCACCCACCTCATGGTGAGTTTCTTGCGCTTCTTAGGGCAGGCGAGAAGATAAAGTTCGATCCAGTTCGGGTAAGGGAGGCCGGTCTCGTCCGCCAGGGCTTAAGAGACGGCTCGCCTCGGAAGGCGAGCCCTACAAGGGAAATGGGCCGAAATCTGCGGACTCAAGCAAATCCGCGGGGATGGCGGGCTCCCGACCGGGTCGGGACAAGTTCCGCCCGGCGCTACAAAAGCTTACCGATGGAGCTTTTTTCTTATCGAAGGTGTCGTCATCTGCCGGGTTTTGTCCAGTCGCCCGCCGGATAGTACATCTCGATTCCGATTACAAAAGAATCGTCCGCATAGGGTTGACAGTATACGACGCGGGCATGCGAGTAGAGATTGCCACGGATGGACCGAACGGAAATCGGTTGATCTGGCTGCCAAATCTTCTTCGTGACAACGCGGGCACCGTGGCAACTTACGTCGATGGTGGGTGCGAGTTCGAAGGTTGGATGACCCAGGTCATAAAGATTCACAAACATCTTCACTGGAAGACGAGGTTCCTTCCGGCACAAGGGGGGCGTCTCTGGCAACGCTACTCCTTCGGGCCGGGAGGTCCCGCAATTGGAAGCCTACCCTTGCGTTCCATGGAAGCAATGGTACCGAGGGACAACGCCCCGTTGGGCTGGTCTCTGCCAATCCGACGGAGGTCGAATGGCAGCGAGGTGTCACTCGGCGGGAGAAGACCAGCGATCCAATCGTTGGCTTCCGTAGCGGATTCGATTGGCACCGCACGCACTGGCCGGCCGGTCATGCAGTCCTGAACCTTGGTCCAGCTGGTTCATGGTCCAATTGATTCATAACGGTCTGTAGTGGCTAAATTGAATGGATGAGCCGTTTTGACAAGGGTTGAACGCTCAGGGTGGGCCTGGCAATGGACAAAAAACGTGAGCATTTGGCCATAGTCACACTCCTGGCTGTGGTCTACTTCGGAGCCGCCAAGCTGGGGCTTAGGTTTGCCTTTGTTCACCCAAGCGCCACGGCTTTGTGGGCACCCACCGGAATTGCGCTGGCAGCCTTCCTGATTTTCGGCTTTCGTGTCTGGCCTGGTGCTTTCTTGGGCGCATTCTTTGCGAACTTGACCACTGCCGGCTCGGTTCTGACGTCAATCGGCATTGCGACGGGAAACACCCTAGAAGGGGTGGCGGGCTGCTACCTGGTGATGCGCTTTGCTCGTGGGCAGCGGGCCTTTGAAAGGGCGCAGGATATTTTCAAGTTTGCCTTCCTGGCAGGGATGGTCAGCACGACTATCAGTGCCACGGTTGGTGTTACATCCCTGTCATTGGGTGGATTTGCTGACTGGACGCTGTATGGCTCCATCTGGCAGACATGGTGGTTAGGCGACGGGGTGGGTGCTTTACTTGTGACTCCCCTAGTCCTCCTCTGGAGAGAAAATCCCCGCCTGAATTGGAGCCGTGAACAAATTATTGAGCTCGCTCTCCTGTTCCTCGGACTGTTTGTCACGGCGTGGATTGTCTTCGGGGGACGTTTTCACGCTGAGGTCAAGAATTACCCGTTGGAATACCTCTGCATTCCATTCTTGATCTGGGCCGGTTTCCGCTTTGGTCGTCGCAAGGCAGCGACCGCAGCTTGCGTTTTGGCGGCCATTGCCATCTGGGGCACTCTACACGGATTTGGCCCGTTTTCAAGAGAGGCTCTAAACACATCTCTGTTACTGGTGCAATCGTTCGTGGGAATCGTCGCGGTAACAAGTTTGGCTCTGGCCGCGGAGGTTACCGAGCGCAAGCGCGCGGATGAACGAGTGCAACAGTTGGTGGTTACCGACCCGCTCACCGGGCTTGCCAACTATCGGCGGCTTATCGACGCAGTCGAATTGGAAATCAAACGGTACGGGCGCTCCGGACGGTCCTTTGCTATCTTGCTTCTCGATTTGGACGGATTGAAGAAGCTCAATGATACCCACGGTCACATGGTGGGCAGCCGGGCACTGTGCAGGGTAGCTGATGTTCTGAAAGCCCATTGCCGGCAGGTCGACACGCCAGCGCGATTCGGGGGCGACGAGTTTGCTGTGGTGCTTCCTGATACGCCTTCGGCACAGGCACAGCAGATTGGCATAAGAATCCGCGAACGCGTCGCCTCCGATGGAGAGAGTCCACCGATCTCTGTGGCTGTCGGCAGCGCCGTGTTCCCTGACGACGGCGAGTCAATTGAAAAACTCTTGTCGGCAGCCGATCAAGCACTCTATGGAATGAAGCGCCCTCCAGCCGTTCCAGCTTCGCCGCAAGGGCGACAGCCTTAGGAGCGAGGGGTAAAGACGAGTCGCGGCGGGATGGCACTTAGACCTGCTTGCCAGCGGCGGGGCGCGGGTATAGGCTTCTTCGTCGCGGGACGTTTTTGCGTCATGCGGGGCTTGAGGGGTATTGCCCTGCACTCACCTTTGGGAAAAGGCACCGGTGTTTCCGGTGGGAACCGGAACGCAAAAATCGCGAAAGACCGGCCACTACAAAGAGGGCGCGCAAACGCTCAATAGGAGGAACTATGGCTACGGCAGCGGCGGTGTTGGAATCGAATGTCAAGATTGGGCCGACGAAACTACTGATTAATGGGAAGTGGGTGGACAGCGTATCGGGGAAAACTTTCCCGACGATCAATCCGTCGACAGGCGAAGTGATTACGCAGGTGGCGGAGTCGGACGCGGCGGATGTGGACAAGGCAGTAGTGGCGGCGCGGGCGGCGTTTGACAAGGGTCCGTGGCGCAAGATGGCGGCGGCGCAGCGCGGCGTATTGATGAACAAGCTGGCGGACCTGATCGAAAAGCATGCGGATGAACTGGCGCAACTGGAATCGCTGGACAATGGCAAGCCGTATGCCATCGCGAAGGCGGCGGATCTGCCGCTGACGATCGCTTGCTACCGGTATTACGCGGGGTGGGCGGACAAGAATGAGGGCAAGACGATTCCCGTCAGCAGCGGCTACTTCAGCTACACGAAGCACGAGCCGGTGGGAGTGGTGGGGCAGATTATTCCGTGGAATTTTCCGCTGTTGATGCAGGCGTGGAAATTGGGACCGGCGCTGGCGACCGGTTGCACGGTGGTGATGAAGCCGGCGGAGCAGACGCCGCTGACGGCGCTGCGCGTAGGCGAATTGATGCTCGAAGCGGGCTTCCCCGAGGGCGTAGTGAACTTGCTGCCGGGATACGGGCCAACGGCGGGCGCGGCGATCGCGCGGCACATGGACGTGGATAAGGTGGCGTTTACCGGGTCGACGGAAGTGGGACATTTAATTATGCGGGCGGCTGCGGACACGAACTTGAAGCGCGTGACGCTGGAACTTGGTGGGAAGAGCCCGAACATCGTGTTCGCGGATGCGGACATGGATGAGGCGATTGAGGGCGCGCACTTTGCGCTGTTCTTCAATCAGGGACAGTGCTGCTGCGCGGGTTCGCGGCTTTTCGTCGAAGAGAAATGCTACGACGAATTCGTGGAGAGAAGCGTGGCACGCGCGAAGAAGCGGACCGTGGGCAACCCGTTCGACGCGAATACGGAGCAAGGGCCGCAGGTGGATCAGGACCAGTTCAATAAAGTGATGGGGTACATTGAGTCCGGCAAAAAGGAACACGCCAAGATGCTGACGGGCGGCGGGCGCGTGGGCAGCAAGGGGTACTTCATTGAGCCGACGGTGTTCGCGGACGTGCAGGACAATATGAAGATCGCGCAGGAAGAGATCTTCGGGCCGGTCATGTCCATTTTGAAATTCAAGGACATGAGCGAGGTCGTGGAGCGGGCTAACAAGTCGCTCTATGGGCTTGCGGCGGCGGTGTGGACCAAGGACATCACCAAGGCACATGCCATCGCGGACGGCGTGCGCGCGGGCACGGTGTGGGTGAATTGCTACGACGTGTTCGAGGCGGGAGCGCCGTTCGGCGGGTTCAAGCAGAGCGGGCTCGGGCGCGAACTGGGCGAATACGCGTTGTCGAACTACACGGAAGTGAAGACCGTAACCATCAAATTGTAGAAGCGACAATACGAAGGGAAACACCAAGAGGGGTACCCGCCGCGGGCGGGTGCCCCTACTTTTTTTGGAGTGGCGGGAGGGTCGATCGGAACAGGGCGCGCTGTTCAGCGGGGAGAGTTCAGCCTACAATCGCGCCATGCCGGTGACGCTGCGCGCCCATGAACCTGGGGACTTTGTTGCCCTGCTAAAGCTGGACCAAGGGTGCTTTCCTCCCGGGATCGCGTATTCCAAAACCATGCTGCGGTATTTTTTGAAGCTGCCGTCGGCGGACGGGACGGTGGCGGAGGATGGCGGAAAGATTGTGGGATTTATTTTGACGGAAGAAAATCCACCGCTGGCCCATGTGATTACACTGGACGTGGCGGAATCGCACCGGCGACAGGGAGTGGGGTCGGCGCTGCTGGCGGAGAGCGAGAGGAACCTGGCGCTGCGCGGCGTTCGAACAGTTTTGCTGGAAACAGCAACCGACAACGAAGCGGGCGTTGCCTTCTGGCAGCGGCATGGCTATCGTATCGAAGCGACGTTGAAACGGTATTATTTGCGGCGCATCGACGCGTACGAAATGCGGAAAATCCTGCCGGGCGCCGCGCCAGCGAAGCCTGCGAAAAAGGAAACTTAGAGAACATGCCCGTTTATCAGGCGATCATTCTTGCACTCGTTCAGGCCGTCACGGAATTTCTACCGGTGAGTAGCACGGCGCATCTGGCCTTATTCCCCTGGTTTTTCGGATGGCACGACCCCGGCTTGGCATTTGACGTGGCACTGCACGCCGGGACGCTGGCGGCGCTGCTCCTTTATTTCTTCAAGGACTGGCTGACACTTACTCTGTGCGGGTTGGGATTGAAATATCCGGCCGCGGCACCGCCGGAGGAAACCGCGCAACACAAACGGATGTTCTGGTACATGGTGGTCGGGACAATCCCGGCTGGAGTGGCGGGCTTCCTTTTCCATCACAAAATAGAAGACACCCTCCGTGGCCCAAAGATTATCGCTGTCTCGATGATCGCCATCGCCTTCTTCCTGTGGTGGGCCGATTCGCGGACCAATCTTTCCCGGAAACTTAAGGAGGCAAACTTTGGTGACGCCGCGATCATCGGCACGGCTCAGGCAATCGCTCTGTGGCCGGGCGTTTCTCGTTCGGGAATTACCATTTCCGCGGGGCTGGTAAGGCAATTCACCCGCGATGCGGCCACTCGATTTTCTTTCCTCCTGTCCGCCCCAGCCATTGCTGGTGCTGTGCTCTTCGAATTGCCAAAGCTGATCAAGATGCACAAGGCTGGGGGGCTGGACCTGCCGCTCTCGACGCTGCTGCTGAGCATCGCGGTTTCGGGCATTGCGGGGTATTTTGTGATTGCCTTCTTTTTGCGCTATTTGCAAACACGCACGTTGAAAGTATTTGTTGTCTACCGGCTGGTGTTTGGTATGCTGATTCTCGTTTGGGCGTTCCTCCAAGCGGGAGTGCGATAGCGCCAGCCCCCCGCCGCGACACTCAGCCTTCCCCAAAAAGCTGAGGAGAACTTGTGCGCTTTCTAACTCCAACTGGAAATAAGCGGCTCAATGAGCTGATTGGGTTTTTGTGTATGACGCTGGCGGTGCTGATCGCGCTGGCGCTGCTTTCGTATTCTCCGAAGGATGCGGCGTTTAATGTGAGCGCTGCCACCCCGGACGGAAGTCCGGCGCGAAACTGGATTGGGCCGGCTGGGGCATATGGTGCCGACTTCCTTTTTCAGATTTTTGGATTCGGGGCGTTTTTGCTGCCGGCCGCGATCCTCGTGCTGGGATGGCGGTGGTTCCGGAGCCGGTCGATTGAATCGCAAATTGCGACCTTAGCGGGCTTCGGTTTGCTTCTGCTGTCACTGCCGACGCTGCTGGCGCTGTGGCATGTGTGGGATGTGCGCGGGGCGGTACCGCCGGGCGGATTTCTGGGGACGCTCATCTCCGGCGGGTTGCGCACGGGGTTCAACCTGTGGGGCGCGAATCTTGTGGCGGTGGCGTTGCTGGTGACCGCGTTGTTCATGACCACGAGATTCTCCTTTTCCGGGGCGCATGCCTGGGCGAACAGCCCGCATGGGCCGATCGGGGTGGTCGAGAAGCTGGGAATTTTGCAGAAGGCGCAGACGCGGTGGCACGCCTGGCGCGAAGAACGCGAACAACAGCGGATGCGGCGACGCGTGGAAGAGTCGCGACTGTCGGGCAGGAAGCCGGTTCCGCCGCAATCGATTGGGAAGGCGGAGATTTTGAATGAGCCGCTCAAGACGATTCGACTGGCGGATGAAAGCGATATTTTCAAGGGCAAGACGGAACTGGAAGAGGACGCGGACGAAAAGAAGAAGGAGACGCCTCACAAGGCTCCGGTATTCGTGTTCAACCGCGAGACTGAGAAGGCCGCGGCTAAGAAGGCCGGCGAACCGAAGATTGCGAAGGGCAATCCGAATTACAAGCTGCCTTCTCCTTCCCTGTTGCGCGAGGGCGAGCGCAGCCAGAAGCTGGATGAAGATGAGCTGAAATTCCGGGCACGCGCGATTGAGGCGAAATTTCTTGAGTTTGACGTGCAAGGGCACGTGACACAGATCAATCCCGGACCGGTGGTTACGACATTCGAATTCAAGCCGGAAGCGGGGATCAAGTACAACCGGATTACCGGGCTGACCGAGGATCTTTGCCTGGCGCTGCAGGCGGAATCCATTTTGATCGAGCGCATCCCGGGCAAGTCCACGATTGGCATCGAAGTCCCGAACGACAAGCGGCAAACCATCGCGCTGCGGGACATTATCGAGGCGCCGGAATTCATCAATTCGCCGAGTAAGCTGACGCTGGCGATGGGGCGCGACCTGCACGGGCGCATTCGAATCACGGACCTGTCGGCAATGCCGCACTTGTTGATCGCCGGATCGACGGGCACCGGAAAGAGCGTGTTCATCAACTCGCTGCTGATGTCGATTCTCTACAAAGCGAGTCCCGAGGAAGTGAAGCTAGTTCTGGTCGATCCGAAGCGGCTGGAACTGAATCTTTACGACAACATTCCTCACCTGATCGCGCCGGTCGTGACGGACCCGAAGATTGCTTCCAACGTACTGCGCAATGCCACGCGGGAGATGGAGAACCGCTTGAAGCTGCTGGCGCAGCGCGGGGTGCGAAACATCGACCAGTACAACCGCACGTTCAAGAAGGAGCAGTCGCTCTCGCTCTTCGACAATTTGGAAGAGACGGAGCACAAGCCGCTTCCCTACCTGATCATCGTGATCGACGAATTGGCCGACTTGATGATGGTGGATACCAATAACGTGGAAGAGTCGATCACGCGGCTGGCGCAGATGGCGCGGGCGGTGGGGATCCATTTGATCCTGGCGACGCAGCGGCCTTCCGTGGACGTGATTACAGGGTTGATCAAGGCGAACTTCCCGGCGCGCATTTCGTTCCGGGTGGCCAGCAAGGTGGACTCGCGCACGATTCTCGATTCGAATGGATCGGAATCGCTGCTAGGCCGAGGCGACATGCTGTATTTGCCGGCAGGTTCGGCGCGGCTGCACCGCATTCATGGCCCGCTGGTCAGCGAAGATGAGATTACGGCCGTGTGCGATTTCTGGCGCGAACAGGCGCAGGCGAAGTACCAGGAAGAACTCCTCGCGGCGCCCAAGGATGAAAACGGGAAGACCGAAGGCGCGTCGGATGGCGATGCCGACGGCGGCGAGGATGTTGACGACGATCTATACCAGGACGCGATTCGGGTGGTTTGCGACGCGGGCCGCGCTTCCACTTCCACGCTGCAGCGCCGCTTGCGCATCGGCTATGGACGCGCTGCGCGACTAATCGACCTGATGGAGAAAGACGGCATTGTTGGGCCGCCGGACGGCACCAAGCCGCGCGAAGTCCTCAAGAACCGCAACTGGATGCGCGAACACGACGAGTCCGCGGAATAGAAAAAGTTTTTAGTTCTCAGTTCTCAGTCAAGAAAATAGATCCTGAGTCTTGGCTTGGCTATGTTTTGCGGATCACCCTCTGCGAGTTGGTCGTTTGGTAGAATCCGGGGTTCGGAGGCTCAATCGTCAATTTGCGCCGCGCACACTTCTCTATTGGACTGCTTGGGGTAATCGCTTTTGTGCTTACCGGGCAGGTTCTAGCCCACCACGACCCGAACATACATACTCTCTCATCGGAAGTGCGGATGATGTACGTCTCCCGGCACATTTATCTGCTGGGATCGGCGCTTGTGAATCTTGTGCTGGGGCTCTACCTCCAGGTGCAGCCGTCTGGGTGGCGGAGGAGGCTGCAACAGAGCGGTTCCCTGCTGATTCTTCTTTCCCCTATATCGTTGCTGCTCGCGTTTGTTGCGGAGCCCGCCCTGGGTATGGCGGGGCGGAGTTGGCTAAGCTTTTTCGGGCTGATCGCGCTCTTCGCCGGCGTGATGATGCATTTCGTCGCCAGCCTTGCGCGGAGCTTGCGGGCAAATGTCTGAGGATGGTCAGAAGAGGTTCAGCCATGAACAAATCAGTCTTCGCCACGCTCCTGGTCAGCCTGGCACTCGCACCAACACCGCAACCGCTGAGCGCGCAGCAGTTCGAATACGCGAAACAAGCGGAGTTTGATGATAAGGGAAATATCTACGTAAGCTCCGAACAAGGGAAGCTCATATGGATGGCCAATACGAAGCATTGCTCGGAAGCCCGCGTCGCGAACGATCAACAGACGGTCGGGTGTCTCGTGATGAGCGATCCGGCGCATGGCAATTCTGTACCGTCGGTTCAATTGGAAATCTATCGAAAAGGCGGTCACAAAGAAATCATTCAGCCGGAAGCACCGATTCTTGAATGGCATTTCTGGAAAGACGGCCAAGAGGTAGCTGTCTTCTCCGGCATCCAGAAACATTCGGGAACGTTTTCACTTTACGATACGGGAACGGGGCGTCTGATTGACAAGCTGACCGAGCCATCCGACGCGAGCTTGCTTCCACAATGGGCAAAGGGCCCGGGGCAGATACAGGACGAGTCCGTGCCAATGTCCACGGCCCTTAACGAAGAGCGTACGAAGTGGATCGCGAAAGTTATCCGTCAAATAGGCACGATTGAGCCGGGAATGCGAAGGAAGGATTTGCTCACGGTCTTTAGAACGGAAGGCGGCCTATCCTTCCGAGCACAACAGACGTATGTCCATATCGAATGCCCGTACATCAAGGTAACCGTTCGATTTAGGCCAGTAAACAGCGAAAGCGCCGGCCCCGAATGGGACCCCAACGATATTATCGAATCCATTTCACAACCGTATCTTGCATGGAGCGTGATGGACTGAGAGGGTCTGGAAGCAATTGCCTAGTTTTCACGCGGAAGCCGAATTGACAGGGCTCGCTATCGTCTCTAAAATTGAAAAGCTCCAATATGCCGGGGTAGCTCATTGGTAGAGCGCCGCCCTGAAAAGGCGGGCGTAGCCAGTTCGATTCTGGCCCCCGGCACCACTTCCACTTCAAGCCGCGACTAATGCCTCAAGTCCGGGCTTATTGCAGATCACGACCGTCGGGCCCTTCATGGTGATCAGTGTTTTTTCCTTAAGCTGGGCTAGGCTCCGCGTAATCGTTTCCCGGGTGACGCCAACGTTCTGCCCAATCTCCTCGTGGGTAAAGGGCAGGTTAAACCGAATGCCGGCATTCGTCTGGCGCCCTTTGTCCGCCCATTTCAGGAGGAATCGCGCGGTTTTTTCCAGGGCGGTACGGGAAAGCCCGATCGAGCGAATCTGGACGCACGCCGCAAGGTAATCTCTGCTGAGCTGCTCGGTTACCTTGACAGCAAATTCAGGATTGTCGCGGATAAGCTGCAGGAAGGCATCCCGTTTAATGAAGTTCACCTGGGACGGCTCAAGCGTTTCGGCCGTGAGCTCATGGAGCGCCCCGGAGATGTTACTCCCCAGGCCGATCAACTCGCCCGGTTCGATAATGCGAAGAATAATTGAATTGCCCTCGGGCGATGTCATGGTCAATTTCACGAGTCCTTTGCAGAGGAGAAAGACGCCGCGCGGTGTTTGATCTTCGACGAACAGGACGGCGCCGGCCGGGTAGGAATTCGTCTGTTTGACTGCCTCTAACGATTTGAGTCCTGCCAATGAAACATTGCAAAGAAACTTTGAGCCTCTCCAAGAACAAGTCTTGCAGTTCTCACTCGGCTCAATCCCGTACGGAGCTAGCATTTGAGACCTTCCTTTTTTGTCTGCGTATTGTTCCAACGGCTTTACCGAAATATTTCCAAAATAGACTGGTATTGGGGCCCGAACCTTCGCCACTTCATTCCCCGGGCGAACTCTCAAGGAACTTTTTGATGACTCCATTGAGTTCCGCGCTGGAGACCGGTTTTTCCAAGTACTCGGTCGCTCCGAGTTCCAAGGCCTGCTGACAAGACCGCTCGTCCCCTGGCCGCGCCAACACGATGAGCGGCACGGGAAAGTTGTAACGGACCAGGTGCCGTATTACCCGGCGTCCCTCGAAGGCTGGAGAGTCTTGGTCTACAAGCGCGAGATCAAACGCCTCTCTCTCAACACAGCGCATGGCCGATTCGACCGACGCGCATTTGTGAACCTCGAAGCCCTGATTCTCGAAAGGCTCGGCGTATTGGGCCAATTCCTCGGTGTCTTCATCGAAAATCAACACCTTACGCGGCCCCAAGCCGGTGTAAGCCTCTTCTTCTAATTGCCGGAATCCTTCTCTCATCTTTCGTCTCCGAGCTAGAGAGCTTTCCGCCACGACCTAAATTCGCCCACGTAGCAGCGGAAATTGTTCAGATAGCTTCCGCCCTGTGCTACTTTGACGTGCGTTCCTGCCGGTAATTCCAGTTCGGTAGCTTCCCTGTCCGCACGCCAGTTCTGCTCCATCGCGCCCCGCAGGAAGCATGTCGGCAGAGGCGCTCACATGCACTCTTTCGTGTTCCAGTTGCGAGGTTAGAGCGGGAGGGGAGAAAGGTCTATCCCTGCGGGAGGGTATTTTGAAGCTGAAACTCAGTGATGCGCGCCGAGGAAATAGAGTCGGGCACGACCGCGGGGCCTAGAGCCCTCTCAAGCGCCTCGGCAAAACCGCTCGGACGCAGCATCGGTGCGCCTACACATCTCTTGCCGCGCTCCAGTATTGGCAACCAGAGGATGCCGCTTTCCACCTCCGTGGCCAAAAACAGCGAAGCGCGTGATCCTACCAGCCAATCGGACAAAGAGAAGGATGTCCGGTCTGGCAAATGGTACTGGGTGAGAACCAGGTCTAACTCAGTGGAAGAAATCAGCGTGCAAGCGTCGCGAAAAGACGCAGCGAAGTGGCACCGGCAGCCTCGTTTGTACAACCACAAAAGCAATTCGAGCGAGTTTCCTGGAGCTTCACCAACCAAAAGCACGCTTATTGTCCTTCTGTTCATGTGATTTATCCCATTCTGCGGGCTGAATAAGGAACTCAGACCGTTGCGAAGTGTTTGCGACATTCACGCTCCCGAAGGGCGTTCCGGATGACCCGATTGAACTCTCCGGGAATAGGCGGGTAAGCCAGGTAGTCGAAGGCCCCGCAGCGGATCGCCGCCAAATACTCCGGCCACTCGCCCGTTCGGGAGATGACAATCACCGGGAGTTTTCTGTCAACTTGCTCGACTATCTCGAGGAGCCCGGGATAATTCCCATCGACTACACACTCGTCGCATAGAACCAGGCAGACCTCCGGGCTAGTGAGGGCTATGCGGCTCTCTGTCAGTGAAGATGCTAGAACGGGCGCCAACCCACAGCAGCGCAGAATTTCGGCAAGGTCTCGCCGAACTCCGGGATCTGAACTCACCACCAAGCATTTGGGGAGATTCAGCATCAACGTCTCCTGGGCACGACCCGCAAACGCTACGTCGAGCGTTCCGTCCTCGGACCTTGGAGTTTCCGCAAAACCATACGCTGCATGCGTCTCGTCGTAACGAACCATCCCGCTATCCTCCATCAAGTCTTACGCTTGGAGCTGATCCGCAGCTACAAATCCTGCAACTCATAAGCTCAATATGCTGAAAAGAGCTTCCGAGAGGGCCGGATACCGCGTGAGAACTTTAAAACTTTGAGCGGCATTGCTCTATCCCTGCCATAGGGTATTTTGAGGCTGAAATTTGACTATGAAGGGAGGAAGGGGAACCACCGCCGCCGTACCCTGCCATAGGGGCACAGAGGCGCCGAAAAGCGCGGAAGTGCTAGGAGATGATGCCTTTACGAACGGCGTAGAGCACGAGTTCCGCAGAATTGTGCAGGCTTAGCTTCTGAAGGATGTGGCTGCGATGGGTCTCCACAGTGTAGAGGCTGATGTTAAGCGCCGTTGCTACGTCCTTGTTGGTCTTCCCTTCGGCCAGAAGTTGAAGGATTTCGCGCTCGCGGTTCGTAAGCAAATCGTAGGTATCCACCGCGCCCTTTTGTTTGAGAACACGGACATAGTCCTCAGCCAAGATTCGGCTCACTTTAGGGCTAAAGAATGACTTGCCTTGCGAAACGGCCTCGATCGCGCTGATTAAATCGGAGGCGGCTGAGTCTTTAAGCAGATAGGCGCGAGCACCGGCCTGCAGAGCACGCATCACGTAGGTTTCATCAGA
>JBGPIX010000021.1:0-28814 GCA_041485085.1 Candidatus Acidiferrum sp.
ATGAAGGACCTGAGCATCGACAAGCTTGTCAGCCTGAAGATTCATGGGATTGATTAGAATCTGCTGGAAGAACCCCCTGCGGGTGGCAAGAGGGACCGAAGTGAACAGTATCAACAGGTTTTTAGTTGTTAGTTCTTGGTTTCAGGTAGGAGAAGAAGAGGCTTTTTGTCTTCTCATTTTCACGCCGTGAAACCAAAGTATTCCACTCGCTCATTTCAAGTTGCTAGTTCGAGCGGAGCTGGCGCGAGCGCGTCAATAAAGCGAGGGCTAGAAGCGCGGCGCCCATCGCGAAGTAAATAAGGGCATAGTGAGACGTCAGAGCACCGTTGGCGGCGCCGGTGAAATCGAGGCCGGGCGTGTGATTCATCGGGCCGACATACCAAAGAACGGTGAGCAGGGCTTCAAAGATCTTGCCGGTGCCGGAGACGATGCCGGAAGCCAGCGCCAGTGACGGAAGAAAAAAAGCTCCGGCGAGCCAAGCGATCAGGCCAATGCGTTGACCGGTGATCAACAAACGGACTGCGACGACAGAGCCGGTTAGAGCCGCTACTGCGAAGCCGGCGATGTAGCAGGCAGGAAGTTGGCGAAGCAGAATCCTCGGAGAAGAAAAAAGCAACCCCCGCGTGCCGAAGCGCGATTCGCGTGTGCCCATGGCGGACCAGATGAGAACGGGCCAAAACCAAGCGGTGGCGAGCAGTGGTCCCCTCGCCACTTCGAGCGGTGAGAAAATCTGAGCCACAAGAAGTCCGGCAGCAATCGCATACCACCACCATCGGAATCCTTTCAGGGCGAGGCGCAGTTCAGCGGCGAAGAGGCGGCCGAAGGCGTTCGTTTGCGCGCCGGAAGCGAGAGGCGTGAGATGGATGGCCGCGGTGACCGGCGGAGCGACAGACACCGCGGCGCCCGCGGCAGGCGCGGTGGGCAGTTCTCCCTTGTGCTTGCGGGTGGTGGAAGCGCCGGCGCGGGCGGAATCGAAGCGATCGAACGCAAGCGCAGCGAAAAGCGCTAGAACCGCAGCAACGCCGAACCACATCAACCGGAGCAGGATCGCGTCCCAAGTCCACGGGATGCCTGGCCAGATCAGGTCCTTTGCGACGTGGATCTGCCCAGAGTCAATCTGGAACGCCATCCCGCCGTGATAGCCGGGCACATAGCGCCGGGCCTCCGCGCTGAGCGACTGCATTACCGTGAAGATTCCGATCGGATCCAGCCAACGAAGCCCGGTCAGGGCGGGAAGCGCAATCCCGAAGGTCCAGCCAAAAAACCACACGACATTTCCCACGCCACCACGCAGCACGGGCACCATCTCGAAAAGGAGGGCGATCGCCGCTGTAAGCGCCATGACCGGGAGAGCCATCAGAAGAAAAGGAGCCAGCAGCGCCCACAGATCGACTCGCGGATCCTCTGCAAACAGAAACTGCATGGCCAATGCGGAGAGGGCCAGCACCGCGAGCATCGCCGTGAGGACGGCAAAATTGCTAAGGAATTTCCCAAACGCATAGGCGAGCTTGGAAAGCGGCGTGGCCGCCAGGATTTGGCCGACGCCGGTGGAACGGTCGCGTTCAACCGAGTTCTTGACAATGTAAAAGCCGACGAGGGAGACAAAGCAGGCGGTCACAAGGGCGACCAGCGTTCCAATCCACGCCGATGTATACACTCCCCGATACTCGTCGAGCTGCAGCGAGATCTTCCCTTTTGCTGTCGCGTAGCCCAGACACACTGCAAAAATAAGCGTTACCAGGAAACTATAGCGGCGGACGCGTTCGAGGAAGTCGGCGCAGGCGACGGCGTAGATAGAACGAAGAGCCGTCATGCTGCTGCGCCCGCTTGATGATTCATACGCCGTGCGGCGAGTGCGGCCAGGTAGGCGTCTTCCAGAGATGGTTCTAGGGGACGTGCTCCTGCGCCCGGGGCAACGTTGGCAACCACCCGCGCGTGCACGCCATCGCTGCGGTGTGCGGTGTTGCTGATCAAATGTTTCTGACGCAGCGCGGGAAGTTCGGAGCTGGGAACGACAACTTCCCAGACTTTTCCAGCGACGCTGGCGAGGAGTCCCTCGGGAGAGTCATGCGCGAGAAGCTGGCCGTGCGCGAGGATGGCGATACTCGTGGCGACGGCTTCGACATCGGAGACGATATGCGTGGAGAGGATTACGATGCGCTCGCCGGAAAGTTCCGAGAGCAGGTTGCGGAAGCGGACGCGTTCCTCCGGATCGAGGCCGGCGGTGGGTTCATCAACGATGAGAAGCTGCGGATCGTTGAGCAGCGCTTGAGCGATGCCGACGCGCTGGCGCATTCCGCCGGAGTAGCCGCCGAGGGGCCGCTTGGCCGCATCCGCGAGATTCACGAGTTCGAGCAACTCGCCGATGCGTTTGTTGGCTGCGTCAGCAGAAATGCCTTTAACGGCGGCGAGATACTCCAGAAATTCAATAGCGCTGAGATTGGGATAAACGCCGAAATCCTGCGGCAAGTAGCCCAGAGTGTTGCGGAGGGAATCGGGATTCTGGGCGATGTCCGCCTCGTTCCAAAGAACGCGGCCGGAGGAAGGTCGCGTGACCGTTGCCAGGATGCGCATGAGGGTGGATTTCCCTGCGCCATTGGGGCCAAGTAGCCCGAGAATGCCGGGCTGGAGCGAAATCTGAACGCCACGGAGCGCTCGCACGTTGCCGCGATAATTCTTGCTGAGATTCTCCACCGTGAGCTGCATGAGAGTCCATTCCGCGGGATCGACCGCTCGATTGCGCTAGAGAGAATACGCAGGAGGGTAGCAAAAAGTTTGCTGGAACGCGGAATTATCCTGGCGCGGGAAGATGAAGCAGTCAGAAAGCAGAATTCTAGCCGATGAAAACTACGGTTTCGGCGGCGCAATGGCCGTAGAGTCTTGTGGCGGCAGCAATTCGGCCAAGTGGGCTTTGAGGCGATCGAGTACCTGCTGCTTGTCGATGGCCTGCTGAATTAGGTCGTCGAGCTTGGCCTTTCCCGCCGTATCGTGGACGTAATCGGTATTCGAATAAAACTTGTCATTTTCCAGCGATTGTTCGCGCAGGACCAGATTGAGATCGTCCAGCGCTTGTTTGATCTGAGCTTTGAGTTCGGTGACTTCTTTCGGCTCTTTCTGGTCCTTGGCGTCTGGCGCAGGAGCAGCGCTTGCGGGGGTTGCCGTTGAAGAGGCACTCGAAGCCGGCGTTGCCGAGGCATCGGGTGATGCCGGAGTTGCGGGACTTGCTTGCGCGGCGGGCTTGATATCTTCGTCCGTGATGACCTTGGCAGGTTTGGCCGGCGGTTTCTTCTGGTCGCGAGCGCGACGGGCGGCATCGGCAACGGACTGAGTATCCTGCGATTGGGCCAGAGCGGCGGCAGGAAGCAGCGTTGCCGCCAGAACGACAGGGAGTGCAAGGCGCAAAGTGATGAAGCGCGACATAGTACTACTCCTTGGAGAACTCTGAACTGGGACTAATTTTAAGATACGCCGGCAAGGGTGGAATGACAATCCCGGCTAGCCAGCGAGTGCGAATGAGCCAACGTCGAAGATAAGAGCGCAGAATCCTCCACGCAGGAATATTTTATGCGCCGAATGGTGCAACCAGGAAGGCGTCAGCGGCCGGCCGCGGCCGGTTCGGCTGCCGAAACGTCGCGAAACGAAAAGTGCGTTTCCAGGTTTTTCACCGGCTGGCCATTCGTTTCCGCGTAAGGATAGATAAAATAATTCAGCGGATCGCCCTTTTGATCGGGCGAGAGCCGAATGTCGCGGCCGTAGGTGAAGAAAACGCGGTTGGTGTCGTGAGCGCCGAAAAAATAGTCGCGCTTGGCGGCATTCCTCCAAGCTTCGGAAGCGTCGACGGGAACCCAGCCGACGCCG
This sequence comes from Candidatus Acidiferrum sp., assembly GCA_041485085.1. Taxonomy (GTDB): domain Bacteria; phylum Acidobacteriota; class Terriglobia; order Acidiferrales; family UBA7541; genus Acidiferrum. The sequence continues at coordinate 3,859 of JBGPIX010000021.1, forward strand.
GCGAGATAAAACTCGGCCCAGCAATGGTAGCCCGGGATGTCGCCTTCCGTTTTGCCCTCGGGAAGCGGGAAACCGATTTCAAAACGCGCGGGAATGCCGGACGAACGCATCATGCCAATGAAGAGAGAATGGAAATCGGTGCAGTTGCCGCGCTTTGATGCGCAAGCCCAGAGGGCGTCGCCGCGGCCCCAGCCTTCACCGGTTTTGTCATAGCGCATGGTGGCGAGGACGTATTCGTAAATGTGGCGAGCCTTTTGGATTGGCGTGGTGTCACCGGCGGTGTGCTCTTTGGCAAGTTCAGCGATAGCGCCGCTGAGGGGAACGAGTTTGTCTGGCTCGAGATAGCGTTGCAATTTCGGATCGCCGGACGTCAAAGAGGAGGCGTTCTGGAGTGCTGCGGCGTCCAAGGTAACTTTATGTTCGCGGCGGACAGCGGTGAAACGCAGCGCTACATCAAAGCCGATGGTAGATTGTTGTACAGTCGGCGTGAACACTGCGAACCTATTTCCGTATTCGGTATCGCGACCCTGGGCATACCAGACGGGGCTGTCGATATGCAAACTACGGACCTCCTGATAGGCATCCGCCTGAGGCAGGGGAATCCAAAGCCGGGTGGAACCGTTGGAGTCTGTGCTGGCGGGAACGTGCACCTGATAGGTGAACTCAAACGAGCGCGTGGGCACCGTCGCTCCGGTGGCTTCCGTTGGAGGCTCGCGGCGCGCATGGGCGGCAAACACGGCAACAAGAGTAAGCACGAGAATAGACGAAAGCACCAGGCGTAAGCGGGGCATGGTAAGGACTCCTGTGTGGAGAGTGTGGCGCGGGGCGGCGCGAAGACGATTATACTGATTTGAGAAATAAATTATCGGGATACGCCCGAGGAGCGAAAAGAGTGCTGAATCCTAGGATGATCCTGCTACTCGCACTGGCGACGCTAATGTCGGCGAGCAGAGTGTGCGCTCAAGCGCCAGCGAACGAAACACAGCCGCCATCACCAGTCGTGGTACCGGTTGCTGGTGAGAATCACGCCACGACACGGACGCAGGATCACCGTTTTTGGGATAAGAAGAATGACTGGTTGTTCGCAAGTGTCGGAGCAGCACGCACGTTCGACTATTTTTCCACTTTGAACCTGAGACGGCGGGGAGACAAGGAAGTCTTGCTCACCAACGATATCGTGGACAATCACGCTGCGTTTGCGGCGATTGAAGCGGCTGGAACAGGTGCTTCCATTGGGGCGTCGTATTTATTTCATCACTATGGCCATCACAAGCTGGAGCGGTGGACCTCGATCGTGCATTTCGGATTGACGGCGACGGGCGGTGTGCGCAACTACTGTTTAAAAACCGCACATCCCAAGACCACTCCGTAACCCCGCATCCACACAATGGGGAAACCCTGCGCGCTTCCCCCCGTCTAAACCAATGTGATGAAATCTTGCACTTCAAATAGCGGTGCGGCATACTCGCGGCCCGTGTCGGCCTTGGTCGGTACCGCACGGGAAGTGTGGCTGCGAAATAGGCGAGGTGGTTCTATGCGGCGGTGGATATCCTTTCCCCGTTTCGCGCTGATTGTTTGTGCGTGTCTTTTTTTCGCGATGTCGCCGCGCGGCTTTGCTGGCCTTCTGCCATCCGCGTATGCGCAGGAACCCGGCGCACAAACATCGTCGCCACAAAGCGGTTCCGCACAGAGTTCACCTTCAGAATCGAAAACTACAGAACAGAGCAAGACCGAACAATACACGCTTTCGCACGAGCGCCAAGCGAAGGCCGTGGCTTACTCGCGAGCGGGCTACACGCTCTACTTTGTTTCTTATTTTCTCGGCGGACTTTTCCTTTTTCTGATGCTCCGGCTGGGCTGGGCGGCGAAGTTTCGCGACATTGCTGAAAATATCAGCGACAAAAAATGGGTCCAAGGATTTGTGTTCGTCCCGCTGCTTTTTCTGAGCCTCGACGTTCTGCATCTGCCTGTGCGGTTGTACTGGCACGCGCTTTCCCTGCATTACCAGCAATCCGTACAAGGTTGGGGCTCGTGGTTCTGGGATTGGACCAAGGGAGAGCTTCTCGATGTAGGGTTTGGAATCGTTCTGGTCCTGATCCTATTCGCGGTGATGCGGCGCAGCCCGCGGCGCTGGTGGTTGTATTTCTGGTTTCCGGCAGTCTTGATTCTCCTTGGAGTGATCGTGATCACTCCACTGGTGATCGATCCGCTGTTCAATAAATTCGAGCCGCTGAGCAAGCAGCATCCAGACCTGGTCGCGTCCATAGAAAAACTCACGAAACATGCAGGCGTTCCCATTCCGCCGGAACGCATCTTCCTGATGGCGGCGAGTCAGAAGACCAATGCCATCAACGCTTATGTGACGGGGCTGGGAGCGTCGAAACGTGTAGTCATCTGGGATACCACGATACAAAAGACGACGAATGACGAGTCCCTCTTCATCGTCGGACATGAACTCGGGCACTATGTCCTAGGGCACGTTTGGCAGGGCTTTTTGCTGGGGGCGAGCGGACTATTGCTGGCTCTTTACCTTCTGTTTCGAGGCCTGCACTGGGCGCTGGACCGGTGGGCCAGGGACTGGAATCTCTACGGACAAGAAGATTGGGCCTCGCTCGCGGTATTGCTATTGCTGTTGCAAGTGATGTTGTTCGTTTCGTCGCCGGTCATCAGCGGGTACAGCCGCATACAGGAACACGCGGCGGACGTTTACGGATTGGAAGTCATCCACGGGTTAGTCCCGGATTCGGAGGAGGTCGCCGCGCACGCGTTTCAAGTACTCGGCGAGCTGGATTTATCGGATCCTAACCCGCCGCCGTTCATCACCTTCTGGCTGTATTCACATCCGCCGCTGGCGGACCGCTTGGTTTTCGCACACAGCTACGATCCGTGGTCAAAAGGAGAATCACCGAAGTACGTGAAGTAGGAGTGCGTGAAGCGCGAGGTCCCCCTCTCTATGGTGCGGCGCGTGCCGAGGCGTGCTTGCGGGCGAAAGCGGCTACCTTGTTGCGGTTGCCGCAGACGGCCATCGAACACCATCGGCGGCGGCGCGTGCGCGAATCGTCGTAAAAGAAAAGACCGCAATGCGGGTTGGCGCAGAGTCTAAGTCGCGCTTGGGTTCCCTCAGCGGTAATCTCGGCGCCGGATCGGGCTACGGCTGCGAGCAACCAGTCGAGGCCACCTTCGCGTGCGACGAATTCGATTTTCCAGATGCCGTCCTGGCCCACAAGTTCGTCGTGCCCTTCGGTGATGCGCAGGATTTCGTTGATGGGCTCAACCCATTCCCCGGCCATCCTTTGCTTTCGGAGCATGGCCGTGAACACTTTTCTCAAGGCGATTATGAGGCGCCGCGCCTTCATGAGAAGAACTTCCGCGCCTTGCGGGTCGATTTGTGGCAGGCTGAGAAGCTGGACCCCGCGCTCAGTGGATACAATATCTGTGGAGTCCAGAAACTGGATAAGTCGATCCCAGGAAAGTACTGAGTTTGGCGGGGCGGAGTTGACGAAATCGATGGAGAGCCGCCCGCCGAGTAAAGGCAGGTGGGGAGCGGAGTCAAGCATCCTCCTGAACCTCCTTGAGCTGCGAAGAGTAGAAACTGCTTTGAACGAATTAACCGGTAAAGACTATCATAATGGTTAAGTTGAGAAAAGCGCTCTGCGTTTCTGTTTGGTCGTAACTCTTTTCAGGACAGGCAATCTGATGTACTGGTAGGTAGAAGAGAGCGATTATGAAACACCTGTTTGCAGGTTTGTCCTTCATTTCTGTATGTCTGTTAACGGCTACGATTTTGATCCGACCGCACGCACAGGCCGCCACGGGAATGCCACAGACCCCGAGCACTCCGGTGGTAGTCGAACTGTTCACCTCCGAAGGCTGCTCCAGTTGTCCTCCGGCGGATGCCCTGCTGGCCCGATTGGCTGAGGAGCAGGTGGCTAATAATGTCCAACTGATCGCGTTGGAGGAGCACGTCGACTATTGGAACGACTTGGGCTGGGTTGATCCTTTTTCTTCGCGAGACTGGACGTCGCGGCAATACGTTTATGTAGAAGCCCTCGGAAATGGCAACGCCTATACACCGCAAATGGTTGTGGACGGCACCGTGGAATTCGTGGGGAGTCATACAAAACAAGCACGAGAGACGATTCTGAGGGCCGGAAGCAAGACAAAAATATCAGTGAGTCTGGAGCAAGGCAAGCCGAATGGACCAGACGCAATAGATTTTTCTGCCAAGGTCGCCAAGTTGGAAGGAGCAACTAAGGGCGACCACGCAGAGGCGTGGCTGGCGATTACGGAAACGGGGTTGCACTCCGCGGTGACGCGCGGCGAAAATGCGGGGGAGGACCTTCACCATGCCGCCATCGTCCGATCGATGCGTAAGCTGGGGGAAGCGAAAGCGGACCGCGAAACATCCTTTAATGGAGATGCAAGTGTCCCGCTGAAGAAGGAATGGAAACGTGAGAATCTGAGGGCTGTGCTCTTTGTGCAGGAAAAAAAGAGCCGGCGGATTCTCGGCGCGGCGGAGATCCGCATCGCACAATAATTTTAGAAAGTTCGATCCAGTCGTGAGCGGGGACCTCCAAGTCCGTGTTGTTCCGGGAATTTAGCCTTTTCAGATACTATCAATCTCGGCCAGTGAAAAAAATTATCCCGCATTGAGGCTTTCTCTGCCGCTAAAATCTGTCTCAGTTCAGCGCCAGGTCCGCTTACGGTGAACTACGCGGAGCGTCAGACAGCCATGTGGGACTTTGGTCTTAGCTTGAGGTGATTGTTGGACGTCGAACCAATCACGAATCCTTCTCCAATGCCCCACCTTCCGGCGCCGCCGCCCGAGGGAATGCTCAGCAAGATTTTCTTGAACGAAAATGGAGTGCGCGGGGTCTGGCGCCTCCTGATTTATGCCACCTTCGTGGCCGGGCTCGGATTTGGCGGATTAGTTGTTCTCCAACTGCTCGTTGGCCCCACGCGGGCTGTTTTCTCTCTCGACTATTGGTTCCCCTACGAAGCGTTTTGTTTCACCGTCGTTTTTATAGCTGCCCTGATTATGTCCCGGATCGAGGGCCGGTCTCCCGGCGTCTATGGCTTGCCGCTGCGAGGCGCGTTCGGGAAATTGTTCTGGCAGGGCGGACTTCTCGGATTGGTTGAAGTGTCGGCATTGGTAGGATTGATCGCCGCCTTCGGCGGGTATTCCTTTGGCGAAATCACCCTGCACGGCAGAGAGCTTTTGCGGTGGGGGATGTTGTGGGCCGTCCTGTTCGTTTTTGTGGGTTTGTTTGAAGAATTCCTGTTTCGCGGGTATACGCAATACACACTCGCGGAGAGCGTCGGTTTCTGGCCCGCCGCGATCATTCTTTCACTACTCTTTGGCCGGGTACACCTGAATAATCCAGGAGAAAACTGGGCGGGAGTGGCCGGAGTGGTGGTGATCGGAATGGTATTCGCGTTTACACTGCGCCGTACCGGCAATCTTTGGTTGGCTGTGGGATGGCACGCGACTTTTGATTTCGGCGAGACATTTCTTTACTCCGTGCCGAACAGCGGCATTGTGTTTCAAGGGCATCTTTCCAATGCGACCTTGCACGGCCCGGATTGGTTGACGGGAGGTTCGGTTGGCCCGGAAGGCAGCGTCTTCAGCTTTGTGACTATGGGGATGCTCGCCATCGCGGTGCATTTTCTTTTCCCCGCAAAGCAGAAAGAGCTCGTTCCAGAGTGAGGAAAGCGAGCTTGTTAGTGAGCGAGTTCGGAGGCAAGCACCAGGCGAACACCTTGTGATTGTGCTTGCGGCAAAACTTCGCGCAGGGCCTGGAGTGTCGCGGGGTGAGGATGGCCGATCGCCACGGCCTCGCCCTTTTCGCGGGCGCCTCGCAGGGCAAGTTTGAGTTGTTTGCGGACTGCTGCTACCTCGGCGATGTCGTCAAGGAAAGGAACGTTGCGGAAGGCAGAGTGAACGCCAAAGTCCTGCGCGGTATCGTAAGCCACCGTAGCGGCGGTTGTCCTGCTGTCGACGTAGAAGAGGTGATGGTCGCGCAGCACGGGCATCAACTCATCCATCAGCGCCGCGTCAGCAGTAGCCTGTGATCCCTGGTGATTGTTGACGCCCGCGGCATCCGGAACATTTTGCAGAAATTGATCGACCAGCGCGGCAACTTCCTGCGCCGGCAGGCCCGGACGGAGTTCCTGTGCCTCAGGCGTCTCGTTCGCAACCGATTGCATTGGAAGATGAAGCATTACCTGGAGTCCACGACGATGCGCTTCCTCCGCGATTTCCACCGAGTGTTCATGATTGGGTAAGACAGAAATTGTGAGGGGATAACCCAGCGCGAAGATGGCTTCGGCTGCCGCGCGGTCGCTGCCGAGATCGTCGATAATGATTGCTAGCCTGGCGTCCCCAGTATTCCCGCCGGAATTCTTGATCCCAGCATTGGACACCAGTGGAGCGCGCGTCACGATTTCTATTTCAAGTGCCGGCGTGCCTGCCCGACGGAGCATAAATTGAAGGAGATCCCCGCTTTGCATCGGAGGATCCTGCGTCAGATGATCTCGAGTCGCGGCTACGTTGAGACTTTGCAGGAGCTTTGCCACTTCGGATCGGTTCGCATCGGGCGACGATGCATTCTTTAAGACAATCCGAAGGTAGCCAGTGTTTCCGGAGGATTCGATCGATGCACCTTGGCGAAACTTAATGGCCGTTCCGGCAGGAGTCGCAGAAGAGGCAGCGGCTGCCAAATCACGAGTAATTTGGTGAATTTGGGCAGGCGAGAGCCGGGTCTCTTCCCTTTTCTTGCAGCCGCCCGAAACAATTGTGAGAAGGACGCAAGCTCCCAGCAGCGCAAACTTTGTTGCTCTGCATTTTTTGCCAAAAGAGGAATGAAGGTTTGGTTGAACCGAGTCAGGCCGCCGGTGCACGGAATTCTAGGCAGCCTTTTTCACGGGAGCTTTTAGCAGATCGAGCGCGCGATGAAAAATGGGATCTTCCGGAGAAAGCGGCCGTGGCCCGAGTCCAGGTTCCTTCTGGGCTTCTGCCGGAGTTGGCGCTGTATCCTCATCGGCGGTATCTGAATCATCTTCCGGAACGGCGCGCACTACTTCCGTGGGAGTCACGCCTTCTTCCATGATCGACTTGCCGCCAGGATTGTAGTAGTTCGCGACCGTGAGGATGAGTGCAGCGCCATCGTCCAGCGTAATCAGCTTCTGCTCGGATGCCAGACCGAAAGTGCGCTCGCCAACCACGTCTCCGCGATGATTCGCAACAATGGCGGAAGCCAGCACTTCCGCGGCTCCAGACGTCGTGGCGTCAATCAAGACGGAAACGGGATTCTTCCAAATCACCTGCTTGGGCTCGGCCGAAAAAATCTGTGCCGAGACAGTCTGACCGCGCAGCGTTGTCAAAGTGCCAGAAGGAACGAACAGCCTAGCGATGGAAATCGCCTCGGAAACCTGTCCGCGGCCGCATTCCCGCACGTCCAGGATGACCTTGTGAATGCCCTGTTTTTCTGCCTCCGAGAGGCGGTTGCGAATTTCCTCGGCGCGGCCGCTGTCGAGCGAGGGGATACGGAGCACCAAGATGTCAGGATCCGCTTTCTGAACAATGATTTTCGGAGTAGCTAACTTTTCGCGAACGACGTCGACCTCTTCCGGCGTAGCCTTGCCGCGCCGGATCACTCCCACCTTGACGCCCGTGCCTGGCTGCCCATTGAGAAGATTCAGGGCCTGGCCAACGGACATGTCGCGAGTTGTGAATCCGCTGATGGATTCGAAAATGTCGCCGCTGCGGATTCCCGCCTTGGTGCCCGGGCTATCCGGCAGCACAGAGAGCACGATGACGTAACCATAGCGCTTGCTGAGCGTCAGGCCGGTCTCCGCCGTGCCGGTATTGGCGAACTTTTTCTTGTACTCATCGTACTCGCGGGGCGTGAGGTAGCTGGACTGCGCATCGAGCGATTCCAGCATCCCGTGCAAGGAACCGGCCGTCACCGTGCGCATGTTGGGGTCGTCGACGTAGTCCTGCTGGATCTTCTGCAGAACCTCGCCGTACACGGTCAGAGACTTATAGGCCTTTTCGTCCTGCGTGCGTCCCAGGACGTGCCCTATGCCTGCGTAACCGAAGATCGCTGCCGATAAACAAAGAATCCCGATGCGAGCCGCTCGACTCATGCCCCACCCTTCCAAGACAAGCTGCAAACCAAAATTATATCACCGTCAAGGAGCGGGACGCGTCGATAATCAAAAAGGAAGCCTTATCAGTCAGGGTGAAATTAGTTGAAGGCAAACTCTTCCCGAAATGAGACACGCTGAAACCGTCCAATGTTGCGGAAATACCACACCGTTTGTTCATTGGACACTTTGCATGCTTTTAAGTTGTTGATAATAAAAGACAAGCAAGAGAACCGTTGGTAGACAACATGCTAGTATGGTTGTTTGCAAATGTTTCAGACTACCATTGCTCGAGTTTCAGGCGCCGAGGGTGTGGGCCTCCACACCGGCGTGTACGGGCATGTCCGTTTGGTACCTGCCCCTGCCGAAACAGGCATCGTGTTTCGCCGCGTTGACCTGGACAATTTCCCTATCGAAGCGCAGGGGCACAACGTCGCTCGGGTCAGCTATGCCACAAGCTTGATGAAACAAGGTGTCTTGCTTTCCACCACGGAGCACCTGCTTGCCGCCATCTATTCGTGTGGCATCGACAACATTTACATCGACATTGACTCCATCGAAGTGCCCATTCTGGACGGCTCGGCGGAGCCTTTCATGCAAATGCTGGAACAATCTGGCGTTCGCAGACTCCGCCGGAAACGGCGCTTTTTGAAGGTTCTGAAACCGCTGGAAGTCATCGAGGGAGACCGGCGGATCGGCATCTACCCTGCCGACGAGTTTCGCGTGCGCTGCTATGTAGATTTTCCGCACCCGCTGGTGGGCCAGCAGGAAGTGGAGATGCTCGTGGGGCCGGACACTTTCCGCCACCTTTTGGCGCGAGCACGAACTTTCTGTTTCGAACGCGACATCGAGCCGCTCAAGGCCATGGGCCTGATTCGGGGCGGTTCGCTCGAGAATGCCATCGTGCTCACCAACGAGGGCGTCATGAACGGGCCGTTGCGCTTTCCCGACGAGTTCGGGCGGCACAAAGCGCTGGATCTCATCGGCGATCTCGCACTGGCCGGTTTGCCCCTTCTCGCCCGCGTCGAGGCGCATAAGGCCGGCCACGCAATCCATACGCAACTTGTCAGCCGACTCCTCGCCGATCCTTCACTTTGGACCATAACCACTGGCGAAGCCGTCCGCCCCGAGAGTGACGCCTACCTGACCGCCCTTTCGCCTGCCCCTGCCACTGATTAGCGATTCGCCGCGTCGCACACAACCCTCCGTTGCGAAATAGCCGCTGCTCCCGCAGAATGGGCTCAAAACCATGTCCAACAACGATCTTGCCATTGTGATCCTGGCTGCTGGAAAAGGCACGCGGCTGAAGTCCAGCTTGGCGAAAGTACTGCACCGCGCCGGTGGACGCACCCTCGTCGAACATATTGTGCGCGCTTGCGAACCGCTCAGGCCGCGCGAAACCGTCGTTGTCGTGGGCCACCAGGCCGAGCAAGTCGCCGCCGTGGTCGAACCGCTCGGTGCCGTCACCGTCATGCAGCAGCCGCAGAACGGCACGGGGCACGCCATGCAAGTCGCGAAGCGCGCTTTGGGCAGAGCGAAGTTCGCGGTTGTGCTCCCCGGCGATGCACCGCTCGTACGCACTGAAACGTTGAAGGCGCTGATTGCCGCACATCACAACGGAAATGCGGCGGCGACAATTCTCTCCGCAGTGCTTGCTGATCCTTCCGGCTATGGCCGCGTGGTGCGCAAAACCGAAACGACGGTCTCCGCGATTGTGGAAGAATCGCAACTCACCGACGAGCAGCGCGAGATCAACGAAATCAATTCGGCAATTTATTGCTTCACGCTGGAGAAACTCTGGCCCGCATTGGCACAGGTAAAGCCGAACAACAAGCACCGCGAGTTGTACCTGACTGATGCCATCGCCGTTCTGAACGCCAAAGGCGAGACCGTGTTGGCCCAGGTGGCCGCTGATTCGCGCGAAGTGCTTGGTTGCAATACGCGCGCGGATCTTGCCGAAGTCGACCGCATCTTTCGGGAACGGAAACGAAACTCGCTGATGGATGAGGGCGTCACGATCCAGTTGCCGGAGACCGTGCTGATCGATCCGGAAGTGACCGCGGGCGAAGACACCGTCATCGAACCCGGCGTGCAGTTGCTGGGGAAAACGAAGATCGGTGCACGCTGCACCATTCGAACGGGCAGCGTTTTGACAGATGCAATTCTTGGGGACGAGGTAACCGTCGAACCACATTGCGTGGTAGCGCAGAGCCGCCTCGATGACCGAGTCATCATTGGCCCGTTCGCACGATTGCGGCCGGACAATCATCTGAAGGCCGGCGCGCGAATCGGCAATTTCGTTGAACTGAAAAAGAGCACCATCGGCGAAGGCACCAAGGCCATGCACCTCTCCTATTTGGGCGACGCAAAGATTGGGGCGAAGAGCAACATCGGCGCGGGCACGATTACCTGCAACTACGACGGCTTCCGCAAGTATCCAACATCGATCGGAAATAAAGTTTTCATTGGCAGCGATACGGCCCTCGTCGCGCCCGTGCGCGTCGGGGACGGTGCGTACATCGCCGCGGGTTCGACTATCACGGAAAATGTGCCATCTGGCGGATTGGGAATTGCCCGGGGTCGGCAGATCAACAAACCCGGATGGGCCGCGAAGAAACGTCGCGAGTTGGCGGCCGCCGAAAAACCAAAGAAAACGTCATCGAAAAGAAAACCGCGGCGAGCCTCGAAAAGACGAAAACGCTAGCGTTCTTCGAACACCCTCTTTTCACCTCGGTTCTTGGCGCAGAATTCTGCGACTCTCCTTTCCGCTTCTCCACAACTTGAATCATTGAATACCAACCGAACGGATGCTATCGTCCGCGGTACGTGAAGCGGAAGGAGTCTGTCCGTGAGCAATTGGGTTAATTGGCTGCTGATTATTGTGGGCATTATTTTCGTGATCGTAGAACTGGCGCTTGGCGCGTTGACGGGCTTTGATTTGGCGCTTCTGGGCGCGTCGCTGGCAGTGGGCGGCGGAATCGGACTTCTAACGGGCTCGGCGAAGATTGGTTTGCTCGCGGCGGGCGTGCTCGCGCTGCTGTACCTCGCCGTGTTTCGAAGCTGGTTGAAAACGAAACTGACAGTGAAGGATCAGGCCAGCAATGTGGATGCGGTAGTAGGGAAAACTGGCGTAGTCACAAAGCGGATCGCCGTTCGCGAGCCCGGCATGGTAAAGGTCGGTGCGGAGATTTGGCGAGCGGAGTTGACGGGCGGAGATGAAGTTGCCAGAGATGCCGGCGCGGTGGTGGTGGTGCAATCGGTCGAAGGTGTGACGCTTAGGGTGAGGTGAATAGCTATGGGTACAGATGCCATCAGTGGCTTGGTCATGGTCGCAATCTTTGCGTTCCTGGTGCTCGGATTGGTGGCGCTGGCCAAGGGCGCGCGCACGGTGAAGCAGTACGAAAAAGGATTGATCACTCGCCTTGGAAAGTATCACGGCATGGCCCCGTCCGGCCTGACCTTCATCGTGCCGTTCGTGGACGATATCGTGCGCGTGGACATGCGCGAGCAGGTCATTACCGTCCCGCCGCAGAAACTCATCACCAAGGACAACGTAACTGTGGAAGTGGACGCCGTCGTTTATTACAAGGTCATCGATCCGGTGAAGTCGCAATATGAGGTGCAGGATTTCGGATACGCGTGCACCACATTGGCGCAGACGAACTTGCGCAACCTGATCGGCGACCGCACCCTCGATGAGACGCTCGTCGCCCGCGACATGATTAATACCAACTTGCGCGAAGTCCTCGATGAAGCCACCAACGGCTGGGGCGTGAAAGTGACGCGCGTGGAGGTGCAGAAGATCGAGCCGCCGCGGGACATCACCGACGCCATGTCGCGCCAGATGAAAGCCGAACGCGAGAAGCGCGCCGCAGTTCTGGAAGCGGAAGGCATCAAGCAAAGCCAGATTTTGCAAGCCGAGGGCAAGAAGCAATCGGAAATTTTGAAGGCCGAAGGCGACGCTCAAGCCCGCGTCACGCGCGCCAACGCCGAAGCGGAAGCCATCAAGCTCGTTTCCACTGCTGCCGAGACTTACTTCAAGGAACGCGCGGAGATGATGCGCCGACTCGAAGTTCTGAACAACACGCTGGCGCAGAACACCAAGTACATCGTGCCCTCCAACTCCAGCCTCGTGAACGTGCTGGGGCTCGACGGAGGCGGACAAGGATCGCCCAAACCGCTTCCTGATACATCCGCAACGCCCCCTTCCAGTCCCGAGGGCCGGTCTATCTGACTGGTGCGTGGAGCGCGTTCATGAGGAAAAAGATTTTTGCCTGGACTCTTTTCTTGGCGTGCATCCTTTTTCTCAGCCTTGCCGCCACGCCCTATTCCAGAACCGCGGACGCCGCCCTGATCACGTTCCGCCTCACGCTCCTCATGGTTCTTTCCGTTCTCGTAGTGCGAGAGCGATGGAGAAACCGCGACGAGTCACTGGGGAAAGCCTCCCCCACTGGTATGGATGTCGGCGAACATTTTCTGCAGCGCTGCCGCCGTTGGTATCGCGGCGAGGGATAGCCGATTGGCCCTCTTCGAGCTGTTTGGATGGCTCAAGTATTTTCGCGAGCAGCGACGCCAGGAGAATCTAAGTCAGGGCGAACTCCTCAAGAAGGAACTCCTGCTGATCGCCTACGCAATTCTCGGAATCTTCGTTCTCGTCGGCTTCTTTTTTGCTCTCGTCTGGATCTTTGGAAGATAGCTAGCTGTTTTTGAGCGGCTCCAGTTCCGAAAATGTCAAAGCGCTTGCTAAGGCCGGGCGTGTGCTAAAATAAGAGTTTCCGCAATCCCACAGGGGGCTGGCACCACATGAAATTTGGAGTCGTCGTTTTCCCCGGGTCCAATTGCGACCACGACGCGTTTTACGCCATCGGCAACGTTCTTCATAAACCGGTCGAATTTATCTGGCACCAATCCGAAAATCTCGCGAATTGTGATGCCATCATCCTGCCGGGCGGATTTTCTTATGGCGACCATCTCCGCACCGGCGCTATCGCGCGCTTTTCCCCGGTGATGAAGTCCGTCGAGAAATTTGCCAAGAGCGGCGGCATGGTCCTGGGCATTTGTAACGGCTTCCAGATTCTCTGCGAAGCGGGCCTGCTTCCCGGCGCGATGATGCGTAACAGCGGCTTGCGCTTTATCTGCCGCCATGTGCACATTAGGGTCGAACAGACCGACACTCCGTTTACTAACGCCGCGCAAAAGGGTCAGATCCTCAAGATTCCCATCGCGCACTCTGACGGCAATTACCATTGCGACGAAGCCACGCTCGCGGACCTCGAAGAAAATCGCCAGGTGATTTTCCGCTACACGACTCCTGACGGCTCCGACGACAACGTCGGCAATCCCAACGGCGCGGTTCACAATATCGCCGGCATCTGCAACCGCGAACGCAACGTCGCCGGGCTCATGCCTCACCCCGAGCGCGCCGTGGAATCCGCCCTCGGCTCGTCCGACGGCCTGGTGATTTTCCACTCCATGGTCGAAGCGCTCGTCGGCGCCGCAAAGGCCACGGCTTGATGGCAACCGCAGTCACGGAAATCAAAGTAACTCCCGAGATCGCTGCGGAGCACGGCGTGACTCGCGAGGAATATGCGCGCATTCAGCAAATCCTCGGCCGCGATCCGAATATCACCGAACTTGGCATTTTCAGCGTGATGTGGAGCGAGCACTGCTCCTACAAATCGAGCAAAGTCCACCTGAAGCGCCTGCCCACGCGCGGCAAACTCGTCGTGCAAGGTCCCGGCGAAAACGCCGGCGTCGTGGATATCGGCGATGGCCTGGTCGCCGCGTTCAAGATCGAATCGCACAATCATCCGAGTTACGTCGAGCCGTTCCAGGGCGCGACAACTGGCGTCGGCGGCATCCTTCGCGACATTTTCACCATGGGCGCCCGCCCCATCGCGATTCTCGATTCGCTCCGCTTCGGTGAAATTAAGTCGGGCAAAAACACAACGGAGGAAGCATCCGCGAAGAACCGCCGCATCCTCGACGGCGTAGTCCGCGGCGTCGGCGGTTACGGAAACTGTTTCGGCGTTCCCACCGTCGGCGGCGAAGTCGCCTTCGAGCCGTGTTATTCGCAGAATCCCTTGGTCAACGCGCTCGCCCTCGGCATCGCCAAAAAAGAAGAAATCTTTCTCGCCAAGGCCAAAGGCATCGGCAATCCCGTCATCTACGTCGGCGCAAAAACCGGTCGCGACGGCATTCACGGCGCATCGTTGCTAGCCTCCGCTGAATTCACCGAAGAGTCGAAACAGAAGCGCCCCAACGTGCAAGTCGGCGACCCGTTCATGGAGAAACTCCTCCTCGAAGCCTGCCTCGAAGCCATGCAAACCGGCGCGGTCGTCGCGATTCAGGACATGGGCGCCGCCGGCCTTACCTGTTCCACCATGGAAATGGCTTCGCGCGGCGGCACCGGCATCGAAATCGACCTCGCCAAAGTTCCTCAGCGCGAGACCGGCATGACGCCGTACGAAATCATGCTCAGCGAATCGCAGGAACGCATGCTGCTGGTGGCCGAGAAAGGCCGCGAGCATGAAGTCCTCTCTGTCTTCAAAAAGTGGGGCCTCGATGCCGTCGTTGTTGGCCAAGTCACCGAAGGTGGCATCGCACGCATCAACAACAACGGACGCATTGCCGCGGAAATTCCCGCGCATCCACTCGCCGAAGAAGGCCCAGTTTACAATCGCCCCATCGCCGCGCCCGCGCCGCGCGTCGAAACAGAAAAAGATTGGTTCGCCTTCGCGCCCGAAGGCACGAATCTCACCGCGAATTTCGTGAAGCTTCTGTCGTCGCCCGCGATCGCCTCCAAGCGCTGGATCACCGAGCAGTACGACACCAGCGTGCGCACAAACACGCTTGCTGGCCCCGGCGCGAGCGATGCCGCGGTCGTGCGCATCAAGGATCCGAAAACTGGCACCGTGAAGCGCGCGCTCGCACTCTCCACCGATGGCAACGGCCGCTGGTGCCAATTGAATCCTCGCGTCGGCGCCATGCACGCCGTCGCCGAAGCCGCCCGCAACGTGGCCGCCAGCGGCGCGCGCCCCATCGCCGCCACGAATTGCCTCAATTTCGGCAGCCCCGAAAAACCCGAAGTGATGTGGCAATTCAGCCAAACCATCGATGGCCTTGCCGAAGCCTGCACCGCCCTCAACACGCCCATCACCGGCGGCAACGTCAGCTTCTACAATGAAACTCTCGGCAAATCTATCTATCCGACGCCGGTCATCGGCGTCCTCGGCATTCTCGACGACGCCTCCCGCGTCCTGAAAATTGCCTTCCGCCAGGAAGGCGACATCATCGTTTTGCTGGACGGATCAACTTCCGCTGTAGGGGCGCAGCATGCTGCGCCCCTGCTTGGCAACCTGTCTTCCGCACTGGCCCGCGAATTCTCCTCCTCCGAATACTCGAAAACGATCGCCAGCATCATCGCCGGCGAGCCACCCGCCATCGACCTCCCCGCCGAAAAGCGCCTCCAGGATTGCCTGGTCGCCCTAGCCGCCGAAGGCGCCCTCCAATCCGCCCACGACATCTCCGACGGCGGCCTAGCCGTCACCCTCGCCGAATCCTGTTTCGCCTCTGCCTCTTCTCTTGTAGGGGCGCAGCATGCTGCGCCCGTGCTTGGCGCGATCGTAAATTTGGGCGCCGATTCTCTCTGCTCCGAACATGCCCTCTTCAACGAACGCGGCGCCCGCGCCATCGTCTCCGTCACCTCATCAAGACTTGCCGCCGTTCTCAATACTGCGAGACAATACAACGTGGCGGCGCACGAGCTCGGCCAGGTCACCCGCAACGGTTCATTCCGCATCGAACATAAGGGGCGCGCGGTGCTCGACAGTTCCATAGAAACACTCCGCGACGCCTGGGCCCATTCGCTCGAACGCGCACTGGCGGGACGATGACCGGATTTAGTTCAGCTTGGCGTTGGATGTTCGCTGCTCTGGCGTTGGGTACGTCCATGTTTTTGCTCGGTGTCCCGGCAGAACGATGGTTGCCAGCCGGTGAGCAAATACCAGCAATTGTTATTCAAGTTAGCGCTGCCCTAAATCTGGTGGCCCTTTTGGGCGTGCTACTAAGGAAGCAGTGGGGATATGTAGTCGCGCTTGTCGCGACACTTGTGACCTCAGCTGTCGCTTCTTGGACGTTTTACGGTTATCCAAAGCACACTCCACAAGCCAGCTTTATCGCTGCTTGGTTAATCTGTCTTACGCTTCAAGTTCTACCGGGTGTGAGAAGCCTGTTTATCTCGGAGACGAAGTGAGCAATACCATCGACATTCTCGACGATCATTTCCACGACGAATGTGGTGTCTTCGGCGTCTTCGGCCATCCCGAAGCTGCCAATCTCGCTTATCTCGGCCTCTACGCCCTGCAGCACCGCGGCCAGGAATCCGCCGGCATGGTCTCCAGCGACGGCACGGACCTCTACCTGCACCGCGCCATGGGCAAAGTCGAAGAAATTTTTCAACCGAGCGTGCTGGCGCAGTTGCCCGGCAGTCTAGCCATCGGCCACACGCGCTACTCCACCGCCGGTGACAAAGCTCTCCTCAACGCCCAGCCCATCATGATCGACTGCAACAAGGGCAAAGTCGCTCTCGGCCACAATGGCAACCTCACCAACGCCGCCGAGTGGCGCCGCCGCCTCGAGCATCGCGGCTCGATTTTCCAGACCAACAGCGACACCGAAGTCATCGTGCATCTCATCGCTCGCTCGCAAGCCCGCAATCTTTCCGGCGCGATCGGCGATGCGCTTAATCAAGTCGAAGGCGCCTACTCGCTGCTCGTC
This sequence comes from Candidatus Acidiferrum sp., assembly GCA_041485085.1. Classification (GTDB taxonomy): domain Bacteria; phylum Acidobacteriota; class Terriglobia; order Acidiferrales; family UBA7541; genus Acidiferrum. Next base: position 20,785 of record JBGPIX010000021.1, read on the forward strand.
CTCACGCAAGATGAACTCTACGCCGTGCGCGATCCCCGCGGCTTCCGTCCACTGGTGCTCGGCAAACTCACCACGCCAGGCGGCTTCGACTCCTGGCTCGTCGCTTCCGAGACGTGCGCTTTCGATCTGCTCAACGCGCAATACATCCGTGAAATCGAGCCCGGCGAAATGGTGCGCATTTCGAAGATGGGCATCGAGTCCGTCCACTTCGCGCCCCAGAAACCGGTCCAGCAGTGCATTTTTGAGCACGTTTATTTTTCTCGCCCGGACAGCATCATCTTTGGCCGCTCCGTGAACGAGAGCCGCGAAATGCTCGGGCGCCTCCTCGCGCGGGAGCATCCCGTCGATGCGGATATTGTCGTCCCGGTGCCTGATTCCGGCGTGCCCGCCGCTGTCGGCTACGCGCTCGAATCGAAAATTCCTTTCCGCATGGGCTTGATTCGCAATCACTACATCGGCCGCACTTTCATCGAGCCATCACAAGCCATTCGCAATTTTGGCGTAAAGCTCAAACTAAACCCCATCCGCGGATTAATCGAAGGCCAGCGCGTCGTGCTTGTCGACGATTCCATCGTTCGCGGCACGACCAGCCGCAAGATCGTCCGCATGCTCCGCGAAGTCGGCGCAAAAGAAATCCACGTGCGCATCAGTTGCCCGCCGACGATTTCTCCCTGCTACTACGGCGTGGACACGCCCACGCGCGAGGAATTGATTGCCTCCTCGAACTCGCCCGAGGAAATCTGCAAGTTCCTCGGCGCGGATTCGCTGGGCTACGTGTCTCTTCCGGCGCTGCGCCGCGCGGTCAGCGATACCGAAAGCAGGTTTTGTACGTCTTGTTATACGGGCGTCTATCCGACGGACCTGGTGCAGCTCGAGGTGCGCGAAAGCGCGTCCAACGGCAAATCCAGCGAAGCGCATCCTATGAACGGCAGTGAACCCGAGCCCGCAGAGCGGCCGGTGGTGGTGGAACGTGAAAGCTGAAAAAAAGACAAAGCAAGAAGAAACAAAAGTGCCAGTGAAAATCAAGATTCAACGCGAAATCATCGCGTGGTTCTGGGTCGGCCTGGCGTTTCTCCTCATCAACGGCACGATCGGCCAGGCGCGCGTCATTCCTTCTGGCTCGATGGAGAACACGCTGCTCATCGGCGATCACCTCATCATGAGCCGCATCGGCTACGACGCCGGCGTGCCCTTCACCAATTGGCACCTCCCGCTCTGGCGCAATCCCAAGCGGCAGCAAGTGATCATCTTCAAGCCGCCGTTTGCGCCCGACACGCCGGACTACGTGAAGCGTGTCATCGGTCTGCCTGGTGACACTATCGACATTCACGACGGTGCAGTGTGGATCAATGGCCAGAAACTTGTTGAAAACTACACGAATGGCGCGAGCGAGCCTTACGATCAGCACATGCCTTACAAGGTTCCCGCGGACTGTTATTTCGTGATGGGAGACAATCGCGGAAATTCCTACGACAGCCGTTTCTGGGGCCCCGTCCCGCGCAAGGACATCATCGGAACGCCCGTCCTGATTTATATGTCGCTGAATGTTTCCCCGGAGGCTTGGGAGCCGGGCAAGATTCAGGAACGGTTCTATGCGTACGCGAATGCCCTTCTGCATCCCCGCATCGTGCGCTGGAACCGGATTTTCAGGACGTTTTAGTTTTTATTGAACACTGAGTTTTGAAAATACCGCCGCGACCCTCCACGGCGCTCGAATATACTCCTGTCAGTGACCGGCAAGTGGCAGCGTCCGCCCCGGTCACAAATAGTTTAGACACGAAAGCGAACGGGCTCTCATGAAATATGCCGATGCCGGAGTGAACATCGCCGTCGCGGATGACGCGAAGCAAAGAATCCGCCATCACGCCAGCCGGACGTTTACTCCCGGCGTGCTTGGCGGCATCGGCAGTTTCGGCGCGCTCTTCGCGCTTGACCGCAAAAAATGGAAAGAACCCGTGCTGGTCTCTAGCGCGGACGGCGTCGGCACCAAGCTCAAAGTCGCCATGGCCATGGGCGTTCATTCCACCGTCGGCGGCGATCTCGTCAATCACTGCATTAACGACATCCTCGTCCAGGGCGCGGAGCCGCTCTTTTTTCTCGACTACCTGGCCATGGGCAAGCTCGATCCGCAGGTCGTCGAGCAGCTTGTTGAAGGCATGAGCCGCTCTTGCCGAAAAGCTGGCTGTGCCCTCATCGGCGGCGAAACCGCCGAGATGCCCGGCTTCTATCTTCCCGGCGAATATGATCTCGCGGGATTCATCGTCGGCGCGGTCGAGCGCAAAAAACTTTTGACCGGCAAAAGCGTCCAGCCCGGCGACACGCTGATCGCGCTGCCCTCCGCAGGCCTGCACACCAACGGCTACTCGCTTGCCCGAAAATTAATTTTTGAAGTGGAGAAGCTCAGGCCGGATACTTACGTCGCCGAAGTTGGAAATAAAATCGGCGCGGAGTTGTTGAAGCCCCACTTGTGCTACGCGCCGGCGCTAAAAAATATCGTCGCCCGCGGCTGGGTTTCCGCCCTCGCGCACATCACCGGCGGAGGCATCCCCGGCAATCTCCCGCGCGTTCTTCCCAATGGCCTGAAAGCGGAAATTGATTTGGCGTCCTGGCCCATCCCCGCGATCTTCAAGTATCTCGCCAAGCTCGGCAAAATCGACACCGACGAACTTCTGCAATCGTTCAATATGGGTGTCGGCATGATTCTCATCGTTCCGCCGAAAAACGTCCGCTCCGTCGAAGCCGACCTCAAGAAACGCCGCGAAAAATTTTTCCTCATCGGCCGCGTCGAGCGCAGTGAATCTGGCAAAGCCCGCGTCGCGTATATCGGCTCCCTTAACCTGTAAGGGCGACTCGAGAATCACCGATGCCCGTTCAGCGCACTACATCCTTCATCACATCCACAATTACGTTCGTATTTCTGTTGAAGATCACGATGTGCGCGCCGATCACCCCGCGACGGTACTCTGCTGGCAACGGCGGCAGTTGCCGTTCTAGCTCCCTAGGGCACGGTTGCACCCGCTTTTGCAATCCCGGCGGCAATGTCCCGTTGCGCTCCAGTTGCTTCTCCAGCCCCGGCGGCAAGTTTCCACCTCGTTTCGCCAGTCCCGGCGGAAGGTTTGATCCGTGGTCTGAGTAATAGTGCGTGATCACTTCCCGGTCGTGCGCCTCAAATTCGTGCTTGTTGTGCTTTCCTTGGTCTTCGCCTTGATCCTTCTTGTCGTGCCCTTTACCTTTGCCTTTTCCCTGGCTGTTCCCCTGCGGTAGCGCAGGGCAGGAAAGTAGTCCAGCCATTAAGATGCCCGTGATGCCGCACCGTAAGAAACGAGAATTCATGAAACCTCCTATTCAGAGACGAGGGCAGATGGGGCTTCTAAAGAGACTAGCCCCTTGCTTCGCCCAAAGCCAGTTTTGCTCGCGGCGGCCTTTCAAATCGTTGCACTTCAGTGCCGTGTGCCTTTTTCCGCCGGCGTCCAGAACGGCTGCTTCGTTGCCACGAATTCGATCGGGACGTCTTTCACAAACGTTTTCAGCCACCGCGCGCACTCTTCCATTCCCGCCTGCTCGGAAGGCACATGTCCAATGATGATGAGCGCCTTCCGCTTCCCTTCGCTGACCGCGTCGGCCGCATACTCCACCGTTTCCCATTCGCGCGTTTCTCCCACCAGCAGCACTTCCACGTTATCCATCTCCAGTTCGTGCGTCTCGCGCACAAATCCCGTGTATCCCGGGTTCAACGCAATCTTTGTCACCTTCATTTCCGGATTTCCCACCACCCGCATCACGGGAGTATCCAGCCGCTTGGCCACCTCCGCCGCCAGCTTTTCGAGCGTCGTTTCCGGCAGCACGAACAAATTCTCATTCTCCGGGTTTTGATATTTGTCCCAACCGAGCGCGTGCACCATCCCAGCTTGAATTCCATCCGGCTTCCGCATATGCCAATGATCGTGGAGCCGCCAGATCACCAGCCCGTGCTGTTCGATGTATGCACGCTTTTCTTTCCACACCGCATCGTTCTCGTCCATCCCTTCCGGCTTGTCGTCGTAGTGATTAAAGAACGTCGGCTCGTGCGTGATGATCAGGTTCTGCCCGTTCGCTGCCGCCCGTTGCAGCACGTCCAGCGGCGCCATCATCGTCACCGCAATTCCCGTGACTTGCGTATCGGGATTCCCCGCTTTGAACGTATCCACGGTCTTACTCATCCACGGCACGCTAATATGCTCTTGGATCGCCGCCACCACTTCCCGCGCCGTCGGCCGTTTTTCCTGCGCGCCTGCTCTCGTGCTGCACGCCGTAATGACAATCAGCCCCGCGCCAATGGCAATACGCAGAAGCATGGCCGCCCTCCGCCTCATTGCATTCATTCGACTCTGTCCCACGAAGCTCTCCTCTCTGCGTTGATCCTCTTCCTATCCTTCAGCATATTCTGGATTCTTTGCCGGGCCTCGCAATTTTATTTCCTCCTGCACCCGCTCCAGCCATTTCCGTTCGGTTTCAAACTGCTCGATCATTAAGCTGACCATCCACACCGCCTCGTGATGCGGATGTCCTACTTCCTTCAGGATACTGTCGAGCACTTCTTTCTCTCGGGCAATTTCCGCTTCCAGAAATTCTCGTCGCCGTTCCAGTTGCCTCTCGAAGACTCCCGGCCGCGCCTGCCACGATAGCGCCATCCAGGTCAGAAAAGGCGGGCGGTCTCTCTGAGTGGTCCAGCTTTCTTGCTCCAGAGCGTTCGCGAGCGCCGCGCGGCCTTTCACCGTGGTCTCAAAAGTGCTGCGTTCCGGTCCCGCTGCGGGCTCGCCCGTTTCAGCCGCGCGAATCAGCCCAGCGTGCGCGAGTTTTTCCAGGGAATAGTAAACCTGCGGCCGCGAAAGGTTCGCCCAATCCCGGATCTCCCGCCGCTCCAGCTCCAGATTCGCCTGATACCCGTGCATCGGCCGCTCCGCCAGCAAACTGAGCAGCACCAGGTCCGGCGTCGTCAGCGCCAAACGTCTGGCCCGGCCCGCGCGTCTCCTCGGTTTCTCTGCGAATCTCTGTGTTCTCTGCGTCTCTGCGTTATCCTTTCTCGTCATTTCCTTCCTGTCTTCCTCTTTTTGCTCCAATACCACCATTGGCATTTTTCCGCCGGCAGCCTCGGATTCCTCGCCTGCGCCACCGCCGCACAAAAGGTATCCAGCACACAGATGTCCTGATGCTGTCTCGCTATGCGGCCCAGTTTTTCGTACATCCGCTGCGGATTCTGCCGCGCCAGTTGCGCCACGCTGCGAACTCCCAGCAGCTCAAAGTCGCGCAACATCGCTGGTCCGATCGATATCAAGTCCCCCAATTGCCGCGTAGTTCCCGCCATAACAATCTCCTTGACTTGCTTTTCTGCTCCCTGTAGGCTTTACTAGTCTAAACAAGACTACTGCCCCTGGCAAGGAGACTTTTCGCCATGCGCTCACTTTTCGCGGCCTTCACCGCTCTCTTCTTGTCTTTTGCTTCCGTTCGCGCCAATTCATCTCAGGAGATCAAATCCATGAACGTAAAACGCATCACCCCGGTCCTGCTGGTTAAGGAAATCGAGCCCATCATCCCCTTTTGGGTCGATCGTCTCGGTTTCACGAAAACCATCGAAGTTCCCGACGGCAACAAACTCGGCTTCATCGCATTTCAGAAAGGCACCGCCGAAGTGATGTACCAGACTTACGCCAGCGTGGAGAAGGACGCCCCCAAGGATGTTTCCGTGACCGCGGGCAAAGGCCCTACGTATCTCTACATGGAAGTCGATAACCTCGACGCCGTTCTCGCCGCCATGAAAGACGTAAAAATCGTCATGCCCGTGCGCACCGCCTTCTACGGCATGAAAGAATTCAGCGTCCAGGATCCCGGCGGCCACTTCATCACCTTCGCCCAACCAGTTGCCGCGCCGCAGCACTAGGCCGCATCTATCGCCGCGCCGTTTTCAACACATAGGGGCGTCTGCGGCGGCGGGCTGCGTCCCCTGCTTGGCAAAGCTTCAGTTCCCAACGGCGTGGCATTGCCTATCTCAGTTCACTGTTTTGGTGCGGACGGCAACGGCGGCGGTCGTCGCTCCATTTCCGTTGGCACGGCAATCGATCGCGCGCCGTTCTTGCCCACGGCTCGCACGGCGAAGAAGTGATTGTCCGTGGATACGCCTTTCAAAACCGTTTCACCCGGAGCGGCCGCAAAATCATAAACTGTCCAGCGTGGCTCGGTGGTCTCGCGCCACAGAATCTCAAACCCTGCACGCTCGGGATCATCCTCGGCTGCCCAGGATACTTTCGCATCTGGCGTGACAGCGCCTTTTAGCCGCGCACTCGTGGGCGGAGCAGGAGCCAGCGCCAGTTGCCGCAGCACTTCCGCGTTGTCCTGCGCCACGTTCCCCATGAACGCGAAATTCAAATACTTTTCGTGGTCCCCATATTCCACGCCATTCTCCGTTCGGGGCGTTTGGTGTTGATGATTGTAATCTTCCAGCGGTTCCGTGAATCGCACCGCGGGCAGTCCCGCTTTATAAAACGGGAAGTGATCTCCGCCGCGGCCATACCGGTCCTGCCGGAAAATCATCCGAACCGCTGAACGCCCGTCAATCTCCTCAATGGCTCGCGCGAGTTCTCGCGCGGGCGAATCGGCGTCTTCGATCTCACCATTCCCGGAAAACACGCGAACGCGATGGGGCCCGCCCGGCGCGGGGTCCGCTCCGACAATGTCGTTGTCCATCATCGCCCCGACGGTGTAGCCCCGTTCCTTGGTCCATTCGAGCAACCGGTACGCTCCCAAGAGCCCCTGCTCCTCACCCGAGAGAACACCAAAAATAACCGTCGAGCGAAAATTCACTTTTCCCTGCGCGGCCATCTTGCTCAACTGCCGCGCGCATTCCACGCTTACCGCTGTCCCGGAAGCGTCATCATCCGCGCCCGGAGCATCGGCATTCGGATCCATGACGTCTGATGGCCGCGAGTCCACGTCGCCGACAACAATGAAAGCCATTTTCGCCAGATTGGGATCCGAGCCCTTTAAGATGGCATACACATTTTCGAGATGCACCGGACTCGGCCCGGTCCGCTCGGACTTCGATTCGAATTTGTCTACTACAACTTCCAGCTTCCCATCGGACTGCTTCGCAATCTCGTTTAGTCTCTCCAGCACAAAGTCCCGCCCGCACCCGACCCCGCGCTTCGGATCCGTCCAGGAGGAAAGCGTCAGGCGCGTCCCGCAGGTCACAAGGTCGTGAATCAGCGTCCGCATCCCTTTTTCATCAATACTCTGCCGCGCAATCGCGCCACCCGGCCTGGGAATTGTCTTTGGCCTCGGGCTGTTTTGCAGCGGCTCGGCGGGATCGCGCGGGGGCGCTTGCTGCGCTACCGCGGAAATCGACCCAAGAGCCAGCATCGCCATAAGCGTAGGTATGACCGAGGTCTTGCAGAAAGTCTTTTGCAGATTCACCATTGTTTTTATTCCCCAGGTTGATTTGTCGGTCGACGAAGCTGGCATTCTATCCTGAAAACTGGCCTATACGGAGCGCTCTTCCCGATCCGTCCCCTTTCTCTCTAAATTGCCCGCTCTCACCCTTTCATCACAATGGGTGGAAAGCTCTCCGCATTTTGTGCCCCCCAGTAGATGTGCTAGTTTTGTTCGTTTATGAACAAGCGCATAGGTGTGCTCTTAAGCGGCCGCGGCTCGAACTTCGAGGCGCTCGCGGAAAGCGTTGCGGCGGGAAGAATCCCCGGTGCGGAAATCGCCGTCGTCATAAGCAATCGCGAAGGTGCACCCGGCATCGAACGTGCCAACGCGCGCGGAATCAAATCACGAGTGATCCCTTCAAAAGGCCTCGAACGCGAAGTCTACGACCGCCAGGTCGCCGCCGTTCTCGACGAGCAAAAGGTCGACCTCATCTGCCTTGCCGGATACATGCGCCTGCTCTCTCCTTTTTTTGTCGCAAAATATCCAAACCGCATCCTGAACATTCATCCCTCCCTGCTTCCCTCCTTTCCAGGCCTCGAATCCCAGCGCCAGGCCCTCGAATACGG
>JBGPIX010000022.1:0-28538 GCA_041485085.1 Candidatus Acidiferrum sp.
AATCCAATCCCGTCGCGCCGGATTCGCGGCAATTCGTTTTCCGGCAATGTAGAGACATCCTTCCCGAGCACTTCCAGCTTTCCCTCGCTAGCCCGCAGAATGCACCCCAGGATCGAAAGCAAAGTCGTTTTCCCACTCCCCGAGGGCCCCATCAGCATCGTCAACTCCCCCGCGCGTACTTCCAGGTCGACCTCCTGCAGCGCTCGCAACTCCGTAGCGCCCTCTCGATAAACCTTCCCCAGGCCCTTCGCCCGAATCACCGTGTCGCGTTCTTGCTTGTTCATCGCGGTTTCTCTTTTCCAATTTCGAATTTCTATCCTCGAAACACCATCGCCGGATCAATCCTGGTCACCTTGTTGATCGAAACCAGCGCCGCCGCCACGCACATCACCACTGCAAGAAACAGCAAACCGATGCTCATCGACCACGGCATCAAGATCACCGCTCCAGCCTTATCACTCGCCTGCACGATAAAATGCGCCACGATCATTGCAGCGCCGTAACCCAGTACCGCGCTCCACACCGCCTGCTCGATCAGCACGCGATACAAATACCGGTTTGTCGCCCCCATGGCCTTCAGCGTTCCGTACTCCCGGATGTGGTCCATCGTCGCCGCGTAAATCGTCTGCGCCACCACCGCTACTCCCACGATCAGCCCCATCAGTGCCGCCGTCAGCACCGCCAGTCCCGCCCCCGTCGTAAACATCCAATAGAACCGCGTCTTCCGGCTGAATTCCGCAGTTGTGTACACATCCACATCCGCCAGCCGCGCGCGCAATCTCGCTTGTAGTTCTCCTGCCGAAACGCCCGGCGCCGCTTTCACCAGGATGTAAGCCGTTCGGTCCTCGCTCGATGTTGGATTGGTGTAGTCCAGCGAATTCTTGAACGTCGCGTACACGAAGGGCGATGTCGTGAATGAGCGGATCCCATGAGTGAATCCCACTACCCGCGCCCGGTGATCTCCAATCTCCACGCGGTCGCCGATCTTTGAAACGCCCAGCTTGTCCCGGTACAACTCGTCTACCATCACCGCGTCTTCCTGCTTTAAATTCGCAATGCTGCCTTCCACCACATTCCACGGTTCCCCGAGCCCGCTCCCGGGATGAAACCCGATCACCTGTATGTTTTCCACGCGGCCATCGGTTCGCTTCCAGCGCCCGAACGCCTGCATGTACTTCTCGGCCCGCGCCACTCCCGGCGTCGAAAGCACTTGGTAAAATTTCCGCTCGGAAAAATTGCGCCCGGTATCGAAATACCCCACGCCGTGAAAAACCACCCACAGGTCCGCATTCGAATGATCGATGTTGTTGGAAGTCGTGGTCGTAAATCCGAGAAAAAGTCCAAACTGGATAATGATCAGCACCAGCGCGAACACAATTCCCGTAAGCGTCACCGCAAACCGCACCCGGTCGTGAAACAGATTTCGTCTCGCCAGTAAACCCATTTCACTTGCTCCTGCCCAGAACTACGTAACAGCCGCTCCAAAAGTAACGCTGCTCGTTTGATGAACGGTGTTAATGTTCGGGTAAAAAAATTTTACGCCGCCCCCTGTAGTCCCGTGACCAGCGTATCTGCCGTAGAATGAATCACTTTGTCCCTCCCCACCCAGGGAAACGTACGGTGCGTGATCAGCAAGGACGTAGTTCCATGGATCCCCGCCCACAGCGTCTGAGCCGCCAGATCCACATTCATAGCCGGCATTTTCCCGGCGTTGATGCAGTCTGTAAGCCCGCGTGTCAGGAACGAAAACGCCTGCATTCCAGGCGAATCTTCCTTGTGATACTTTTCGTGATCGAATCCTTCCGGAAACAGCATCATAAACGTCGCTCTATAGTGATGCGGATTCGCGATGCCAAATTCAATATAAGCAATGAGACCGCGTTTCAGCCGCTCCACCGGGTCTCCCGGCTGCCCCATAATCTTGCTCAGCCGTTGCACCAGCCTCCCGAACGTCTCTTTGCAGACCTGCTCCAGCAGCTCCGCCTTATCTTTAAAGTAGATATATATCGTCGTCGGCGAATACTCGATCTTGTCCGCAATCCGCCGCATGGACACATTCTCATATCCATCGCGCACGAACAGTTCGCTCGCGGCATCCAGAATTTCCTGCCGGAGGAACTTCTTCTGCCGCGCTCTGCGTTCCTTCACACCCATCTTGTGCCGCCTACCTCACTAACTTAACAGTGTTAACTCTACGCTATGTCCCCCGCCTTTGTCAACCCTCGTTTCTGCTTCATTCGGGCGGAGCCGTTCGAATCCTGCTTACCGCTTCACCGCGATGGCTTGCAGTTCGAAGTGGCCCCCAATCAGGAGCGACCCCGCACCGATGAATTCGCGCGCGGGATAGTCTTTCGTCGAGAAGTAGCTCGCGTAAATGGGATTGAATTTCTGGAACAACGACAAATCCGTGCACGCGATTTGCACGTACACCAGATCATCCATCGTCATTCCCGCTTGAGCCAGGACCTCTTTTTCACCATCCAGCAGCAGTTTGACTTCGTCTTCTATTTTTTCTGGAACTTTACCCGTCTTCGGATCAATGCCGATCCGTCCCGCCAGATAAAGTGTGTTGCCTGCAAGAATTGCGTCGCTGAATGGCGCCTGCACGGGGCCACCCGCGAGCTTGATCACTTTGCGTGACGCTTGCGGCGCAGGTTGCGAAAACACTCCGCGTACCGTGAAAATTCCCGCCACTATCAAGACCACCACCAGGATACTGATGCGACGATTCATAATTTGCCCCCCCCCTTCAAAATGACCTGCCCACTATGCCGCGCGAGTGTAATACCCAAATTCCCCTTCGGCAAGCGGTAGCACAAATCCGAGCGGTTCAGATTCTAGAGCCCCCACATTTCACGAACTAAAAACTCCAGCCGTGTCTGATAAGCAGTTCCGCGAATCCCGAACGGTGCTATTATTTCGCCTCCTGCGGAGGTCAAGAAATGTGCCGTTTTACGAAGACAGCTCTGCTACTGTGTGCGCTCGCTCTCTGCTATTCGACTCCTCTTTTCGCTCAGAGCGATTTGGACCAGCGTGTTGGCAAGGAAATGGACTCGCTTGTCACCACTTACAAGCATCTCCACGAGAATCCCGAATTGTCCACGCAGGAAAAGGAATCTTCTGCGCTCGTCGCCGCCGAATTGCGCAGACTTGGCTTTGACGTCACCGAACACTTCGGCCAGTACGATTTGCCCGGCCTCGTCTCTTATGGAGTCGTCGGCGTTCTCCGTAATGGCGCGGGGCTCACGGTTTACGTCCGCACGGATATGGATGCGCTCCCCATCGTTGAAAACACCGGTCTTCCCTATGCCAGCCATGTGAAAGTAAAGCGCGCGGATGGCGCCGAGGTTGGCGTCATGCACGCCTGCGGTCACGATATTCACATGTCTGTTTTTCTGGGTACTGCTCGCATGCTGGTGCAGCTCAAGGACCAGTGGAGTGGCACCATGGTCTTAATCGGCCAGCCCGCGGAGGAAACCGTTGGCGGCGCTCACGCTATGCTGCGCGCCGGCCTCTTCACAAAATTCCCCAAGCCCGATTATGTCTTGGCGCTCCATGACGGCTCGGACTTGGCGGCTGGAACAGTCGGTTGGCATGCAGGGAGCATCCTCGCGGGCGCGGATTCCGTCGATATCACCGTGCGCGGCGTCGGGGGCCACGGTGCCGCGCCGCAAGCCACTAAGGACCCGATCGTCATCGCTTCGGAAATCGTCGTGGCGTTACAAACCATCGTCAGCCGTGAAATGGACCCGCAGGTTCCCACCGTGGTCACCGTCGGCTCGTTTCACGCCGGCACCAAGCACAACATCATCTCCGACGAGGCTCATCTGCAACTCACGGTTCGAACCATGAACCCCGCGCAGCGCGAAAAAGTTCTCGCTGCCATCACTCGAATCGCCAACGGCATCGCCGCTGCCGCCGGTGTTCCCGCCGAGCGCGCGCCCCTAATTGTCATTGCGCCCGATCGCGTGCCCGCAACAATCAACAATCCCGAATTAACGCGCCGAGTTGCTGTTGCTCTCGAGCGCACGATCGGCAAAGAAAATGTCCTGCCTGGTGAACCCGCGATGGCCAGCGAGGATTTCAGTCTCTATGCGTTGGAAGATCCCAAGCCGCCAATTTGCATGTTTTGGCTGGGCGCGGCGGACCCCGCGAAACTGAAGCTTGCCAGAGAAAAAGGCGCCCGCCTGCCGGGACCGCATTCCAGCGAATTTGCGCCGGTACCCGAACCCACGATTCGAACCGGCGTCAAAGCCATGACTGGCGCTGTTCTTGAGCTCCTGAAAAAGTAATTTTTCTTCTCGGGATTTTCTGTCCCGCTAGAAAGAAATAAACCCTATTCGAATGAAGTACAGCGAAGTGAGTCCCACTCCCAGCCATAAGAGCACCCCAAGAAGAAGCGGCCGCCACCCCACTTCTTTCAGTGTCGCGCGCGAAATGCCGCTGCCAATAAGAAAAAGTGTCGCAGTCAGCCCCAGTCGCCCCAAAGTGAAGAGCCACTTTGCGGGCCGTTCGAACGCGGGAACATACGTATTGAAGACCGCAGCAAGTACAAAGAAAGCGATGAACCACGGAAACTGGATACGGAGCTTACTCTTGCCACCGGCGTCGGTATCTTTCGAACGGCCACGCAGGATCGCGGCCGTTGCGAGCGCCAGCGGAACGATCCACAGAGCGCGCGCAAGTTTTACCGTGGTACCTATGACTAATGCTTGCGCACCATATTTCGCAGCCGCTCCAACAACGGAACTGGTGTCGTGGATCGCCAGCGCGGCCCACAATCCGAATTGCGATTGCGAAAGATGCAGCGCGTTTCCAATCGGCGGAAAAATCAGAAGAGCGATGGAATTCAAAATAAAAATTGTGCCGAGCGATACCGCCATTTCCTCTTCATTGGCTTGCAGAATCGGGCCGATGGCGGCGATGGCGCTCCCGCCGCAAATCGCCGTGCCGGTGGTAATCAGAAAAGAGGAATTGCCGCGCACTTGCAAGAGTTTCCCGAGTGCAAGACCCGCCAGCAACGCAAAGGAAATTCCCAGCGCGGTGTAAACAAATCCGCTGCGGCCGGCCTTCAACACTTCGTGCAGATTCATGCCGAAGCCCAGCGCCACCACGGAGCTTTGGAGCAAGGTGCGGGCGATGCCGCGGCTTTCGTTGATGTAGGGGTGGGGAAAGCTGAGACCAAAGAGAATTCCGACGGCCAGCGCGATCGGCGGAGAGAATAATCCCGTGAACGAAAGTGCGAGGGCTAGAACAAAAACAATTTTCGCGAGAGTGGGCATCGACCAGGAAAAGAATATCAGGCGAAAGGCATCCAGTGCCAGTGGAGGCGCGACTATTCGCGGGGCTTGTCAGGAGAGGGAGAGGCTGCAGGTTGACCGGCGGGCTCAGACTTTGAGGGTGCGGACTTTGGCGCGGCGGGATGAAGCAGGGCGGTGATGATTTTGGAGGTGGCGGTTTTGCTGATTTGGCAGTTGCGATCGTAGATGCGGCACTGCGCAAGCGTAAAAGTACAGCCACAGGTGCAGGTTTCCGCGTTGAATTTGTGGAGCGCGACGTTTTTTTGCTCGGGCGAAAGTTTGGTGAGATCGACGCCGGGAAGTTCGCTGGCACGGTCGGCGTTTTTCAGGAAAATCTGGCCGGTGTCCTCGAAGGTTTCTACTTTGACGTTGCCGATGGAAAGGCCAAGGAGCGAACGGATTTCTGTTTCGTAAAGAATGGGATCGCGCAGGCCTTCGTGTTTTTGCACGATGCGGCCTTCGGCGTCGAGCACGAAAGAAGTGGGAAGCGCGGCGATGCCGCCGTACTGGAATCGAATATCGTTGCTGGCGATGGCGACGGGATAATTGATGCCGAATTCGCTGACGAAATTTTTGATGGCGTCCTGATCGTCGTCGTCAACCACCAGTCCAAGGATCTGCAGCCGGTCTTTGTATTTGTTTTGAAGTTCGACGAGATCGGGGATTTCGGCGCGGCAAGGACCGCACCAGGTGGCCCAAAAATTCAGGAGGATGACTTTGCCGTGCGACTCGGCGAGTGTGACCGGTTTGCCGTCGAGCCCGGTGAGCTTGAAATCCGGAGCAGGATCGGGATTGCGAACGAAACGGATAGTGGGTTGCTGATTTTCCTGCTGGGCAGAAATGAAAACTGGAGCGAAGCAAAGAAGTAAGGAAGTAATGATGAAGCGAAATGCGACGTGGCGATGGAAATTGAGCTTCATGGCTTCCTCTATAGAAGAGCACAGAGAAACGAAGACGCCAAGTGCCAGATTCGCAGCGTATCCATTCGCACAGAGTCACGATGTTCCATCACCGGCGGCTACGCATGGAATTGCGTTGACAGGGGCGAGGGGAGGGCATACCGTCAGTGCACACTGGTCGGAACTCCGGGCGCGAGCCCACTTTTCCCAGGTTAAACACTAGAACGAACGCCGTATCCCGCCCCAACCGCGAACTCCGCGATTGAGTGACGAAGAACGACTTTCAAGTGTGGAGCGCTGCCCGGCCTGCCAGTCTGTCCAAGGAGGACTTGATGATTAAGAAGATAGCGGGCCTAGTTGTGGTGTTCGTGTTGGCGATGGCCCTTGTGCCGGCGGCTCTTCCCCAGATGGAGCAGGGGCAGCCGGTGGTGTACACGTTCGTGAGCCAGTTCCAAGTGCCACGTGCGAATTGGGCGCAGTATGCCGAGAACACGGAAAAGTCATTCGTACCCATAGCGGAAAAGCTGGTGGCCGACGGGACGATTCTCAGTTACTCGACGTTCGAGCACATCGTTCATACACAGGAAGGCTATACGCATGGGGCAGCGTTTACGTCGAACACGATCTCGGGACTAACAAAGGTGCTGGACGAAGTGCGCAAGGCCGGTCCGCAGCCGGGTCAGGTGGCGGCTACCAGACACGATGACTATCTGATGCAAACGTCGATGTACACGGGGAGCGGCGGAGCGGCAGCGTATCTTCGCGTGGTGTGCCAGAATGCCAAGCCCGATAAGCCGGAGGGTTACGCCGCGGTGCTGAAAAAGTATTTGTGGCCGATGGTGGAAGAGCAAGCCAAGAAAGGCGTGATCAGCTACGCCGGCCTGGACTCGCAATACGTAAACATCATGGCGCCTTCGACGCGGTGCCTGGTCATCAACTACCCCAACGCAGACAGCATGGACAAGTGGGCGGCGGCGGTGAACGCAACGCTGGGCAAGATGAGCGCAGCGGATCGCGACGCGTTCTATGGCTCCACGGTGACTGACAGCCGACGGGACATCATGGCGCGGATCACGCACTCCGGCCATAAATAGCTGCTTGTAGCGATTGACTTAAAAAGAGGGAGCGACGTTGGCTCCCTCTTTTTTGTTAACAAGCAGTTGAAAGTTGAAAGTTCAAAGGAAGAGAAAAAGGTTAACGCAGAGAGAAAGGGTCAGACGAGATCATCGACGGTCGGTCGCTTGGGACCTTTCCAGCTGGCGTCAAACTGTTTGCGGATGAAGCCTGCATCGTAGGTCTTTTCCTGGGCCTTTAGGGCTTCCTCGAGGCCGAAGAGCGAGCGCGGGTTGCGGGGATTGCGCTCGAGGTCAGCTCGGAAAACTTCCTCGGCTCCAGCAACATCACCGATTTTCAGCAGTACCGCGCCGAGAGATTCGCGCACGGGATAGAACCAGTCTTGCGGCTCGTCGTACTTCAGCGAATCTTGAACGGCGACGGCGGCGCGGAGCTGGTTCACCGTGGCGTCCATATCGTTTTTCGCGAACGAAATTTTCGCGCCCAGCACATTTTCCGCGATTTTCAGGATGTCCTTGGTCTTGTTGTTGATAGGCATCTGGAAAATGGCATCTGGCGGCGTCTTCTCTTCCGCTTCGGTAACAATCTTGTGCTCGGCTTCGGCTTCGTCCAGTTTTCCCGTGCCGGCAAGGGCCAGGCCGCGAGCAAAATGCCAGAACACCGTGGCGGTGTGCATGGCCGGGTCTGGCTGCGGCGCTTTAAGAATTTCGTTCCACCTGTGAAAGCGCACTTCGACGGCCAGCGGCACGGTCATGAAGCCCTCGAGGGGCGGCATGTCTTTCACGTGCGGACCCACATTGGCGGAGAGCAACTGCGCGCCGCGGCGGGACTCGAGATAGTTGCCATTCATAGCCGCGGCCATGGCGATGAAATGCAGGTTGTGGCTGTAATACATCATGGAGTAGATGCCTTCGGCTGCTCCGGTCTTGATGTATGCCTGATCGGCGAGGGCGGCTTGCTGGTTGGTTTGCACGGCGGCCTGGTAATCGCCGGTGCGGATGTAGATGTGCGCGGGCATGTGCACGATGTGTCCCGCGGCAGGGGCAAGTTGCGCCAGCCGATTGGCGCCTGCTAAAGCGCGTTCCGGAGAGTTGGAAGCCTCGACGGAATGAATGTAATAGTGAATCGCACCGAGATGATTGGGCTCGCGGCGAATCACGGACTCCAGCGTGGCGATAATTTCCTGCGTGCCTTCTTCCGGCATGCCGTCGGCGCGCCACAATCCCCAGGGATGCAAGTTCATTCCGGCCTCGGCGAACAGCGTGGCGGCATCGAGATCGTCGGGGAAGTGCTTCACCACGTCGCGCATGGCATCGCGATACTGTTCCGCGGCGGCGCGCAAATCGGATTTGGGATCGGCGGGAAAGCGTTTGGCAAGTGCAGCGATGTAAGCTTTGTCGCTTTCGGAAGCATCGGCTGAGAGCGCGACCGCTTTCTCGATGGCGGCGTGGGCCTGCACAAAACGGCCTTCGCTGGCGGGATCGTTGTAGTTGGGGCCGACGGCTTCGGCAACGCCCCAATAGGCCATGGCCAGTTTGGGGTCGAACTCGGCTGCGCGCTGGAAGGAGCGCGCGGCTTCGTCGTGATTGAACGCGTAGATGAGCCGCAGGCCCTGATCGAAGAAGGCCTGCGCTTGCGCGTTCTTGGTGGAGACGGGGTGATGCCAATTGCCGTAGCCGGTCATGAGCGTGGCGGGTTTTGGCTTGGCGGGGGCAGCGTGGTCGGGATGCTCCTGCGCGAAGGATGGAACGGTCAGAGCAAGTGCGAGGACGAGCAGAGTCAGGATGCGGCGATGCATTGGGGACCTCCGTTGAACAGTGCTGTGGGGTGAACTGTTTCGCGGATTGTAGCATTCAGGGCAGAGAAATTGGAAAATCGAAATTGGAAACTGGGAAGAGCCCCCTACCCCCCGGTTTTTTGTAAGTGTTGCATCTAAACAAGTTAATTCTTGCACGTCTTCTTGTAAGTCCTTTCGATGCAACACATATGGGTAGGTCGCGTAAGTGTTGCAGCTAAAGAGGTTGCTGGCTTCAAAACCGTGAAAAAGTAGGTCTATTTCGGAAGTGTTGCGGATAGAGGACTTAGGCCGAAAAGCAGGCTCCAGAAAGCAAAAACGCCAGCAAGGAGGCTGGCGTTTTCCGAATCGGGCACACAATTTACCCAAAAAGCACTATACGCTGGGACTCTCTTTTTGTCAATAGAAAATTGGAAAAGATCGCGGGTGAGGCGGCACCAACGGCAGTAGACAGTTATTAGTTGTCAGTCTTAAGTCAGGCAAGAGCAGGACAAAAGTAAGGAATCTGTGATAAAGTAAGGAACTGGGAGTGGGCCGATGAAGAAACAGGCGAAAGTCACGAGCAAGGGGCAGATCACCATACCGCGGGAAGTGCGTCGCCGGCTCGGGGTGCGGGCCGGAGACCGATTGCAATTTGAGGAAGATGGAAAGGGCATGCGCGTAACGGCGGTGCGAAAAGAGAGTGTCTTTGAGAAGTACAGGGGCATTGGCACGCCGGGGATTGGAAAAGGGCGAAAGGGCATACAGAAGTGGCTGCGGGAATTGCGTGGATGGGACGAGGAATGACCACCGCGATTGACAGCAATGTGATTGTGGCACTATGGAATGAGGACGAGACACAGAATCTGACGGCAAAGAAAGCGCTGGGGGAAAGCCAGATGCGCGGCAGGTTGGTGATCTGCGGAGCGGTGTATGCGGAATTGACGGCGGCTCCGGGGCGAAGCGAGACGTTTGTGGACCGTTTCTGCGAGGAGGCGGGCATTCTGGTGGAATGGGAGTTGGGAGAGAAAGGTTGGCGGGCAGCAGGGGCGGCTTTTCAAAGTTATGCGGCGCGGCGACGGGAGCAGAAGGGCGGAGAGCCACGGAGAATCCTGGCGGATTTTCTGATTGGGGCGCATGCGCTGGTGAACGGGTATAAATTGCTGACGCTGGACGCGGGCATTTATCAGGCATCGTTTCCGCGGTTGGGGATTGTAGAACTGTGAAGCAACTCACGAGCGGAACATGGGCAAAGCAGAACAATTGATGGCGCCGGTACATCCCGGGGAAATCCTGCGTGAGGATTTCATGAAGCCGCTGGGGTTGAGTGTGAACAAGCTAGCGCTGGAGCTGCATGTGCCCGCGACGCGCATTGGGGAGATCGTGCACGAGCGGCGGCGGATTACGGCGGAGACGGCGTTGCGGCTGGCTCGGTACTTCAAGACGAACGCGGAGTTCTGGCTGAATTTGCAGAATTTTTATGATTTGGAAGTGACACGGCGGTCGGGGAAAGTTTCGGAGATTGAGCGGCAGGTACAGCCTGTACTTTCCTAAATGAAATAATGAGAGAAAATTCAGAATCCCACACGTAAAACCGACGTGTGGGGCACCCTGCCTCCCTCTTTCGGTTGAACTACCCGCCGAATGGGAGTATCGGCGGTCACGATGAAGGGTGACTCCGGGCATAGCAATTCTGAGGGAGTGAGGGCGAAAATAGCGTGGGGGACGGAATGAGCTCTCGATCCTACGGAGCCCTGGAAGGGACGCAGGTGAATCAGTGGCATCGCCCTCCAAAGCAATAAGAGGGGGAATCATATGTTTGCACGTCTAGTCACATCGCAACTGAAACCCACTTTGGTGGATGGGTTTCCGATAACGTTTGAAAAGGAAATCCTGCCCCTGCTGCGCAAGCAGAAGGGATTCCTGGATGAGCTGTTGCTGGTAACACCGGAAAAGAAGGAAATGGTAGCAATCAGCCTGTGGGAAACGAAGGAGTTTGCGGAGGCCTACAATCGGGAACTGTATCCACAGATCGAGAAGATCGTGACCAGGTTCATCGAGGGCATCCCGACAGTGAAGAACTTCGACGCGGAATACTCCACGTTTCACAAGACGGCCATCGCGGCGAAGGCCTGATTGCGGAGTTTCCCTTGAGAAGAGGGGGCGAAGTTGGCCCCCTCTTTTTTTGTTCAAAGAGGTAGAAATTGAAAGAGGGAAAGGATTAAGGATAACGCGGGGATGCTGAGTACGCAGATGGAGAATGAGCCGCGCAATCTAACGATTGGCACGTTGATCCGGGTGGCGCGGGCGTTGGACAGCAGGGTGGAAATCAAATTGGTGCGGAAGAAAGGGACCAAGGCGGGGCGGCGGCGAAATGGCGAAGGAAAGATCAAAAGCTGCGGCCTTTTAAGCCGAAGGCTGGAAACTTCAAAGACGCCACACGCACGACCCGCGTTCACCCAAAATCTAACTTACGGATCGACTCCGGGCCACCCGCCTTTGGTTGCTAAATTGCCTTTGAATGTTCTACGAGCCTCGGAACATTGGACTTACCGACGTACCGAAGGTTCAATTTGGGAATTCTGGATCTATTTTGGATCCCGATCCCGGAATGAAAGTACCCACGCGGGTGTGCCGTTCGGGAGTGGCTGGTGAGCATGAAACGTGAATTGCAGCTGAAAATCGTCGCGCATGTGAATCGAAAATCGTGGTGGCATGTTCCGCCCGTTGACCCAGACGTGTACCGGAAGCGGGGGAAATTCCTCGCTTCAAGCTTCGAGGCGGCAGAGTTTTACGGCCGACCGCTCGACGAGTCACAAAAGGTCATCGTAACAAGGCCTCTCGTCGGCGATGAACGGAGAATTTCAAAGGTGCTCCGTATTCCGCCTCAGTACGACGGTATGACCCTCAAGCAAATCGCCGCACATGATGCACTCTGGAGAAACGCGGGAATGAAGAAAGGATTCGACGCCATCGTGTTGATGGCACCGAAGTGTTTTGCCGAATTCAAGACGAGTTGCAAGATTCCTCGTAGCTTGGAACTCAATATTTTGAAACCTGTTTAGGATCATCGAAAATAAATGCAGACGCGCAACACAAGACCCAGATTAGCTCTGGATCAGGCGAATTTATTCACAGGCTGGGGGCAACTGCGAACTCGGGGCTTGATTTCCACTGTCGTTCCGTGTGATACAAGTAGAGAACAAAAAGTGAAACCGACCGCACCACCTCTGACCGAGTTCCCCGGCCTCTCTGGCACCTTCTCAACTATCCTCATCGACCCACCGTGGCGCTTCTTAAACCGCACAGGAAAAGTCGCTCCTGAACATCGGAGGCTACATCGCTACGAGACGATGAGTTTCGAGGAGATCGGGAGTCTCCCAGTCGCTAAGCATGCCAAGGACAAAGCGCACCTTTATATGTGGTGTCCAAATGCGCTGCTCCTCGAAGGCCTGACGATCATGAAAGAGTGGGGCTTCAAGTACAAAACAAACATCGTCTGGTACAAGATTCGGAAAGATGGCGGCCCGGACGGCCGCGGCGTTGGCTTTTATTTTCGGAACGTGACTGAGCTTTTGCTATTTGGCGTTCGTGGTTCGATGAGAACGCTTCCTCCGGGCAGACGACAGGTGAACATCATACTCACGCGGAAAGAAGAGCACTCCAAGAAACCGCACGAATCATACGGGGTGATCGAGCAGTGTAGCCCCGGACCATTCCTGGAATTGTTCGCAAGAAAACGAGTTAAGGGATGGCATCAATGGGGAGATCAGGTGGATTCGTACCAGCAGACCAAGCCGAATCATCGAGGTTACAGCTGGAACTCTCGCGAGGCGCAAGTCAAACAGGTGGCTGCCGGGAGTTCTGTTTGAATCTAGCCGTCTAGGGCTCTGCGTCGTAGCACGCCATTCCCATTCCAATGAGTAGAAGGGGACAGCCGCCCGCGCCTCCTGACTCAACCTTCGGAATTAGTTTGTCCCAATGGGTTGTCGAGTTCCCGTAAGATTCGCCTTTGCCGAGTTCGTCGAAGAGATGTTGGAGTTCCGACAATCGAGTAATTATTACGCCCACCGATAGGACACGCATTTCCCACAAGAGGCGAAAGTTGTTCAGGTCTCGGTCGTAAAATTCTGTTTTGTTATTCCATTCGACTTCGATGCCGATTCGATTCTTGAAGTTGTCGATCTTGTGCGTAGGGATCGGTATGGGTTTCTCATCAACCGTAATTTTGATATCGAAGCGTTTTTCAGTCCATTTGCGCCCGCCGAGGAAACCGTCAATCGTCTTGGGAATCGGCGATCTCCCGCCCCCTGGGGTAAGAATGTCGGATTTTTTCAAACGAAATGCGTCTAGGCAGAAAAGCAGATCGCTAAACTCCTCAGAGAAATCGGTTGCCATGATACTTGTCGCGTGGTGGCGCTCTTCGAATCGAAACCGCTTTCGAAGCCGAGCTGGTATTAGGTCGAGGGTCATGTCGTCTACTGAACTCTTTCGATGTGCCGGGCCAGAAGCGCGGACATGCGCCTTATTGTCTGAGCCCCGCAGCATTTTCTGAATGCATCCCGGCTCAGATCGTCTCGTTTGAAATAGTTTGAAAAATCGATGTTTGGGTCGCGGCCCTGCGCCTTCTTCTGCAACTGTACGAAGTTAGTCACGGCCTGTTTGATCGGCTCGATGAGTTGCTTTGGAATATAGTCGCTTCCGAATCTGTGTTGTGACAGCATCTCATCCGCTACGTTGCTGAGTCCTGCGCCATTGCGTATTGCTTCTGTAACAAGTCTTACTAAAAGCAGTTGCGACATCTTTGCAAACCCTTTCTTTTTGGAAGGCAACCAGTAGAATAGATTTTTAATGAATAGCCCCGCCCATATCACCCGGGCCAAGTCAGAATATCTGCTGGACTTCAGTTCTTTGTCAAACTCTCCGAAAATCTCGATGTACAGTTTATTTTGAAATAGTTCTGATAACCTGCTGCGCGCCCGTCCGAAACCAATGTTCATGTGCAGTGTTGAAAGCCACTGCGCCGCGTCCTTCGTGCCAACCGGAGTGTAGTCCAGGAGGACGGATTTCTTCTCGTTGATCCATTCTTTCTCGCGACGTTCGTAAAAAATCTTATATCTGTCTAGATATCTCGCGATGTTGAGCTGGAATTGGTCGTGCGCCGAAAGATTAATTAGCTTCATGGGATTCTGCGTGTTGGTACGCCGTATAACGCTGCTGAGGAGCCCGGGATTGCCTAGGACGTCCATCTCAAGTATGCGTACCAGCAGAGCGCAAGAGTGTCTCTTCGCAGATGAATAGATGGTATGCAGCGTCTGAGAACCGTTGATAATGGAGGGGTAGATCAGCCGATACGTGTTCCCACTGGGGATGACTTTTTTGCAGACGATGTATATTCCGTTGTTGCCAAGCCAGAATCTTTCCGCATCGGCTTCGTACGTATTCCGTATTTCACGGTTTATCGGTGATCGAAGGTCGGTTCTAACATTCTGCGCGAATAGTCTCTCATTCTTGTCATCATCCATTAGACGGAGGAAATCCTTGACTTCGGCAAGACCTACATAGGTCTTGAAGTCGCCGTCTTCCGATGACGTGTGCCAGGCACTCTCAAGCTTCAGCTCGACGAATTCTGTGGGCGGCGTAAATCCCTCGCTGTAGAGATACCAGAGTGATGAAAGCTTCTGAATGTCTTCGACCTCGACTAGCGCGCTTTCTTCGAGGTGGAACCGCTTCGTGGTAACAAATATGAATCGCACATCACCATTCTTCCGAATAGCCCGCATTCGCAGGTTTTTGTACGTGCCATGCAGTTGGCCGCGCACGGTCTGCAGCCACTCTAGGAATTGGGCCTCGGCATTCCGGTCGCACAGGTTCGTCGTAACCTTCTCGAACCCGGCAATTTCGTTTCTTCCCACGAGTCCCACCTTTGGGCGCACTTCGTATTTGGACTGGATCACGAACAGCTTCCCGTCGCTCTCAACTATCGCGTCGATTCCACCGTCGTGTTTGCCATCGAAAAGCTTCACTTCGTGGGGCTCGCCGAATCTTGCTAAGACGTACCACTCGACGAATGCGCGTTCGGGCGCACGAGTGCGATACTTTTGTGAGTCGAGGTGCCGCCTGATTTCTTTCGCGGCCTGGCGGTACCTGTCTAAGGTACTTCTGGGCATGGGCTGCTCCTTGCATGAACAATTGGCAGTGAGTCTATCATCTATGTAATACCTCGCAATGGGCGCTACCTTGTCGTGAGTGGGAGGAGGATTGGGGTTCATCGCGCAAAAGTCTCGCGATGGTGCAGAGTGGGACCCAGGAAATGTCGTTGAGGAGCTTGAAGCCGAGCTGCTGCATGGCGAAGCCGACGGAGTGGATGACGTGGGAAGTGCCGGAGACCCAGATGGAGCCGTTGGGTTTTAAAACGCGTTGGCACGCCGAGAGCCAGGCGCGGTTGAATTCGTGATTGGCATCGGGGCCACGGGATTTGTCCCATTCGCCTTTGTTGACGGAGACCATTTTGCCGGCGTGGCACGTGATGCCGCCGTTGGAGAGGAAGTAGGGCGGGTCGGCGAAAACGAGGTCGACGGAATTTTCAGGAATGGAGGAGAGGATTTCCAGGCAGTCGCCTTGGTAAATTCTGATGTGATGCTTGGCGTCCTCAAA
Organism: Candidatus Acidiferrum sp.; assembly: GCA_041485085.1. Taxonomy (GTDB): domain Bacteria; phylum Acidobacteriota; class Terriglobia; order Acidiferrales; family UBA7541; genus Acidiferrum. The sequence continues at coordinate 15,705 of JBGPIX010000022.1, forward strand.
CGCCGCCGCTGGAAGGGCCTTGGCTTGCCCCTTTGAAGTGAGAGATATAGACATGATCAATTTATCGATCGGGATCGTTGATCACAAAGAGCAGGAGTGTCAAGCCATTCAGCCACCCTAATAGCCGTTCAACCCTCATTTTCGACCATTCGCTGTAAAACACTTAACATCTTTATTAAGGTGTGCTATTCTCTCCCGTGTACACTGGCTCAGAGCCCCGAACGATCCTCGTCCGCCACGCGGTCTTTTCATCTCCCTCACAAGCCTCGGCCCCTCAATTATTACTCTTATCTAAACTCAAAGCTCCGATAAACCACGCAGAATCAACACTTCTACAAGTGTTCTTTCTAAAGAACTTAAAACCCTTTGAAATCACCAGTTTCAGAAAACTAGGGAGGGGGTGGTGATTATGGTTAACCATTTGTTAGAAACGAGCCACCCCCTTTCCTCCTTTGCTCCGCGCCTCCGTGAAGGCCCGCCACTACTGCAGGTGAGAAGAGGGTCGAGGAGTGTGGAATTGGAGGGAGGAGACGATTTTGGAGAGTTGGTGGAGGATTTTGGCGGCGTCGGCGGGCTTGATGCGGGGGTCGGCGTCGGGATTGGAGCCGGTGGCGACTTGGAGGAAGAATTCGTAGCATGCGCCGCTGGAGAAGGCGGCGTAGTCGCGGTCGAGATTGCCTGAGCCCAGGGCGGCGAAGGCTCTTTGGCGCCAGGCAAACGTGACGGCCTGGACGGAGGTGGAGCCGAAGGTGGAGGCGTCATCGTCGGGGACGGCGAGAGAATGGCAGGCGTCGGGGGAGAGCGTGGGATTGACGGCGAACTGGAGAGTGCCGCTGACGAAAGTGGTGTTGGGATAGGCGTCGGGGGGAATGGAGACGAGGGCGACGAGAGCGGCGCCGGGCTGGTCGGTGGTGAGCTGCTGCTGAGCTTCGGCGATGGAAGAGTTTTCGGCGTCGGAGGATTCGTCGAGGAGATAGGTGCGAGGATAGCGGAAAGAGATGCCGTAGGCGGGATTATGGTAGACGGAGAAGGCGGAATCGCGCGGAGAGTGCTTGGCTGCGGAAGAGGCGGGGGGTTGGGCTTTGGCGGGGGATGACTGAGCGGGCGCGGATTTGGCGTGGGTGGAGTGGCAGCCGGAAAGAGGGAGAGAACTGAGAATTAGAAGAAATGAGATGAGTCGCCGCGAGAGAAGCATGGCCGTGCCTCCTGACAGAGAGAAATGCAGGGCGGGGGCCATTCGTTATTCCATTGATTTCATTGGGGATAGTTGGCGATAAGGCGCTTTGCGGCGTGGTTCAGCAGCCACGGTGTTGGCATGGGGACGCGGCGAGTGGGAAAAGGAAAAGCAAAAATTTAACACAGAGGGCACAGAGAGGAGAGCACAGAGTCCGCAGAGAAGATAAGTTCCGCCGCCTCCACAGGAAAGAGGCTAGAAGTAGTCGCGGGTTTTGGTGGCTTTGAGGTATTGGACGCCGTAGCGGAAGAGGCGCTGCTCGGGGAGTTCTTCGACGAAAACGATCTGGGCGTGAACGAAAATGGCGGGCTGACCTTTTTCGTAGGGGACGGCGACTTCGATGAGGGCCTGAGGATAGTAGTGCGTGCGACTCTTGAAGCGGAGGCCGCCTTTGGACATGTCCTCGCATTGGACGACATCGTCGCCGCGCTCGGGATGGCGGATGCAGGCGGAGTAATGGACTTTGACGCGCGGGTGTTTGCGACGGTTGGCGCGCGGCGCGGCGGGTTTATCGTGAGCGGGAGGAGACAGGGTGAGGACGGCGGCGCGCTGTGCGGACTGGGAAGCGGACGGGGATGGAGCTGGGTTTTGCGCGGAACTATAGGACTGAGCGTAGAACGGAGTTGGAGCGGCGGGCGGAACGGGTGCAAGTGCCGGAGGAGGCGCTGGAGCGGGAATTGGATTTGAGGAGGGCGCCGGGGTTGGTGTGGACAGTGGGGCGGCGGAGGCCGAGAAAAGCGGTATTTGAGAAGTTTCCGTTGCAACTGGTTTCTGATTGATGGCGCTTTGGTCGGGTTTCCAGAGAGTGGTGGTGCCGCAACGCTTGCAAGAGCGGACGACGCTTTCGTTGGCGGCGCAGACGTCGGCTTCGATGCTGGTGTCGTCGATCTTTTCGAGAGTATTGCAGGAGCTGCAAACAATCGAGATGAGGCCAAGCTCCATTTCCAAAGGATTGATGGGCGGGAAGTCGATTTGCCAAAAATTGAGATGGGGATCGAAGAAGGCTACGCCGTAGGTGTGCTGCCCGGATTGCTCGCCAAGATGACCGACGACGCGGATTTCCGCTTCGCGGTTTTTTTCGGGCCAGCGAAGAACGAGCTCTTGCTCGGGGGAGAGCTTGTGGCGGGAAAGGATGCCGGCACCGTGAAGGCTGAGAAGGACGGTGGTGGTGGGCTCGGAGAAGACGCGGCCATCCAAATCGCTGCCGATGAGGAGGATGGGGATTTGCTTAGGGATGCGTCCGCTGCTGCGCATAACCTGTGATGGCAAGAGAGAGGCCAGAGGGGAGGGAGGGGCGAGACAAATTAGTACCTAGAGGAGGTGACTGGTGATTCGTGACTGGTGACTGGTGGAAAAATCCTGGCGTGGTGGCGAGTGTTTCAGGTTGGAATGTGCGAGAGGGACAGCGCTGAAAAAAGCGACGGAAAAAGCACGGGTCTGAAGACCCGCCACTACAAGAGCGAAGATGGACGAAGTGCTACGGCTGGGTCGCGGGGGCGGCGGAAGCCGAGGCGGTTTTGCCGATGGCGTCGCCGTTGACGACGAGCTCGACGCGGCGGTTGCGCTGGCGGCCTTCGGGAGTGTCGTTCGAAGCGACGGGCTGGGTTTTGCCGAAGCCGCGGGCGGTGATCGAAGAAGCGGGCACGCCCTGCTCGGCAAGAAAATCGCGGACGGAATCGGCGCGGCGTTCGGAGAGCTGCTGATTGAAATCGTCGCCACCGACGCTGTCGGTGTGGCCTTCGATCTGGAGCGAGAGGCCGGGATGCGCGAGGACGATGCCGGAAATTTTGGCGAGTTTTTCGCGGGCGCCGGGCTTGAGGGTGTAGCTGCCGGTGTCAAAGAGAACGTCCGACATGTTGACGATGAGACCGCGAGCGGAGTCACGAGTTTGCAAGATGGAATTTAGCTGATTGAGTAGCTGGGCGCGGAGCTGGGCCTTTTCGGCTTCGGCCTGAGCGGCGGCCTGGCGCGCTTTTTCGGTTTCGGCTTCTGCGGCGCGCTGCTGGGCTTGAGCGGCGGCTCTGTCTTTTGCGGCCTGATCGGCAGCGGCTTGCGCGGCCTGTTGCTGGACTAAGGCGGCGGCGCTGGCTTTTTCTGCTTCGGCTTTCTGGCGAGCGGCTTCGGCGGCAGCTTGCTGCGCTTCCTGCTGCATGCGGAGAGCTTCGGCCTTGGCAGCTTCGGCTTGCTGGCGAGCTAGCTCGGCGTCCTTGCGACGCTGAATTTCAGCGACGGCGTCGGCGCGGGCTTTCGCTTCGCGATCTTCGGCGGCTTTTTTGTCCGCGGCGATTTTTGCGTTGGCGTCTTCTTCGGCTTTTTGCTTTACGGCCATGACGCGAGCTTCCTCGGCGGTTTGCACGACTTCGCGGGCCGCAGCAATTACGGATTTCTTGTCGCTCTTGCGCGCGTAGATTTCTTCGGCACTCTTGAGCTGCTGCTCGGCTTTGGCGAGCGCGGAAGGGGCATATTTATCGGCCAGGGCAATGTGCGCAATGCGCACGGAGTTGCGCGCTTCAAAAAGCTCGAGCGGAGTTTTGCGGTCGATGCCAAAGATGGCGTTTTCGATTTTAGTGTTGGACGAGGAGTAGATGCCGCGGCCAAGAAGTTCGTAACTGGCGTCGATGTTTTCGACCTTGCCGAGAGTGGCGGGACCGAAGACGTTTTCGAGAACAACGGTATTGCCGGGCTGCGTGACCGAGAAATAGGGTTCGGCGGTGACAATCATGCCGAAGGTCTGCATGTCGGAGATGGCTTTCACTTCGCCGCTGCCATTCTTGAGGACAAGTTCGCCAAGGTTTACGGCGCGGCCTCCGGGAGAGACCGCCCAGAGAACGTAGGTGAGATATTCAAGGCCGAACTTGGTGGCTTCATCGAGGCCGGTGAATTTTGCTTCGATCTCCGTGCGATTGCCTTTGTTCTGCACTTTGGCTTCGCCGTTAGCCTGTTGCATCAATTCCGTACCTTGAAAATCGATCTTGGCGGTGCCGGCGCGGCGGTAGTTCACGGCTTTGGTGGTGCGCGAGACACTTTTGGCCGGAGCGGCGGACGCAGTGGAAGCGGGCGCTTGCGCGAACGCGGACGCGCCGAGAATACTGAATGTTCCGGTCAGTGCAAGAAATGCTGATGCGATTTTCACGTCAAGAACCCCCATCGCCGTTCAAGGCGAAAACATTCCGTTGGCCGCAATGCGGCCACAATGCTCCCGAGAAAATGGCGACCCGCCCCGTTTCAACAAGCGCTTGAAAGTCCCCGTGGCGGGGTATGTCGTTTCGTATCTATAGGCTAGCAAAGAAAGGAAGTATGGGAGGCAGCGCAGAACTGTCCTTTGCGCAAATAATTAACTGGCCGACGGACCGAACTTGGGTCGGGCGAGGATGGCAGGGCAAATGGTCTACAAGGAGCGCAGGAATTCGAGAAGAGCTTCCTTGTCACTTGGCTTGAGCTTTTCAAATTTTTCGGTGACGTGTTCGGCTTCGCCATGGTGGCGCTGGATGGCGTCGAGAAGCGTAACGGAAGCGCCGTCATGCATGAGACGCGAATGCAGGCGAATGCCCCAAAGCGGAGCGGTACGGATTTTGTTTGCAGTATTGTTGTGTTCAGAGAGGGAGAGATTTTTCCACGTGATCTGGTACATGTTTTTGCCGTAGTGCTCGGTCATGGACTGCACAATGCCGTCGCCGGTGCCGACGTTGTGAAGCAGGAAGTCGCCGTAAGGATGAAACTGCTTGTCTCCGAGCGCAGGAGGGATGGTGAAGGCGCCGCCGTTGACTTTTGTGCCAGCGGAGGCGGTAGTCAGCGTCTGGACATGGCAAATATCGCAGCCAACTTTGTCGAACAATGCGGCGCCCAAATTTGCTTTGGGAGTTTTCGCGAGCTGGGCGTCGCGTGCGGGGGCTTCACTGGCGCGCATGAATCGCGCAAAGTGATCGATGTCGGAGAGGCCATCGGGACCCAGCTTGTCATTGGGTTCGGCTACCGTGTTGCAAAGATTGGTGACTTCATCAGGCTGCAGACGGCTGGTGACGCCCATTTCGTTTAAGTACGCGTCAGCGGAAAACGATAAAAGGCTGGCTTGCTGGTCCTTCCAGCCGAAGCGGCCAACGGCGGTCTGGCCAGGCGCTTCGACGACGGGTACATAGAGAACTTGACCGCAGATCTTGTTGTGATTTTTCTTACATTGTTCCTTAGAGAGGTCGACGAGAGTCTGATCGGCAACGGCTTCCACAAAACCGTCACCCAATACATTTAGTGATACGCGGAAGGTACGAATTTTCTCCGCGTCCGGGACGCGTTCCTGGATTTCCGTGCTGGGGAAGGCGCCGTTCGGGCAAATGGCACGGTCGTTTATTAGGGAACGGCCTTTGATAATTTCCGTTCCACGAGCAATTGAAATATCTGGGCTGACAAACTCGCCGTGGGGGCCGCTATGTCCGACGCGCAATTCGGAAACCTGGCTGGAGCCGCCAGAAGTGGGATTCTGATGGCACTCGCGGCAGGATTGGGCGTTGTAGAGCGGGCCGAGGCCGTCGGAGATGGCTTCGGTTTCCTCGAACTTGGCTTGATCCGCCGCGTGCGTGGCGTCGTCCACCAAGCCATTGGTCTTATTGTCAAAACCGGATGGAGCTTCCGGAAGCGGCGGCGCAAAGAAAAAGACCGACAGCATCAGCAGGGACATACTGATGAGGAATTTCATAGGTACCTCAGGGGGCTGGTCAAGAAAATCTACGCTCAAACAGGATGATTGCCAAGTCAAAAATCTGTAAAAAACCAGGCGGGTGCTGACGGAAAGTCACTTTACGAATTGAGGTGATTCGCCTTTGGACCAGGGGTCGTAGGTGACGCCAAGGTGGATGCGGTCGGCAACTGGGGGGTGATCGAAGAAGAGAAAGACGTTAACGGGATTGGGGTCTGGGTCGACGAGAACGGTTTCGCCGTAAATCTGGAAGGAACGCGCGAAGGCTTGACCGGCATCCGGAACGATGCCGTGAGTGACTTCGAGGCTGTAGATATCGGCCTGATGTTCTTCATGACGGCTGAAGGTATTGCCGATGGCATCGGAGGCGAAGCCGAAGAGAGTCATGAGCAAGAGTAGCGCGGGAAGTGAGGCCCAGTCGTCGAGAGCGCGGACACCCCAGTCAGCACCGGAGCGCGCGAGAAGCCATCCGATGGAGCGGTAGCCGAGGTAGAAAAGAACGAAGATCAGGGCGGAGAAAAATAGAAATCCCTTCCACACGTGCCCGAGGACGTAGTGGCCCATTTCGTGGCCAAAATCGGTGAGGACTTCGTCGGTGGTTTCCTGGGCCAGAGTGGTGTCCCAGATAATGATGCGCTTGGAGGCGCCGAAGCCGTTGACGGAAGCATTGGTGGCGATGGTTTTGTCGCTGGCCTTCATCCAGAACATGCGTTCGGGAGAGACTTCCTGACCGGCGCGGCGGGTGACACGCTGGAGTTCGGGGACGAGCTGCGGGGCATGTGTGGTGAGCGGTTCATACTTATTGAAGAGTGGATCGATGACGTAAGGCGAGATGAAGATGATGAACAGAAGGATGGGAAGCGAGATGATCCAGAAATAAAGCCACCAGCGGCGCGGGCTCTTTCGAATGACGAAGTAGAGAATCCAGACGAGTAAGCTGCCAAAGATGATGGTAAGGAGCTGGACCTTGGCCCAATCAGCGGCCCAGGATGGCCAGGATTGGACCGAGATCTTGTAGAGCTTGGAGATTGATTCGTGAAAGATATCGACGGGAAGTTGAAGAACGCCGATGCTCAGGACGAGGAGCGGAGTGAAGACGAATGCCTGAACAAAACGATGGCGTGAAACAGTTTCAGCCCAATCGCGATATTTCGCCGAGATTTTGCGACGCAGGATAAACCAGAGAACGAGCAGGCCGTAAAAGAAACCGATGATTCGAGAGGCAAAACCGATGCGGCCGCGGTTGCGGGCTTTGCGATAGAGATCGGGCGGGAGGGTGTAGGCAGTGATTTTGTTCTGAGGCTGAGGCTGTACGCTGGAAGAAGCGGATGACTGAGTTGCGGAGTTGGCGGCGATGGATTGTCCAGACGAAGCGGCAATCGAGGGCGTTTGCGGCGAGGCTTGTGAAGAACAGGTGAAAAAAACGGCAAGAAGAATAATGAGGATGACATTGAAAGAGAATTTTGCCATGGCTTCTCCTGGCTGGGATGCGCGGGCACTTTTGTGGAGCGAAGTATAGCTGAACTTTGCCAGGAAACGAGCGTGCGCCGAAATACCGCGACCATCACCCCGCGAAGCTAAAGGATTATTGTTTCGTTTTGTGGAGAGGGGTTCCTGAGCGATGATCCAGCACGGAGAAACCGGGTCGAGAGGTGAAACGAATCCGGCGGTGGGAGCACTAGTTAACAGTAGTGTCAAAAGGTGTCCCGCGACTGGGTCAATTCGTGATTGATGTTTGCAGGCGCGCAACGAAATGCGCGTAGAGTTCCGATGGAGGCGAAATATGACCAAGAAGATTCTTCTGGTGCTAGGGATGCTGGTGCTAGCCGGAGGGCTAGGTGCGCCGACATATGGATGGAATAACTTCGGGCATATGGCGGTGGCTTATGTGGCGTACCAGCAACTGACGCCAGCATCGAAAGCGCGGGTGGACGCGCTGCTGCAGTTGAATCCGGACTATCAGAATTGGATGATGATGATTCCGGAAGACGCTTCACCGTCGGATAAGCAAATGATGGTGTTCCTGATCGCGGCGACCTGGCCGGACGGGATTAAAGGCGAGTACCAATACAGCGACGATGGCACCAACGGCGGGAATACTCCAGACGGGGCACCGTCAAGCCAAAACACAGGCTACCGAGACCTACTGCGGCATAAGTACTGGCATTTTGTGGACACACCTTTTACGAGCGACGGCTCCGCGCTACCGGCGATACCGACGCCGAACGCGCAGGAGCGGATTGCGCTGTTTCGCGGAGTGCTGGCATCCACCAGCGATGACAAGCTGAAGTCTTACGATTTGGCGTGGCTGCTGCACCTGGTGGGGGACGTGCACCAACCGCTGCACTGTGCAACTCGAGTGAGCAGCACTGATCCCGGGGGCGACAGCGGCGGAAACAAAGAAAAACTGAAATGCGCGGGATGCGCCGCACATTTGCACACGTTTTGGGACGGCCTCTTCGGTGCGGGGGCAACGGCGCAAGCGGTGATCCAACCGGTGATCAAAGCCGCGAAGAAGTTGCCGGCGCCGGATGCGGGGCTGGCGGCGAAGTCCGATGAGAAAGACTGGATTGCGGAGAGTTTTCAGGCCGCGCAGAACACCGTTTATCAAACGCCAGTTGTGGCTGGTAACGGGCCGTTTACGCTGACGAGCGCATATAAGAGCAAGGCCAAAACTCTGGCCAAGCAGCGAATCGCGCTGGCCGGCGCACGCTTGGCAAACTTGATCAACACCGAACTGAAGTAGAAAATTCAACGGGAAAACTGAAGAAAAGGGAAACGTCTTCCGCGAAAGCTCAAACTGGGCGGCGAATGCCGAGCTTGCGCATGCGCGCCTGGAGAGTGGTGCGTTTGATATCGAGGAGGACGGCGGCGCCCTTGGGGCCGGCGATTCGCCACTGGGTTTGTTTCAGGGCGCGGAGGATATGCTGGCGTTCGGCTTCCTCGAGGGTGGAGATGGGAGAGGCGGAGAACGTTAAAGAGGTTAAGGAAGTTAAGGAGGAAGAGGAATCGGTGGCGGAGGCTGCGCTGGAAATGGAAGTGGATTTCAGTTCGGCGAAGGGGATGCGCAGCTCTTTGCCGGGGGAGAGCAGGACGGCGCGTTCGATGAGGTTTTCGAGTTCGCGGACGTTGCCGGGCCAAGAATAGTGAGTGAGGGCGTCCATGGCGTCGGCGGGAATGTACTCAACGGCTTTGTTGAGCTGACGGCTGAATCTCTGCACGAAATAGCGAACGAGGAGCGGGAGATCTTCAGCGCGCTCGCGGAGCGCGGGGATCTGGATGGGGAATACGTTCAGGCGGTAAAAGAGATCACTGCGGAAGGCGCGTTCGGTAACAAGTTTTGAGAGGTCCTGATTTGTGGCGGCGACGACGCGGACGTCCACGCGCTGGGTGCGGTTGCCGCCGAGGCGTTCGAATTCCTGCTCTTGAAGGACGCGAAGAAGTTTCGGCTGAAGTTCGAGGGGAAGATCGCCGACTTCGTCGAGGAAGAGCGTGCCACGGTCTGCTAATTCGAAGCGGCCGATTTTCTGGTTGATGGCGCCGGTGAAGGCGCCGCGCTCGTGGCCGAAAAGCTCGGACTCGAGAAGACCGCTGGGGATGGCGGCGCAATTGACTTTGACGAAAGTGCGATCGCGGCGCGGACTGAGATTGTGGATGGCGCGGGCGAAGAGTTCTTTTCCGGTGCCGGTTTCGCCGAGGAGCAGGACGGTGGTGCCGGCGGGAGCAGCGAGCTGGACCTGGGCAAGGGCGCGCTTGAGCGAGGGGCTTTCGCCGATGATTTCCTCGAAATTGAATTCACTGCGGATTTCTTCCTCGAGGTAGAGCTTTTCTTCGGCGAGCTTGTTTTTTAGAGCTTCGATTTCCTTGAAGGCCAGGGCGTTTTCGACGGCGATGGCGATTTGCGAGGCGACTTGCTGCAAGAGCTCGACATCTTGCGGGGAGAAGGCATCGATGCGGCGGCTGGCAGCGTTGAGTGTGCCAAAAGCTTGCCCGTGGGTGATGAGCGGAACGCAACAAATGCTCTGGACGCCAGACGTGCGGAGGGCGCGGATGATTTCGTTTTGATAACGGTCGATCTCTGCGCCGCGGGCGAGGAACGGCTGGCCGCTGGCAATGGATTGACCGGAAGGAGAAGTATCACGGGGAACGGTGATTTCCTGCGTGAAGAGGCCCTGGTTGCCGGGAAAATCGAGCGCGTGAATTTTGAGCAAGCCGGTATGGGGATCGAGAAGCGCGAGGCTGGTGTAATCGTGGTGAATGACGCGCTCGAGGGTTTTGACGATGCCGCGAAAAACTTCGGGGAGTTCGCGGCTGGTAATGAGGACATTGTTGATTTCAAGAAGAACCTGGAGACGGTCGCGTTCGCGCGCGAGTTGGGATTGATAGGCCTGGGAAGTGGCGAAGTTTAGGGCGTTATCGACAGCGACGGCGACCTGGCTGGCGACGCGCTCCATGAATTGGAGTTCGGTATCGGTGATGCGCTGGGGGACGAGACGACCGAAACCCATGGCACCGAGGCGGTGCTGGGCGGTGGTGAGCGGAAGAATCGCGAGTGAACGGACATTGTGCTCGCGGAAGCGCTTCAGGAAATCGGGAAAGCGCGGTTCGTCTTCGGTGTCGGTGACCACAAAGGGCTGCTGTGTTTGCCAGACCCAGCCGGAAGGGTTGCCCTCAATGGGAGATTCGGTGCCGGCTATTTTTTCACCAGGGACGCGAGTTTCCAGAACGTGGAGACGCATGACGTTTCGTGATGGCTCATGAAGGACGAGAGAGAGGAAGTCGAAGTCAACGACGGAATGGAGGCGGCCGGCGAGGTCGTGGAAAAGCGCGGGGAGATCGCGCTGCTGGGCGATGGCCTCGCTGACTTCGAGCAAGGCTTCGAGCTGACGCCGGGAATGTTCAAGCGGGGAGGTGAACGCCACTTCCGGCGGGGAGATGACGGGATCCGCCATAGAAGGCAGGATAACATCTGGGTTGGCGGGGGCTCAACTTGATGCGTGGCTCGGCGTGGATAGGACTCCACGGATGGCGTCGACGGGAGCAATGGCTGGATTGGGAACACATGCGCGCTCGACGGTGTCATATAGTGTGGGCGGAAAGGGCGCTCTCTGCGCCCCCGACTCGCCGAAGTGATGGAGGCGGAACTCCGAATCGACGTCCCTCATTCGGGCGGAAGGACAGACCGTGCTTCATGGCAACTAAAGGGAGGTGGATATGGCTTTTCAAAGGTTCTTCATGGTCAGCCTTCTGATCGCGGGGCTTTCGTTGCCAGTCATCAAATCAGCGTTAGGTCATAGCGGCGATCAAGCTCCTGACCTAAGTTCCTTGTCGGATGCTGATCTCAAGACGGCAACAATCCAGCTAGAGCGGACTGGGTGTTACGGTACTTGCCCCGCATACTCGGTAACAATTCATGGTGATGGGCGAGTAGAGTACAACGGCAAAAGCCATGTAAAGGGAGTGGGGACGCGGGAAGGGCGAATGGAAACGGATAAGATCAGAGCGTTAGCGTCGGTGTTCGCAAAAATGAAATTCTGGGGACTTGACGAGGACTACTCGGCAGCGAAATGCAAGGGCCGCGTTTGTACGGATATGGCCACCGCAATCACAGAACTCAGCATAAGAGGAGTGACTCATCGCGTGAAGCACTACTATGGGTGTGGGAGTGCTCCGAAGTCTCTTTTTGACCTCGAATCCGTCATTGACAAGTCCGCGAACTCCGAGCAGTGGACCGGCGATGTCAGTAACGCGGGTCCTTACGGCACAACCTGTTTCGGTGGAAACTGAATGATCCCTTCCGGTGATTCGGACTTAGATGGTCTGCCCTATAGGTCACTAATCGATGCTGACCCAATTGTTGATAAATAGCCTTGTCACCCAGGAATCGACCTGGCAGCGGCGGGCGAACTCCCCATTGGTCGGAAAACCGGAAACTGGCCGAGTCTTTCAAGTGAGAATCGATGGGTCGTAAGCTTGAACGTGGCGGGCGCCGGTGGCGATGAGGTGCTCGATGCTTTCGATGGACTGAATACCGCCGCGGGCGCCGACGGCAGTGCAGTTGAGCGCGGCAGCGGCGCAAGCGAAATCGAGCTGGCGCTGCAAGGGCCAACCCTGCAAAAGGCCGTAAATGAAGCCGGCGTGAAAAATGTCTCCCGCACCGGTGGTGTCAACCGGCTGTACGCGAAAAGCAGCGGCGTAGTGGAATTGTGCCCCGTCCCAGGCGAGGATGCCTTCTTCGCCGAGTGTCGCGGCGGTGAGGCGGCAGGCAAATCGTTTCTGCAGGGCGGGCAGGGATTTTCGCAAATCGGACTCTTCCGTGAGGCGACCTGGAATGTCTCGGCTGGTGAGGAGGTAGTCGACGGAATTCAAGAGTGTTTCCACACCAGGGTAAAGCTCATCCACGTCGGCGATGACGGGAATGCCAGCGGCGCGGGCCCAGCCTGCGGCTACCGCTGCGGCGGCAGTATCGTGGCCGTCGACGTGAAGGGCGCGGGCGTTCACGATCCAGTCTTGCTGGAGTTCTTCGGGGCGCAGGGTGAGGCGGTCGTCGCGTCTCCAGAGGACGGTGCGTTCGCCAGAGTCGTCGACGAGGATGAAGGCTTGCTGGCTGGGGCAGCCGGGAGCCACGAGGAGATGAGCTTCGACGCCGGATTGCTCAAATTCCGCGCGGTGCAGCTCGGCGGCGCTGTCGTCTCCGACTTTGCCTACATAGCGCGTGCGCAAACCCCAGTGCTGGCAGGCGATCATGGCGGTGGCGACTTGGCCGCCGGGCAAAACTTTTGCGGAGCGAAACTCGACTTTGGAGCCGCGCGCGGGATAATGCGCGAGGGGAATAAGAGTGTCGGTGGCGTTGAGGCCCACGCCGACGACGTCAAGCTTGGCTGAGTGCGTCATGATTGTCCCGGCCACT
>JBGPIX010000023.1:0-28371 GCA_041485085.1 Candidatus Acidiferrum sp.
CGCAGAGAGAAATCTCTCTTCCTCTTTCCTCAATCCGCCCAATTCTCCACCCTCGACCCCGCCCCTAACTCCTGCCCCGCCCGCTCTCGCCGCCAGCAGTAGCCCGCACTTCATCGTAAACGACTGTTACCGCTTGCCCTCCTAAGTGTCTGGTGATATATACAACCCAATTCCAACGGCCCCAATTCCAACTGGAGAGACGTATGAAACGAATAGCGATTCTTCTATACGGGCTTGTCTGCTACGTAATTTTCCTGGGCACATTTCTTTATGCGATCTGGTTTGTCTACACCATGGACGCAGCTCCAGAGCGGCTTGCGCGCCCGCTGCTAACCAGACTGTTGATCGATGCCGGATTGCTGTCCGTTTTCGCATTGCAGCACAGCATCATGGCGCGGCAGGGATTCAAACGTGCCTGGATAAAACTGGTCCCTTCGGCCGCCGAGCGCAGCACCTACGTCTTGTTCTCCAGTCTTGCCCTGCTGCTGTTGATCCGCTTCTGGGAGCCGATCGGAGGTCCGTTGTGGAAGGTCGCGAATCCCAGTGGCATTACCGCCTTGCACGTACTTTCGCTCGCCGGGTGGGGACTCGTGCTGCTCAGCACTTTTCTGATTGATCACTTCGAACTCTTCGGGCTGAAGCAGGTGTGGTCAGCCTTTACCGGCAAGGAGTTCAAGTCAGCTGGCTTTAGAACACCGGGGCCGTATAGATTTGTCCGGCACCCTCTCTATGTGGGATTCATTGTGGCGTTCTGGAGCGCACCGACCATGACCGCAGGACATCTTTTCTTCGCGATCATGACCACGGCTTACATTCTTGTGGCCATTCAACTCGAAGAGCGCGACCTCTTGGAGTTTCATGGAGATCTGTACCGCAGCTATCAGAGCAGCGTGTCGATGATTACGCCTTGGCCTCCCAAGAAATGAACTTCGGGGAGCTTGCGGCCAGGTGCCCCACACGCCGTTTCTCCGTGTTGGACTTTTGACTTTGATTCATGCGATGGCGGATGGCAGCTACTTCCCGAGGAAGAATCTGCTTACCCTTGAATACGTTAAAATAATATGAATACCAACTCCTCTTATTGCCAGTAGGCCCTCACCAGAATTAACCCCGTACCAAAATGGCGCAGTAAGTCCCATAAGGCGCCTGCCCCACATGCCACGCAGAACAGCTACAATCGGAGTCTCTCGAAAACCGCTGCCCGCGGCGAGGGACCACCATGGAATTCAACTTACAGCACACCATTTCGCTTCTCTCTCGCACTCCCGCCGCGCTCAATGCGCTTTTGCGCGATCTGCCGGAAGCGTGGACGCTCCGCAATGAAGGAGAAAACACTTGGAGCGCGTTCGATGTCGTCGCTCATCTGATTCACTGCGAACGCGCCGATTGGATGCCGCGCGCGAAGATCGTCCTGCAATTTGGCGAGACTCGCACGTTTGAGCCCTTTGATCGCGGGGGCCACGCGCAAGAGACTCAACGTAAGTCGCTCGCGCAGTTACTGGATGAATTTGCGCGTTTGCGCTCAGAAAACCTGGCCGAACTCCGCGCCTTGAACCTGCGCCAAGAGGACCTCGCTCTGCGTGGCCGACATCCTGCCTTCGGAACAGTTACACTCTCACAGCTTCTGGCCACCTGGGCCGCTCATGACTTGACTCATCTCCACCAAATCTCCAGGATCATGGCCCACCAATACCGCGAAGCCGTCGGCCCGTGGAGCGCCTACCTCGGCGTCCTCCAGTGCGCCGGCCACAGCGCTCCGTAATGTAGTTTCTAGTTTCGAGTTTCTAGTTTCGAGTTTCGAGTTTCTAGTTTCGAGTTTCTGACTTCTAGTTTCGCTTTCCACCCCCGACGCGACTCTCTGCTAGACTATGCGCCCATGAAAACACTTCTCATTCGAACCCTTTGTTTATTGGTGTTCCTGGCGCCCCTCGCAGCCGCCCAGGACGTCATTTCCCTCTATCCCGGCACTGCGCCTGGCTCGACGCAGGAGAACTATCCTGAGAAAGAGTACTTCTCGAAAAACTGGAACACCGAAGTCGTCGCCAACGTGACCAAGCCAACGCTGACGGTATTCAAGCCTTCTCCGGAGTTGCGAAACGGCACCGCCGTGGTGATCTGCCCAGGCGGCGGTTTTATGGCCCTTTCCATCGATAGCGAAGGCAACGATGTCGCCAAGTACCTGGCCGCGAAAGGCGTGACCGCCTTTGTGTTGAAGTACCGCATCGCCCACACTGGCGAGGACGCCACACAGGAATTTACGGCGCTGTATGCAGACCGGCAGAAATTTCGAGAGATATTAGACAAGTTCGTTCCCCTGTCAATCGCCGATGGGTTAGCGGCGGTCACCTACGTTCGTCAGCACGCCTCGGAATGGGGAGTTTCTCCCGACCGCGTCGGCATTATCGGATTCTCCGCTGGCGGAACGGTCTCCGCCGGAGTTGCCTTCCATTACGCGCCAGATGGCCGGCCCGCCTTCGCCGCCCTCATCTATGCCGCCGGGAGCAGGTTTAAAGATTCTCCCGTTCCAGCGGATGCGCCGCCGGTGTTTGTCGCCGCTGCCACCGATGACAATCTCGGACTCGCACCGGACAGCGTCGCTTTGTACGAAAAGTGGACCAGCGCTCACAAACCCGCCGAACTCCACATGTACGCAAAAGGTGGCCACGGCTTTGGAATGCACAAGCAGAACCTCCCCACCGATCACTGGATCGAAAGGTTTGCCGATTGGCTGGACTTACAAGGTTTCCTGAAGAAGTGATATCACGCCAAGTAACGCAGGGCTTGCAGCACATCCTCGCGCTCCAGATAAGGATACTCTGCCAGGACTTCCTCGATGCTGTGGCCCGCTCCGATCTGGCCAACAATCATCCCCACCGTCACGCGCATGCCGCGGACGCAGGGCCTTCCACCCATGACTTCCGGGTCCTGCGTAATGCGATCCAGCTGTGCCATTTGTTTCTCCTGACGAATCCCCAGTACAATCGAGGATACCATTTCTCCCGCAAATTTTGACGCCGCCGGGCTGACCTCACCAGAGAGGATATTGACAGGTTCGCTCAAGCGACCGCATTCTCGCCCCATTCTCGCCGGACAGTCCTGGCGACTGGCGACGTGGCCTATGGCTTAGCCCGGATGTACGGTATCCTCCGCGAATTCAAGGGCGAAGAAGGACTCCAAGTCTCTCGCAATCGCGACGAAGCCATGAACTGGGCTCTGCCCAAAGGCACCACTGCCTGAAAACCCCGCCCTCCGATGAAGATCGCTCCCTTACACTCAGCAAGTTCGTCAGGCAATTCAATCGAACATCCCCCCTACCCCACTATAGCCTTATCTGCTGAGGTACGTAGAAACCTGTGATACGATCTGCCCTTAGATACGCGCCAGAACCCGGCTTTACGCTCATGAGTGATCAATTCTCTTTCGACGTCTTCCTCAGCCACAGCTCCAAGGACAAGCCAGTCGTCCGCAAGCTCGCCGAGCGGTTGAAGGCGGACGGCTTGCGCGTGTGGTTCGATGAGTGGGAAATCCGCCCCGGCGACAGCATCCCAGCGAAGATCGAGGACGGGCTGGAGCGCTCACGCATGCTCGTGCTATGCATGTCTGTGAACGCGTTCGACTCAGATTGGGCGCAACTGGAAGCTGGTACGTACCGCTTTCGCGACCCGCTGAACAAGGAGCGCCGCTTTATCCCCTTGCGGCTCGACGATGCATCGATCAAAGGTTCCCTGGCGCAATTCCTTTACATCAACTGGTTCCCGCAAGACCAGAGCCAGGCATACCCGAAACTCCTCGAAGCCTGCCGTCCGCCGGAGCAAACGACCGAACTGCCGACCACATCCCCGCCAATAAGGCAGGCACAAAAGGTCGTGCGGCTTGACTACTCAGAGGCGGACATCAAAGCATTTGCTTCGAGTCGAGATGCAGAACAAGTCCTCACATGCAGTGGGGATAAGACAGTACGGCTATGGAGCGGAGAGACGGGGCGCTCCCTGCGCTTGTTCAAAGGTCACACGGAAGAAGTATGGGGTTTGGCTTGGAGCCCTGACCAACGCATGGCACTTTCCGGCTCAGATGACGGAACTCTGCGCCTATGGAACGTGAAGACCGGGCGGTGCAGACGTGTCCTGAGGGGCCACTCTGCCCGAGTTATCAGCGTGGCGTTCAGTCCCGATCAACAACATGCCCTATCCGGGTCCTCTGACGACACCATACGATTGTGGAATTTGCGGACAGGCCAGTGCTTGCGCACGTTTGAAGACGCGGGACATGGCGCATGGGGCCTCGCCTGGGGCGCCGACGGACGTCGCGCTCTCTCCGGCTCAGACGACACAACCGTAAGATTGTGGGATGTGGAATCCGGGCGCTGCCTTCGGGTGTTCGAAGGTCACACAAAAGAACTTAGATGCGTGGTGTGGAGCCCCGATCAAATCTACGCTCTCTCTGGCGGTGCCGACCACACACTTCGCCTGTGGGACATCGAGAAAGGCACGTGTTTACGGGTTCTAAGTGGTCATACGGATTATGTCTGGAGTATCGCGTGGAGTGCTGATGGGCGTTCCGTTCTCTCCGCAGGCCTAGATGGAACTGTGCGCCTATGGGACTTAGACACGGCACGCTGTTTAAGGGTTCTGTTCGGCACAAGGCATGTACGGGCACAAGGCATGGTGAGGCACGTCGCATGGAGCTCCGATCAGAGGCACGCTATTTCCGGTAACATGTCAGGAACCATCCATGTATGGGACCTGTCGGAGGCTTTGAAGGAGGCTAGAGTACGCCCGGTCCATGTAGCGATTCCCTCCCCGGCCCCGGACCAGGTTCAATACACAAACGCCAAAGTTCTTCTCGTCGGCGAAAGCGGCGCAGGCAAGACTGGCCTTACCGAGCGTCTCGTTCAGAACCGTCCGCCCCAACGGGGTCCATCAACCTCAGGCGCGTGGTCTACGCAATGGCAGCTCAATGACTTACCGCAAAAGCCCGGATGGGAGCGGGAAGTGTGGCTTTGGGATTTCGGGGGTCAAGCTGATCAAAGGCTCATTCACCAGCTCTACCTCGATCGCACGGCCCTGGTGCTCCTCATGTTCAACGCGGACCAAGAGAACGTGTTGCCGGGACTTCGAGAATGGCAGCAGGCTCTGGCCCGGTCCACGGCACGCAATGCGCGGACCTTTCTAGTGGCCGGTCGCACGGACGTAGGCTTCCGCTTCGACCGCCAGAAGGTTCTTGCTTACGCTAAGGAGAACGAATACGAATATTTCGAGACCAGCGCGGAAACCGGGAACGGCATCCCCAGGCTGCGCGAAGCCATGCTGGAAAAGATACCGTGGGATGAACTGACACCACACAACTCTCCTGCACTTTTCAAGCGCTTGAAGGATGAAATCCTGAAGCTGCGCGACGAGGGGCAAGTGCTTGCCACGTTCAAAGAGTTGGAGAGCATTCTGCGCCATCGCTTGCCTTCGGGGACGAAATTTGCCGACGCCCAACTGGAAACGGTGGTGTCGCTGCTCGACGGCCCCGGTCTGGTGAAGGAACTACGTTTTGGCACATACATCTTGCTGCGTCCCGAGTGGGTCAATGTTTATGCGCAAGCCGTGATCCGCACATTGCGCGCGGCTGAGTCCGGGCTCGGTTGCCTGCCGGTGAGCAGCATCGTGGAAGGAAAGCTCATCTTCCAAACCAAGCAGGCAGACGGAAAAGACGTTGTAGAGAAGCGTCTCCCCCAGGCCGACGAAAAGGTTGTGCTACAGGCCATGGAGCAGATGCTGCTCGAACGGCGCTTGTGCCTCCGGCAGAACGGCGACCTCGTGTTCCCTAGCCACTGTGGGCTTGAGCGCCCTGTCGGGCCGGTGCCGCAGAAGTTCTTCGTCAGTTACACGATTCGTGGCTTTCTCGACGACATCTACGCAACCCTCGTCGTAAAACTGGCCCATTGCGGGGCGTTCAAGCTGAAGGAACTGTGGCGCGACGCGGCGGACTTTGAAACTCTGGCCGAGGGGAAGATCGTCGGCATCAAGCTGGTCCGCGGGGAGGACGGTCGCGGTGACCTGCTAGCTCACCACGCGAAAGGTGTCACTGGGCAGGAGCAAGTCATCTTTGCCAGCTACATTCACGAACATCTAAGCGAGAAATCGACCGAAGAAGTGCCGCGCTTGCGCTACTACACTTGCCCGCACTGCGACGAGCCCGTAGAGAACCGCAAGCTCGCGATGAAAAGGTTGGAGGAGAAGGGCGAGCGTGCGGAGATCCTTTGCCCGGGGTGCGAAAAGTTCGTTCCACTTTGGGATGCAATGGAAAAACGCTTCGCCAGCGAGGCTATCAAGAAGAAGATTGAAGCGCTTCGCCAACGCGAATCTACTGAGCTAGATTCCCGTCGTCAGGGGAAACTCTTAGTCCTCGAAGTCTCTGCCAGGGTAACAAGCGCCAATCAGAAATGCCTCGAAGTCCCCGGCGATGAAGACGAAGGCATCGACCTTGTTGCGGAGTTCACGGACGACGAAGGCCGCGGAACCGGCAAGCACATGTATCTCCAGTTGAAATCCGGCAATTCGTTCCTTAAAAAACGCAAGAGTGACGGCGCAGAAATCTTCACTATCAAGAAGCAGCGCTGGGTGAAGTACTGGACCAGTCAGGACAGCCCAATGATGCTCGTGATCGGCACGTTTCCCGAAGAACCAGAGCGCAGCGCTGGGAATGAAAAAAAGACGTTCGCCGAAGTGCGCTGGATGGAGGTCGGCGAATTGTTGCGAAGAGAAAGTGACAACGGCAAGAAGCCAGTGAAACAAATTGTCTTCAAGGGTGAGCGCCTCGATGCGTTGAGCGTGCGCCAGTGGCGCGACAAAGTGTTAGGTCAGAGTGCATCGTAGCTTTCCTCCCCATCCCGTTTTCCGCTACCATCCTCTCCCATGTTTACGCTGGGCGGAATTTTCCGATATATCTACCTTCCCTCAGCTTGCCTTATCTACCTCGTCGCTTGATGGATTTATCGACGCAACCGCGCTCAGATACTTCCCGGTCTCGTTCCCCCCAAAGAATGAATCGATACGATCGTCTTCGCTCCCTCGCCCTCCACGCGAAACGCACTCAAATCATGCCAACCCCATCCAGCCCCACCGAACCCTGGGGCGTCATCATGGATTGGGTCGCCCCAAGCAGCCCGCCAAGCCGTATCGTCTCTGGAAATCGCTTTGACAGTTCCCCGCCGCGTCTCTAGACTCACTATTATGGTCGTGCACCTCAAACCGGAAACCGAATCCCGCCTGCAAGAGCTTGCCGCGACGACCGGCCGCGCCCCGGAAGAACTCGTCGAGGACGCTATGACCGGATACCTTGCTGAATTGTCCCAAGTGCGCAACTCGCTCGATAGCCGCTACGATGACATCAAGAGCGGTCGCGTGCAGCCCATCGACGGCGAAACCGCATTTGTCCAACTGCGCCAAAAGAGCCAAGACCGCCGCCGTTCATGAACGGATTTGTTCTCCATCCGGATGCGCTCGCCGACCTAACCGAAATCTGGGAATATATCGCTGCCGATAACCCAAGTGCTGCTGATCGTGTCATCGATGAGATCGCGGAAGCGATTCGCGCCCTTGTCCCATTCCCTCAAATCGGCCACACCCGTCCTGATCTCACTTCGCGCCCGCTCCGTTTTCAGCTCTTGCGCGATCTTCTGATTGCCTATGCCCCGCAGGAGAAACCCCTCCTCGTTGTCGCTGTACTCCACGGTCGCCGCAATCCTCGGGTTATTGCAGCTCTCCTGCGCACAAGGGAATGAGCTACTGGATTCACTTTGGACTGTCGCGGTGACGGCGTAATCGATTCTCAAGACCCATTCCCACGCCCTCTCCAAACTCGGCGACGCCATGCAAGCCATCATCACCGCCTACCGCCTCACCCCAGAAGCCAATTAAGACAACCGCACGAGAAAAACTTAGGCCCTCCCCCCTCCTCTACTGACGACTGAAAACTGCGCACTGAAAACTCACACAGATTCACAGCGAACTCTACCCCTTTGTTTTCTGCGCTTTGCAAAATCTTTCGAACAAGAGATGGCGATTCGCTAAATACTAGTACTGTATAAGTACTTGACTATTGAACAATTTCGCGCTATCATATGTCGTGAATTCGTCATCGACAACGTTTCTAGCACCGTCGCCTACCCCGCTCCTCTCAGCCGCTTCGGAATCTCCAGCCCCGGAATCATTACTCTTGTGCAAACCCGACCCTCGCCTAAGGCATTTAGAATCAACACTTCTACAAGTGTTCATTCTAAAGAACTTAAAACTCTTTGGAATCACCACTTTTGAAAAACAGGGGAGGGGGTACCCTGTTATGGTTAACCAGTTGTTACAAGAAAGTATCTCTTCCAGGGGGAACCGCAGCCAAATCTGCGCCCGGTTTCACGGTACAATTGAGGGAGCGGCCGCCTTACGGCCGCCTGAGCTATGGCTATACGACTGATTGCGCTGGACATTGACGGCACGCTGCTGGACAGCCGGTGGCAGCTCCCCGAGGCCAACCGGGCGGCCATTGCGGAAGCGACCCGCCGGGGCATCGAGGTGGCCCTGGTCACCGGGCGGCGCTATGACTTTGCCATGACCGTGGCTCATCAACTGGATTCCACGCTGACCATGATCGTGAGCAACGGCGCGCTGATCCGCTCGAAAGACGGCCACACGCATCTGCGACACCTCCTGCCCAGGACCACCGCGCACCAGGTTTTGCATCTCACAAGCCAGTGGCGCGAGGGCGCGGCAGTGATCTTCGACCGGCAGCGCGAAAATCAGTTGATGCTGGAAACGCTGGACCCGGACGATTCCCTGCGCTACGCCTACTACTCGCGCAACCTGGAATATATCGGCATGGCCCGGCCACTGGAAAGCTGCCTGACGGAAGATCCCATCCAGGTAATGCTGAGCGGCAGGATCGATCCCATGCGGGATGCCGAGGCCCGTTTGAGGGGCGCGGCGTTCGCGGAAGACTTCCGACTCGCGGTGACGTCCTACGCGCTAAAGGATTTCGCGATGATTGATGTGATTCCCCAAGGCTGCTCGAAAGGATCGACGCTGGCGGAATGGGCCGCGCTGCGCGGCATCGCGCGCGAAGAGATTCTGGCCATCGGCGACAATCACAACGACCTCGAAATGCTTTCTTTCGCGGGGATTCCCGTGGTGATGGGCAACAGCGTCGCGGAGCTAAAAACTTACGGCTGGCATGAAACCGGCACGAACGACGAGAACGGCGTAGCCCTGGCAATCGAAAGATTCGCGTTGCGGGAGGCCGCGTCTTGCGCTTGACGCGCGCATTTTGCGTCCCGGGTGGTGTTGCGGGACGGACCTCGCTCCTGCTTCCTCTGCTATTGCTGGCGGCACCAGCCCTGCGCGCGGAGTACGTCGTGCTTCGCAGCGGCCAGCGCCTGACGGTGACGGGTTACCAGCTTCTGGGAGACAAGTACCGCCTGCAAATGAAGGGCGGGGCGGTGGAAATCGGCGCCGATGACGTCGTCGCCATCGAGCCCGAAGACGTTTTTGTACCGGTGCCTGCAAAACCGGTCGTCGCGCCGCCGTATCGGGAATTGGTCGCGGCGGCAGCGGCGCGCTACAGCGTGGACGCCGACCTGATCACCAGTGTGATTGCGGTGGAGTCCAACTTCGATCCCAAAGCGGTGTCGCGCAAAAATGCGCGCGGGTTGATGCAGCTCCTGCCGGAAACGGCGGTGCGGCTGGGAGTGAAAAATATTGACGATCCCCAGGAAAATATCGATGCCGGCACGCGCTACCTGCGCGACCTGCTCCAGAAATACCACAACGATCTGGTGCTGACGCTCGCGGCCTACAATGCGGGGCCCGAGCGCGTGCAGCAATACGGCCGTGTGCCACCCTTCGCCGAAACAATTTCCTATGTGCGCCGCGTCAAGCACGGCTACGAAAAAAGCAAATCGGAAGCTTCCAAGAAAACGCCGGTCACAAAAATGTCGGCGACGAAGTCGCAGGCGACGCCAGCAGCTGGAACTATGCCTACGCCTTCCCTGCCTTTAACAAGCCAGTCCCAATAAGAATTAAAATTGCTGCTGCGGATTCTGCGGCGGCTGTTGAGGATTCTGCGGCGGACTCTGTTGTGGATTGGTTGGATTCTGTCCAGGCTGCTGACCGATCGGCTGGCCGGGTTGCTGGCCCAATCCCGTTCCCGTCTGCATGCCCGGCTGTCCCACTCCGAAATTATCCTTCGAGGGATCCCAGATAAATTCAAACAAGCGATAATTTTTCGCTTTCTCGTAAACGATGATCGAAGACTTATTGATCTTGCTCCCCACTCCGATAATGTTGCCGCCCATGATCGTCGGAGTGTCGCCCATTGGAATGGCCTGCCCGCCTGGGTTGCCCTGATCGGCGGATACCGGCGTTCCCGTGGTTGCCGGCGGATTAGCGCCGGAATTCGCACCACTAGGCAATAGTCCACCCTGACTTTGCTGACCAATTCCGCCGGGCTGTGCCGGAGTGCCTGGTCCGTTCAAGGCGCCTGCGGGAGTGCCGATCGCGCTGCCGATTTGCGGAAGAGTGACGTTTTGCTGGGGAGGTTTTAGGCTGCCAATCAACTGCCCCGCCGGGCCAACGTAAATAAATCTCCAGGCGCCGTCGTCTTTGTTCATGGGATCTTTGTAAGCCTGGCGCATAAAGCGGAGAGAGCCCATCTTCGGTTTGGTGAGATCGTCGAGATTTGTTGGGAATCGGCCCATTTTGCGGTAGTAGAGTTTCACGCCACGGGTGTACTGCTTTCCGCGCCAGATCATTTCTTTTTCTTTTTCGCGGCGGCCTTCGGTCAGGATATTCGGCGCGACCACCGTTGCGGAAATGAGCAGCATGGTGACGAGGAAGATGACCACGAGCAAGGCGTAGCCGCGCTCGGTGCGGTTCCCGGCCGTTCGAATGCGGCGCGCGTTCATGCGGAAGGCGGTCCTCCCTGGTCCTCGAGGTTGGCGGTGCCGCGGAGTCCGGAGGAGACCTCTTCGTATTCGAGATTGGTGTTGCCAATTTTAAGAATGCGGAAGCGGTTCATCAAGAGTTCGCCTTCTTTGACGACGTAAACATCATCGCCGTCACTGAAGAATGCCAGGCGGGCGGTGCCATTGGGAACGGTGCCGTAGCCGAAGAACTTCACAGGAAGTGGCGTCACCCTTTTCTCGATGACTATCGGCTGAACCACCTGAGTACGCTGTTCACTCGCTTTCCGAATCTCCGCTGGAGTTGGCGCCTTAGGCGGAATCTCTCGACTGAAAATGTTGCGGCCTCCGCTTTTGTATTCGGTCTTGCGGGCCTTTTCGACTGGATCCTTATGGAGCTGAGGGTTATCCACGGAAAGCAGTTGAGGGTTTTGGGTCGCGGAGCCGGCATCGGCGGTTACGACGGGCTTTCCACTGTCGAAATAGAAATAGCCGACGGCGACCAGGATCAGGACGAGCACGGCAAGCACGGCGAGTTGTTTCTTCTGCTTCATGCGGCGGTCCTGAAGTAGGTTCGAAGATGCAACACCACCTTGATGATGTTTGCGGAGGCCTGATTGGCATTCTCCGTACCCAAGGTCAACGAGTCAACGGCGTATAGATTCGCGGAGCGTTGCAAACCATTCAAAAATCCGATGACGCTCTTGTAGTCGCCGTTCACGGTGGCATCGATCTTCACTTCGGTCATCCCGCGATTGGAATTTTCCGTTTGCTTGAAAGACATATCCTCGATATAAATCCCGCTCTTTTTGGCAGTGTCGCCGAGTTCGGACCTGACGGCGGAATAGCCGGCGCTCGCTGGAAAGAGCGATTGCTCGAAATGGTCGCAATCTTTCTGGATGGCGGGAATGTTATCGCGAATTTTCTGAGCGCCGTCGATGTTCTTCTTCAGGAGATCGTGCTGCCTGGTTCGCGCGGCGAACTCTTCCTTTGGGGCGTGCGGGGCGGAAGCAAGCTGCCAACTGTAAGCCGCGAGACCGATGTCCGCGAGCACAAGAAGAACCACGCCGACAAGAATGATTCGTCTCCGCAATGTAAAATCGCGACGCATCAAGTCCTCGAATAAACCGTGGTCAACTGAACGACTTTTTGATCGCCGCTGGTATTGCCAGTCGAATTGGGCGTGTGGACATCCTTTATCTGAACTTCTGTAAATTCCTTTGAGTCTTCGAGGGCGTGCTCGAATTTCAATTCTGCTTCATCGCTTATGGCGCCCACGGTCAATTTCACTTCGACATGTCCGCCAACCTGCTTGGGCTCGATGCTGATGACGCGCACGCCGCCCGGAAGGATGCGCTCCAAATCCATGAACATCAGCGTCCAATTGAAGCTGCGCGCGTCAAGGATGGTATTGATGAAGGCGGCGCGGTCGTGCAATTCGGCTTTGTCTTTCTGGCGGAAAAAATCCTCCAAATCTTTGCGCTGCGCTTCGAGTTTGGCCATCTCCTGGCGCATGCTTTGCGCGTGGGCGCGCTGCTCCGCATCGACTTTGCGGGCAGAATAGACATGCCATCCAAGCCCCAGGAATACGAGACTGGCGATCACAGCGGTAAGACCGGCACCCGCCAGGAACCGCCTGTGGGTTTCCAGTGGTTTGGTCGCTAAGTTAAGCCGAACTTTCATCGCTTCTTTTGCCCTACTCCTGAAAATTCGATGCTAGCCACGCTGCAGCATCCAACCGATTAATCCTTCCAATTCACGGTCCGCCAGCGGACGCGTGTCTTCTTTGATGCGTTCGTCAGAAACTGCGGCTTGCAACAAGGAACGCACCTCGCAGCGGAACTCGTCTTCCAGAGCGCGTACAAATTCGGGGAGGCGCGCGCCAAATCCCGCGACGCGGACGCACTGGATGGCCTCCTGCCAAGTATCCTGGTAGTAGGCGGCCACGGGAAAAACTTCTTCCAGGAGCATCTGCGGGGTGAGGCTTGCGCCCTGAGCCGGGAGTTCGGTGCAACGATAGCCGCACAAGACGCCGCGGCGCACGATCGCCGTGGTGAGCGCGGAACCCGAGACGCGAGCAAGGAGTGTCGGCTTCTCGTCATCAAGAAGAGAGATGGCAGCAAGCGACGAACTAAGCACCACGCCTGCGCGCAGCCCAATGCCCTCGGCGAGAGATTCGTACTCCCGAATGATGCGAAGACGCGCGAGCGCGGTTACAACATCAATCCCTGCTTCGCGAGGTGCCTGACGCATGTAGGAGATGAGCGTTTCATCGGCTTCGAAAGGCACGCTCTTTTTTAGCTTCCACCGCAGCATGGGCTCGGCTTCGGCTGCCGAGCGCGGGAATTCCTCAAAGTGCTGCACGAAGACGCGAATCACGGTATCGGGAAGAATCAGGGCAACATCTTCATCCCTGGCACGCAAGCGGTCGCAGACAGTGCCGACCGCGGCCTTTACGGCGGCGACGTTCACAATGTTGGCTTCGACGGCCGAAGGAACCAACGCTCCTCCCGGCAAAGATTCGACAGCATAGCCATCCAACGAACCCGTACGGCTCCAGCGCGCCGCAGCTACGCGGTCCGGAGCGAGTTCGATGACCACGGCAACATGGGGCATGGCATCGAGCCAGAGCGCGAGGCGGCGCACCCATTCGAACTGGTAAATTCCCTGCCGGAATGCAGTAGCGCTACTCAACGAAAGTCACCTTGTTGATTTCCTTCACGGTGGTGATGCCGGCGCGGATCTTGGCCAAGCCGCTTTCGCGCAAAGTGATCATGCCCTCTTCGCAAGCGACGCGCTTAATCTCCGAAGTGGGCCGGCGGTCCACGATCATCTCGCGGATGCGATCGGTCAAATCAAGCAGTTCGCAAATTGCCGTGCGGCCATGATAGCCCGTACCGGAGCACTCCAGGCAACCAGCGCCTTCGGCGAAGGTGACGTTTGCCCAAATGGCCGGATCGAGGCCTGCTTCCTTCAATTCCTCGGGGGTATAGCGCTTGGGCTTCTTGCAACTGGGACAAATGACGCGAACGAGGCGCTGCGCCATGATGCAGTTCAATGCGGAGACAAAGTTGTATGGCTCAACACCCATGTTGATGAAGCGGCCGATGACGTCGGTCACGTTGTTGGCGTGAACGGTGGTGAAAACCAGGTGGCCGGTGAGGGCTGACTGGATGGCGATTTGGGCGGTTTCCTGGTCGCGGATTTCGCCGACCATGATTTTGTCAGGGTCGTGACGCAAGATGGAGCGCAAGCCGCGGGCGAAGGTGAGTCCCTTCTTTTCGTTCACCGGAATCTGGGTGATGCCGCGGAGCTGATACTCGACGGGGTCTTCGATAGTGACGATTTTGTCTTCGTCGGTCTTGATTTCGTTAATGGCGGCGTAGAGCGTAGTGGTCTTGCCGGAACCCGTGGGACCCGTTACCAGGACCATGCCATAGGGCTCACGGATGTAGCGCCGGAAACGGCGGGTTTCTTCCGAGGAGAAACCAACAACGTCCAGCGTAAGACTCTGGAACTTTTCCGACAGCGTTTCTTTATCGAGGACGCGGAGAACCGCGTCTTCCCCGTGACTGGCCGGCATGATGGAGACGCGCAGATCGATGTACCGCCCCTTGTACTTCACGCGGAAACGGCCGTCCTGTGGAACACGGCGCTCGGCAATGTCCAAATCGCTGAGCACTTTGATGCGCGAGAGCACCGTGGAATGCCATTCCTTGGCGATGGGCTGCATGGCATGTTGCAAGACGCCATCAATGCGGTATTTGACGGCGACTTCCGAATCGCGAGCTTCAATGTGGATATCACTGGCGCGGCGCTCGAGCGCGGTGAAGATAATGGTCTCGACGAGGCGCACCACCGGGCTGGCGGTGCTATCGCGGGTCAGGCGATCGCCGGAAATGGTCTCGTCGGCTTCGTCTTCATCCTTGGAAGTCTGAAGGGTGAAGGCTTCGGTGGCTTGCTCGAGCACGCGCTGGGATTGCTCGGTGCGTTTTAGAATGTCGCCGATCTGGCGCGCGGTAGCGACGCGAATCAAAAGCTTCTTGCCGAGCAGGAGAGGCAACTCATCGCTCATCTGCACCTGGCCAGGGTCTGCCGCGGCGATGGCCAAGACATTGTTCTGCAATTCTAGTGGGACGAAATTGTAACGGAACATCAGGTCAGCGGGGATGGTGCGAAACAGTTCCGCATCGATGCGCTGTTCGCGAAGATCGATGAAAGCGAAACGGTATCTTTCCGCGAGTTTGCGGGCAAACTCGCGTTCGTGCTGTTCGTCACCGTCGCCGGGCACGCCGGGCACTGGAGGAAGTTGTTCCGTGGTGGCCATAAATCCTTACTTGGTCGTCCCCGCCAAGCCGAAAGAGAAAATGGGCAGATACAGGGCAATCAAAATAAACATGATTAACAGTCCCATAAAGATTAATAGAAGAGGCTCGATAAGGGAAACGAGCGCGGTCAAACGCAGGCTGACTTCTTCTTCATAAAACTCAGCCACGCTAACGAGCATGGGAGAAAGCGCGCCGCTCGATTCGCCGACCTCGATCATATCCAGGGCCAGCTCCGGCATGACCCCTTTCGAAGCGAGCGCCCCGTGAAGCGATTCGCCTTCGCGAACCATCTGGGTGGCCTGGCCGACGGTGGAGCGAAGCAATTTGCTGGTGATGGCATCGCTAGCGGTTTGTAGTCCAGCCACCAGAGGCGTGCCGCCCGTCAAGAGCGTAGAAAGTGTGCGCGAGAACTGCGCGACTTGAAACTTGAGGAGGGTGTCCCCAATGACCGGCAGGCGGAACTTGAAACGATCGAAAGCCGTGCCACCTTCTTCGGTGCGAGACCACAGAAAAACGCCGACTGCAGCCACGACCAACAGTGCCACGACGCCCAGAAACACAAAACGATAGTCAACCGTCACGGCCACTAAGATTCGTGTGGGCGCGGGGAGGTCTACGTTTAAGTCGTGGTAGAGCAAAGCAAACTTTGGAATCACCACGGTAACCAAGTAAGTCACAACAATGACCGCCGTGCTAATCAGCAGCGCAGGGTAGACCAGCGCGGCGAGAATTTTCTTGCGTGCCCCCGTGCTGACTCGCTGATAGGCAATGTAATAGTCCAAGACGCCTGATAAATTGCCGCTCTTTTCTCCGGCGAGGATTGCGGTCGAATACACCTTGGAAAACACGCCGGCTTCGGAGACGGCCTCGGAAAGCGACTTCCCTTCCCGGACGCGGTCGCGAATTTGAGCGATGATGGGGCGAAGTTTGGGCGAGGAAGCGCGCGTGGCGAGAAGATCCAGCGATTTCAAGATCGGCAAACCAGCTTTGATGAGCGTATTGAACTGCTGGTTGAGAATGAGGAATTCCGAGCCGCCAACCTGGCGCCCGCTCTTCCGGCGAACCAAATCGGCCAGGCGGCCACCGCGGGACTCCACCGAGTAAACAAACAAGCCCCGGTCCACGAGCTTCTGGCGTGCTTCTTCCTGAGAACTCGCAGGCTCGAGGTGCGAAAAGACACGCCCATCGGCATCCGCCACGCGGCAGAGGAATTGACTCATAGACCTTCAGTTTACCTCAGATAGCAGATATGCGGGGAAGGCCCGGGAGGTTGGCTGTTCCTCGGAGGAAAGGGGCCAGAAAGCCTGCATCCCAAAGGGCCTGTGGAGCAATTGGTCGCATTACAAGGGGGGCTTGATCCAAATTGACCCCGGTGAGGAGAGGAAGAGCAACGGGTGATACAGCAAACCAAGAAAAGATAAATCAAAACACCCTCAGAACCGAAGGTTGCGGCACCGATTGTCCTAGCCGTTCATGTCTGCGCCCCGCCCGCTCGCGCTTCAGGCATTCACCAAAATTTCCCTTGGCCATGAACCGGAACCTGTCCTTGATGAAACAGCCGGGGCACTCGGTCTCGAGCACCCAGACCCGGTGGGGGCGATCGGAAGGTGGCGTGGGATTCCCTCTGCGGCTCTATGGACAGGGCGATAAAGTGCTGTCAAACAGAGGGAAGGAAGGCGGACGCATCAAATCCGAATTTTTACCGGCCTTGTTCCCGAATGAATACGGCTGCGAGATGATCCTTGTAGGCAAGCCGGTATCTGGGATCGCCTTCGAGCGCGGAAGCAAGCGGAACTGAACGCTCTAGAAGCACAAAGTTGGCGCGGGCGAGATCGGGATCGTCCTGCCAACGGATGGCACTGACGGTATTGACCGAGCGTGTCGCCAACTCGTCGCCATAAGCATCCACGCGGGGATCGATCGAGACTGGCTGCTCACGCAGGTTAAAGATCAGGAAGCCGCCCCAGTTGTAACTGTTGTACATCGGCCCGGGCAAACGAGAGTCCCGCACGAACTCCGTCGCACGGATGGGATAAATTTGGTCAATGACAGCCATCAAGGCAGGTGCCCTGAGACCTTGGTGGGCGGCTAAGCCGAAGGACAAGCTGAGGGCCGCAACAGCTGCTAAAGCGTAATTCAAGTTCACGACTAGACGAATGCTCCGCTGCCCCCCGAGGTCTGCGGTTGCCTGCGACTGCGCCTTCCCCACAGCTTCCGCCAGCACAAAGCCCGCAGCGATGGACACGAACCAGGCGTCGCGCAAAGAATGAAACGCAACGAGCGCCGTCACGAGGAGCAGCAGGGGCCGGAAAAGATCCCGGCCACGGGAACATCCGACCACATAGCAGGCAGCGATCAACAGGAAAAGCTCGACAAAGTGTTCCGGTCTGCGGAAGTTCATCGCCAGCATTTCTTGATTGAATTGGTATTGGGCCGTGTGGACCGCGTAACCGACCGCTACTTTGTAGGGATAGGCCCAATTGGGTCCGAGGCAGGAGGCGGCGAAAGCGGCGGCAAGGATGGCGAGGAGCCTTGTGAGAGAAGTCTGGGGCGCATCGTGCGGCAGCCAATTTCGAGCAGCCACCGCAATGATTCGCGTCCCAACGTACAGGGCGAGGACGAACAGTCCGTGGATAAATTGGATGTGGAAGTTCGCCCACAGCAAAAAGAGAGGTGCGGTCCAGAAAAGCAGCTTGTCATCCGCTCTTCGCTCGGCCTCGAAGATCAGCAGTAGCTCCAGGATAAAGAAGAGCAAGGTAAACAGCAGGGAGCGCAACGGATTCACGTAAAAGGCATAGATGGCCAGCGCGGCGATCAGCCACGACCACCAAAAGCTTCGAGCAAAGTGCCGGACGGCGAAGAGAAATGTCAGAGAAATTAAGACCTGAAGACAGATCAGAAAACTGGGAATTCCGGCCAGGCCGAAACGATGCTCCACGCCGGAAACAATCACGTCAAAAAGCCAGCTGTAAGCGATCCAGGGGCGCTCGACATGCTGAGAAAAAATGGCGTAACGCGGCACGGCGTGGTGCGCGAGGATCCAATCCCCGGTGCGGATGTGCCACCAAATATCCGGATCCACGACCGCGGCCCAGGTTCGAATCGAATAGAAAGGCGCGATACATAGAGCGACCGTAGCGGCGGCCCATTTCACAATGGACGAAAAAACGGAGCGCACGTCCTGACTTCCGAGTGGCGGCATGGCTATCAATGGCGGTGTCTCGAATCAGTCTTTCCAGCGCGGCGACTGGAGAAGAATAACATTCCATGCCGGCCTTCGATTCCAAGGTTCAGGAGATTTGTTCCAGTTGGTCAACCATGAGCGGATGGCCTTTTCGGGCTCCCGCATGTAACGAACAAGGATGGCAAGACAGCTACGCTCGTACCACGAGCGTTATGCATCGCCTTCTAAGAGGGGCCTATACTGGCGGAGATTCGCGGCCGTTCGTGAGAATCGGGCGAATTCGTGCTTCTTGGCGAGAGTATGACTTCCGTGTACTACCCTTTGTAAGTAGGAGACCTGGGTGCTGCACCCGCCAGCAAAGGGGGCCGGAATGTCTGCATGCCTAAGGATTTACCCCACCAGTACCGGCCGACAATTCTCCATTCACGATCGCCACGCCAGACGGAGCATGGAAGTGAAAAAAGGAATCCTCGACGGGAGGATCCGCTTGCCAGTTGGTGAAATGAAATTCAATGCTTACACCTCCTGGGTCCCTGACGGTCACGCCGACAAGCTCGCCTGTTTCCTTGGCGATTTCAAAAAATACGGCTTGCGCGGTCTGTCTCTTGGACGGCGTGCTTGCTAAAGAAGGTGAACCTGGCGAGGACGCTTCAGCGCCGCGGAGTTCGCAGCGAAGCATCACGTTGGCGGGGGATTCGATCTTCTCGTCAGGAGCAGCCTGCACCTGAGCGCAGACGCGCGATACTTTCATTTCCCCGGCGAGCAGGGCCAGAGGGGTGCGCCAGTCCGTGCTGGCTCTCGCCGGAACGCGAGTCGCGGTGTGATCGGCGGGAACATAGAACCAGGCGGTCTTGCCATCGACGAGGAATAAATTCTTCTCCGGGACCTGGTATTCCCAGCGCATCTTGCCGGGGCGACGGAAGTAGACGACGCCGGATTCCACGCGAACGACCCGGCCGTTCTCTGTATAGCGTTCAAGAAAAGTAGCCTGGAGTGTGCGTGCCGACCGGTAGCGGGATTCGAAAAGCTCAACGAACGGCTTGGCGTCTGGACTGACACTGGCAACCGCAAGACTGCAAATCATCCAGCCAGACAGCGCCAGCCCTGAGCCATACCGCGGGAAACGCCAGATCATCGGATAATTCTAACAGGAACCGCAGGCTATGCTTGCAAACGCCAGCGTCGGGTAACAACAGAACAATCCTACGGACAGCCCCGATCGCTTCACTATATGGTCGGATCGGCTATAGTCGCCGGGGCTGCATCGTTGTAGCGGATCACACCAGGATAGTTCGTGAAGAAGCTGCGACGACCGCTCGAACCGCGGACACTCGGATCGGCATTCATGTTATAGCTAACCGAGGGCGTAAGCCCATCACCCAACCACGTAATGATGTAGCCACTCTTGATACCGGTAGCAAGAACATTGTCGATCAGGCAGGCTTGGGTAGAAGAAGCAGCACATGCGCTATTGCTGGCGCCACCCAGCGCCGCTAGTGTAGTCGAAAAGCCTACCGTCGGATAGGTGGTCACGTAAAGCGTCTCCGCCGACTGAATGGTGCGCAAGCTTTGCACGGCGGAAGCCTCGTTCGCAGACATCCGTGCGACCATGAGATTCGGCATTGCAATGGCGGCAATGATTAGAATAATCGCCACGACGATGAGCAGCTCAATTAGAGAGAAACCCGCCTGTTTTCTATTCATGGGTCATACCCGAACAACTGCAGCCTCTCCCGATCCAAGAAGTACCAACAGACTACCAGAATCTAGGGAGCATTTCGGGGACCAAACCAACGAGGAGGCTTGCCTAGTTAGGATGTTTAATTACAAGCACTTATATCTGATTCCAGCTCACCAACACGGTGAACTTGACCGAAAATGTCTGCGAAATAAGATTTGAGACAGGAAAGGTCAACACGACAAATTCTTGCCGGAGCCGTAGCTCTGGGCAATTTCTTGGGACCTGGAAGAGGGCGTGAAAAAAGAGAAGCACGGGACTCGCGTCCCGTGCTTCTCAATTCCAAATGCGACCGAGAGCAGGCCGCAGGTGGTGATTCTTAGAGTGCCGGGTCTGTAGTGACCGAGCAGCTCGCGCCCGCTGCGTTATAGCGGATGACACCAGACTGATCGGAGCAGAACCCGCGCTGGCCGCTCTGCCCAACTACGGTCGGGAGGGCCGTCGAAGTATAAGTCACAACCACAGGTGCTCCCGTTAGGTTAGCTATGGCGAAGTTATAACCGCTCTTCACCGCAGTGGTCGCCAGGACATCGTCAATCAGGCAAGCGCCCGTTGAAGATGCACCGGTTGGGGTTGCGCAGGCTGTCGCCAGGCCGCCGAGAGCGGTCAGCGCTCCGAAACCAACCGACGGATAGGTCGTCGCAAAGGTCACTTCCGCGGTGTTGATGGTACGGAGAGAACCCACTGCCGAAGCCTCGTTCGCGGCCATACGGGACCGGAGGAGGTTCG
Organism: Candidatus Acidiferrum sp.; assembly: GCA_041485085.1. Lineage (GTDB taxonomy): Bacteria > Acidobacteriota > Terriglobia > Acidiferrales > UBA7541 > Acidiferrum. The sequence continues at coordinate 20,916 of JBGPIX010000023.1, forward strand.
GAATGGCGATAGCCGCGATGATCAGAATGATCGCCACGACGATCAGCAACTCGATAAGAGAGAAACCCTTCTGTTTCTTCATGATGCTTAGATCTCCTTGAGAAATTTTATTATGGTGCCAGAGCACGCCATACCTACCGCAAGCCAGAGACCAATACCGTGGCTCAGGCTGATTCGCGTTCCCATTCTCATATTTTATTGATAATACAGCACATAGTGAAAAAAGGTCGATTGATATGGGGATATTCCCTTGCCCAAGAAGGGGCAAAACCTCCTCAGATTGACCTTTTTCGTCCATCTCAAGAAGCATAAACCGTCACCAGAATTAGGCACTCGCTCCAGCGATCCTTGCCCTTGAGATCTGGAGGATTCGATCATGCATTAGCCTAAAGGTTGTGTTTCTTGGCGTAGTGACGGAAGGAACGGTAGCTGATCTTCAGAAGCTCGGAGGCCCTGGTCCGAACCCCTTCGGCCTTCTCTAATGCGAATTGCAAATATCTTCGCTCGGTCTCGGCGATGACCTTTTCAAAATCCACGCCTTCGGCTGGGAAACTCTCCAGCCGAGTTCCGGACGATGCAAATGGAGAACCATCCGAGTAGCCGGCGATCCTGTCCGGTAACACGCGCAGGGAAATCTCTCTGCCGGTCTCCAAGGCCACTGCTCTTTCCATGGTGTTTTCCAGCTCCCGAACGTTACCCGGCCAATCGTAGGATTCCAGCCGAGTCATGGCTTCCGGGGAGATGGCTTCTATGGGCTTTTCCATCGTCTTGCGGAAACTTTCGAGGAAGTGGCGCGCGAGAAGCGGAATATCCTCGCGGCGTTCGCGCAGGGGCGGCACCTGGATGGGAATAACGCTGAGCCGGTAGTAGAGGTCCTCGCGAAAGCGGCCTTCCGCAATTTCTTTCTCGAAATCCTTGTTCGTGGCAGCAATGATGCGGACATCCACATCCGATTCCTCGGTGCTGCCGATCGGACGCACCTTACCTTCTTGAAGAACGCGGTAGAGCTTTACCTGCATGGTCAGGCTCATGTTTCCAATCTCGTCCATGAAAAGCGTGCCGCCATGGGCAGCCTGAAAGAGCCCCTGGCGATTCTCGTTCGCGCCGGTAAAGGCACCCTTCATATAGCCGAAAAGTTCTGACTCCAGGAGAGTCTCCGGAAAGGCGCCGCAGTTGATGGTGATAAAAGGAGCCTGAGCCCGGGCGCTGTTCTCATGAATGGCGCGAGCCACCAGTTCCTTACCGGTCCCGCTCTCGCCGGTAATCAAAACGCGGCTGGTTTGAGGAGCAACAGTCTGGATCATGTCGAAGATGGCGCGCATTTTTGGGCTCTGCCCGATAATATTGTCCAGTCCGGTGAGGCGGCGAAGTTCGCGGCGCAGGTATCCGGCTTCCTTCTTCCACTTCAGGCTCTCGGACACTTCATGAACGGCGCGGCGCAGCTGGTCCACGAGTTCGTGGTCTTTGATAACGTACCGGTCCGCGCCGGAATTGATCGCAGCGATCGCTGTCTCGATAGTAGGCACACCGGTGATTAGAAGAAAGAAGGAGCCCGGCGCAATCTCCTTGGCAAATTTAAGCAGATCCACGCCACCCGCCCCGGGCATGCGGATATCCGAAATGATGATGTCAAAGATCTGCGATTCGAGCTTGCGCTTGGCGGCATCCACGCTGTGCGCCACTTCGACGCGGTGACCTTCCTTGCGAAAGGTGATTTCCAGCAGTTCGCAGATGGACTTCTCGTCGTCGACGACGAGAATATGCGGCATCTCGCGCCCCAATTCCTTGACAGCAGCTTTTGTGCCTTGCATAACGCCTCACGCAACTCGCGGCAGTTCGACGATAAACTCAGCACCGCGGTCTTTCTCGGATATCACGCTGATCTTTCCACTATGAGCCTGCACAATCTGATAGACGATCGAGAGGCCTAGCCCGGTGCCCCCCTCGAAACCAGATTGCAGTGGCTCAAAAATCTTGGCTCGTTGCTTGGGGTCGAGGCCGATACCTGTGTCTTGGAAGGCGATGCGCAGCCAGAAAGGGCGCTGCTCCAGTTTTACGGTAAGAGTCCCGCCATTGGGCATGGCGCGGAGCGCGTTGTCGCAGAGATTCCAGAAGACCTGCTTGATTTTGTTGGCGTCCACGCGCGCTCGTAATTCGTGGCCGTTGAAGGCGCGCACAATCTGATACTTGGAACCGATCTCCGGTTTCTTCTCCATCAGCATCAGCGTCTCATCCAGGAGGCTGCGGACATCGGCTTGGTGAAACTCGTAGGTCTTTTCACGCGAGTAGTTAAGAAAGTCAGTAATGATATTGTTGAGGCGCTCGGATTCCCTGCTCACTATATTGACAAGGTGTTTCTCGTCTTCTTCGAGTGGGACGAGCCGCGCCAACTCCTTCACCGCGCCAGCCATGGCGGTCAGGGGCTGGCGGATTTCGTGGGCGATGGCGGCGGAAAGGCGCCCCAGGGCGGCCATCCGTTCCTTGGTGGCTACTTCCTGTTCCAGCCGGCGGAGATCGGTCAGATCCTGGAAGTTGAAAACGTAACCGTCGCGTTCCGAATCGCGCGAGCGCAACGGCGAAATACTGATGCCCAGATAGCGGACATCGCCGGAAGGGGTGCGGAAGTCAATCTCCTTGCGGAGCGAGAGCCGCTCACAATTTTCGTAATGACCGGGAAGCCAGAAATCGTCATTCAGCTCCTGCAGTTTCTTGCCGCGCAAATCAGCGAAGCGATGTCCGAGGATTTCCTCGCCGGTACGATTCAGGAGCAGGATGCGCCCCGTCAGGTCCGTGGTGATCAAGCCACCGCGCATGGAGTGAATGATGTCTTCGGTGAAGTCCTGAAGGCTGAGAAGTTCCTCCCGCTTCTCTTCAAGCTCCACGCCTTTCTTCCGCAGCGACTGAGCCAAGAAGCTGGCCAAATAGACCACGGCAACAAAACCCAGGAGATTCATTACCAGCCAGGTACGAAGACTCTCGGTCGTCGGGAGGGTGGAGAATGTGCGCGGAATCTTCTCGGCGTAAGCCAGCATGGTCATGCCCACGAGCAGCAGGAAACAGGCCGCCGCCGTTAGGAAGGCAATTTGCCGCGAGAACAAAATGCTCGCGACGATAATCACCAGGAGGTAGAGCGAGATGAAATAGCTTTCCTGCAGGCCGGTGGCATAAACCAGGAGCGAAACCATCAGCACATCGCCGGTGACTTGAAAACCGCCATGCCAACTCGCGTTCGGGAGCCATCGCAAGAAGATGAGGTGCAGGATTCCGAGGGTGATCCAGAAAATAATCAGGGGCAGAAAGAGACGGTTGGTACTGAAGCCCGGAATATACTGCGGCCAAACCACGCCGATCGTAAGGATGAGCGTGATCGTCAGCAGACGAACGCGCGTCAACCAGTCCAGCCATTCCCTTGTGGCGAAGCTCTTATCCATTGCACGCCCACGCCTTCAGCTGGGCATCCCCAAAGTCCAGGCAGGAACAGTGGAGGACTAGGAATTTTTTCCCCATCCTCCATAAAGTGGACAATGCCGAGCGGACGGCAGCTCGATTAGTGCATCGAGCTCAGCTTGCCAATGAGCGAGAACAGCGGCAAGTACATGGAAATGACCACGCCGCCGACCACCACGCCAAGAAAGACGATCATGATGGGCTCGAGGGCGGTCAGCAAATCTTTCACCGCCGCATCAACTTCTTCTTCATAGAAATCGGCGATCTTTTGAAGCATGGCGTCCATCGCGCCAGTCTGCTCGCCGACGGCGATCATCTGCGTGACCATGCCGGGAAAGACTTCGGACTCTTTCAGAGGCTCGGTAAGCGACTTGCCTTCCTCGAGCGATTTTCTCACCTGCTGCAAAGCCCGCTCGACAACCGCGTTCCCAGCAGTCTTGGCGGTAATGTCCAGGCCCTCAAGGATGGGCACGCCGCTGGAGATCAACGTGCCAAGCGTTCGCGTGAACCGCGCAACGGCAATCTTTCTCATCAGGATGCCCAGAACCGGAAGCTTCAGGACGATGGTATCGAGCACAAAGCGGCCTTGCCGAGTGCCGTACCAGACTTTCAATCCAAAGATGCCGGCGCCAAGAGCGATGAGAATGAGCAGACCAAAAATACTACCGACGAAATTACTCAAGGCGATGACGATCTTCGTAGGCAGCGGAAGGTCCACGCCCAGGCCCGCAAACAAAGTGGCGAAAATCGGCACGACTTTCCAGAGCAACAGGGTGATAACGCCGCCGGCGACGGTCAAGACGCCCACCGGGTAAACAAGGGCGGATTTGACGGCGCGCTGTAACTTGACGTTCTTTTCGATGTAGCTCGAGAGGCGCTGCAAAATGGTGTCCAGAATACCGCCGGTCTCACCCGCCTCGACCATGTTCACGTACAAAGGATCAAATACCTTCGGCGAGCTTCGCATGGCGGCAGAGAGCGTCGCGCCGCCTTCAACCTGGCCGCGCGTATTGGTCAAGACCTTCTGGAAGAATTTGTTTTCCTGCTGGCTCGCCAGAATCTCGAGGCACTGCACGAGCGGAAGACCAGCGTCGATCATGACCGAGAACTGGCGCGTGAATATCGCGAGTTCCTTGGCATTCACGCCGCCGCCGAATTGGGGCATGTTGAATTCCTTGCCCTTCTCGGTCATCTTCGTGGCAGTAATCTGCTGACGTTTCAGCAGGCTCGCCAGTTCGGTCTTGTTCGAGGCGGTCATCACCCCGCTGACGCTGCCGCCGGAGCGGCTGGTTCCCTGATATTTATAATCCGGCATTGGATTACCTCCTCAGTCCTTCAATTCCTTGGGCATATGGCCGTTCAGCCAAAGTCGTTTCTCCTAGCGTTTGCTGGGCACCGGGGGAGCCTTGGTCCCGCCTCCGGGTGTTGATACACCACGGTTGATCATGTCCTGCAGTTCATCAGCATTCGATGAACGCGAGAGGGCCATGTCCAGCGTGATCATCTTTTGAAAGTAAGCGTTCGCCAGACCTTGGTTAAAGGTTTGCATGCCCGTTTGGCCCGTACCGGTCTGCATCGCGGAGTAGATCTGGTGAATCTTGTCCTCGCGGACCAGGTTGCGGATCGCAGGAGTGGGCACGAGCACTTCCATAATCATGGCGCGGCCTCGCCCATCGGCGCGCGGGAGCAGCGCCTGACAGAGAATTCCTTCCAGCACCATCGATAGCTGCGCACGAATTTGCGGCTGCTGGTGGGAGGGAAAAACGTCAATAATACGGTTGATCGTGGAAGCCGCCGAATTGGTGTGCAGGGTGGCGAAGGTCAAGTGGCCGGTTTCCGCGATGCGCAGCGCCGATTCGATGGTCTCGAGGTCGCGCATTTCGCCGATGAGCACGACGTCGGGATCTTCACGAAGCGCGGCGCGCAGTGAATTCGCGAAGGAGTGCGTGTCGGCATGGACTTCGCGCTGATTCACGAGGCACTTCTTGTGATTGTGAAGAAACTCGATGGGGTCCTCGATGGTGATCATGTGCTCTTCACGTTCGCTGTTGATCTTGTCGAGCATGGCAGCGAGGGTGGTGGACTTACCGGAGCCGGTTGGTCCGGTCACCAGGACGAGTCCGCGGGGCTTGTCGCACAGTCCCTTCACGACCAGCGGCAAACCCAAAGCGTCAAAGCCCTTGATTTCCCAGGGTATTGTACGGAAAACGGCGCCGACGGCGCCCCGCTGATTGAAAACGTTGCCGCGGAAGCGCGCCAGGTTTTTCAAACCGAAGGAGAAGTCCAACTCCAGGTTCTCTTCAAAGCGGTGCTTTTGCGCATCGGTCAAAACGCTATAAGCGAGAGACTTGGTGTCCGCTGCCGTCAAAGGCGGCATGTCGAGAGGCCGGAGGCGGCCGTGAACGCGCACGCGTGGCGCGCTGTTCGTCGTGATGTGGAGATCGCTGCCTCCCATCTCGATCATCTTCTTCAGCAGTTCACTCAGCGTGATTCCAGCCATCGCTCACCCTCAATTCTACAAAACCGTTTCGCGCAGGACTTCTTCCATGGTGGTCTGTCCAAGCGCAACTTTTATCAAACCGCTTCGCCGCAACGTGATCATGCCCTGCTCAATCGCTTTCTTCTTCAATTCCAAGGCCGAGGCGCCCACAAGAATCAATTCGCGCAGCTCATCGTTGATTTCCATGACCTCGTAGAGACCGGTGCGACCCTTGTAGCCGCGCTTGTTACACGTCGTGCAGCCCTTGCCGTGGTAGATCTTAGTGGTCTTGGATTCCTCTGCGGTATAGCCGGCGTCGATTAATGCCTGCTGGGGGACTTCCAACTCCTCCTTGCAGTTGCTGCAGATGCGCCGGACGAGACGCTGAGCGCAGATCAAGTTGACGGAAGTGGCCACAAGAAAAGGTTCGATACCCATGTTCATTAAGCGGCTGATGGTAGAGGGCGCGTCGTTGGTGTGCAACGTTGACAGCACCAAGTGGCCCGTAAGCGCGGCCTTCACGCCAATTTCCGCCGTTTCAAAGTCGCGAATTTCGCCGACCAGAATAATGTTGGGGTCCTGGCGCAAGAAAGCTCGCAGCGCGGCGGCAAAGTTCAGGCCAATCTGCTCCTTCATCTGCACCTGGTTGATGCCCGCCAATTGAAATTCGACGGGGTCTTCCGCGGTCATAATGTTGGTGTCAACGGTATTCAAAGTCGCGACGGAGGAATACAGGGTGTTCGTTTTGCCCGAACCGGTTGGGCCGGTTACCAGCACCATGCCGTAGGGCTTCAAGATGTTGCGTTCGAATTTCTTCAGCGACTCGGGCTCAAAGCCGAGCTTGGTCATGTCCAGTCGGAGGTTTTCCTTGTCCAACAACCGCATAACGACTTTTTCGCCGTAAAGGGTGGGCACGGTCGAAACGCGGAAGTCCAATTCCTTCTTCTTGCCATCGGCCTTGTACTTGATCATGATGCGGCCATCTTGCGGCAAGCGCTTTTCCGCAATGTCCAGCTTGGCCATGATTTTCAAGCGGCTGGTGATGGCATCTTTCAAGCGCAAGGGCGGGGTCATGACGGTGGCAAGTTGCCCGTCAACGCGGAACCTCACGCGCATTTCGAGCTCGTAAGGCTCGATGTGAATATCGCTCGCTCCGCGCTTGACGGAGTCCGTCAAGATCAAGTTGACGAGCTTGATGATGGGAGCTTCTTCCGCAGCCTTTTCCAGGGTGGCGGTGTCCAGCTCGGATTCTTCAGCGGCTAGCTCCAGCTCGTTGTCCTCATCAACGAGGTCCTTCATCAAGTTGCTGATTTCTTCCTGGTTCGTGGACGTTCCGCCATAAAAGCGCGTGATGGCGTCGCCGATAGCCGACTCCGAGGCGACAACCGGCTCGACGTTGAAGCCGGTCATGAACTTGATATCGTCCATCGCGAAGACGTTGGTGGGATCCGTCATGGCGATGGTGAGAACGGAGCCCACGCGCGACAGCGGGATGACCTGGTAGCGCGCGGCGGTGTCCTGCGGAATCAG
>JBGPIX010000024.1:0-27826 GCA_041485085.1 Candidatus Acidiferrum sp.
ATGGCCGCCGAGAAAATCACGCCGGACGCCATCAACTTCATGGCCAAGTATGGCCGCGGCCTGATCTGCATGCCCCTCACCGAAGAGCGCTGCGACGAGCTCCGCCTCCCGCTCATGTCGCCGATCAACACCTCAGTGCACGGCACCGCCTTCACCGAAGCGGTGGACGCGCGCGTCGGCGTCAGCACGGGAATCAGTGCTTCCGATCGCGCCATCACGATTCTCACTTCGATTGATCCGAAGACGAAGCCGCAGGATCTCGCGCGCCCCGGTCATATTTTTCCTCTGCGCGCCCGCAATGGCGGCGTCCTCGTCCGCGCCGGCCAGACCGAAGCGAGCGTCGACCTCGCGCGCATCGCCGGCCTCACTCCCGCCAGCGTCATCTGCGAAATCATGGGGGACGACGGCACCATGTCCCGCGTGCCGCAACTTGTCGATTTTTGCAGGGAACACAACCTGAAGATGCTCACGGTGGCGGACTTAATTCGCTATCGCATGCAGCACGAGCGCTACGTCCGCCGCGTGGCCGAAGCCATCCTGCCAACGCGCTTCGGCGATTTCCGCATGATCGCCTACGCCAGCGACGTCGATCACGATCAGCACATCGCGCTGGTGCGCGGCGAACTGGAAGGCACCGAACCCGCGCTGGTGCGCGTCCATTCGCACTGCCTCACCGGCGACGTTTTCGGCTCCACAACGTGTGATTGTCCTGAACTCGTGTCCCGTTCGCTCGAAGCCATCGCCAGGGAAAACCGCGGCGTCTTTCTCTACTTACACCACACCGGGCGCGGTTTCAGCGTCGACGCACCCGAAGAATCTGGCGTGCTCCCGCAAATTCATTTCCATAAGCGCGGCCAGCTCGATCGCGAGCCCGCCCGCCAGCGCATGGTGCAGCACGAAAGCGGCATCGGCGCGCAAATCCTGATCGACCTGGGCCTGAAGGACATCCGCGTCCTCACCAACCACCCGAAAAAAGTAGTCGCCCTCGAAGGCTACGGAATCCGCATCGCCGACCAGGTGCCTTTGGGCATCGACCAGCCAAAACCCACCCACCAAACCCTATGACCTATCACGCAACATCCACCTCCAGATGTCATCCCGAGCAAAGCGAGGGATCTGCTTTTTCTTCCGGCACCTACAGTGGTGGCTCTTCGTTGCCCCCGGCGGTTTGCGAAGTGGCTGGCTGCGTGGAAGTTTTGACAGGTGATTTTGCTGGTGGTGTCTTGGGTTTTGCGCAGCCGGAACATCCCGCCGCGGGCGACGCATTCTTGGAATTGGGCTTCCCCGCCACTAAGTACTTGCGCATTTTTTCAAGGCGCTTCGGACCGAGCCCGCGAATCGCCAGCAAATCGTCGACGCTCTTGAACGGGCCATAGGACTTGCGCATCTGCAGAATTTTTTGCGCTGTCGCCGGGCCGATTCCCGGCACCAGTTGCAACTCTTCTGAAGTCGCGGTATTGATGTTCACCGGCTGCGCCGGCGGCTTCTTTTTGGCAGCTTCTGAAATCGGGAGGACGAAAAGACGCAGAAGAAGTAAGGAGGACAAAACGCGCAGTGCTAGCGACCGTGCAACCATTTCCATGTCATAATAGCAGATATACTTATGATAATAAATAACCAGAGAGAGGCAGCAACATAGCGCTCGATTCTTGCGACCCTAGGAGAACGCAAATCCTTCTTCCACGAACGTGCTTGGTAGTGACTTAAAGTTTTATCGAACTAGTACCAACCAACGAAGGCGATAGTTCCCAGGACTTTTGCGGCGACATCAATAACGTCGCTTGTAAGGCCCATGACATACAGGTAGCACCAAACAATGAAGCAGCCGACCCCAATTAGCGCCGCAAACAGTCGCGCTTGCTCGCCGTTGACGAACATCCAGTAGCGAAACTGTCCGTCTTCAGGTCGGAGTTCGTCGCTGATCAGTTCGTCGTCTTTTCGGTCGTCGTCCTCTTCATTCAAAAGTCTGCTCCAGTCGCTTCCCTTGCGCGTCGTAGGTTTCCACTTCGCCGAACAGAGCTGCTTGTTCTGCGATTTGCGCGCGGTCACCGACGAGGACGATTTGCATGTTGGCGGAGTCGAGATATTTGCGCGCCGTCGCGAGCAAATCTTGCGGCGTGAGGGCGCGGACTTTCTGGCGATACGTTTCGAGGTAATCGTCCGGCAATTCGTTGAGTGCCACGGTGGAGAGTTGCGAAAGCAAACCATCCTGCGTCGCAAGCCCCATGGAGAAAACGCCGCTCAGATAATTCTGCGCGTCGGCCAGTTCCGGATCGGGCACGGGCACGGATCGGAGCTTATCCATTTCGTAAAAAATCTCTGTGAGCGATGCCGCCACAACATCGTTTCTGACGGCGGCCGAAACGGAAAAATAGCCGTGCTGCCGTAGCGCATTCACACTGCTGCGCGGGCTGTAGGTGTAGCCCTTATCCTCGCGGATGTTCATCACCAGGCGTGAATTGAATGCTCCGCCGTACAAACTGTTGGTGAGTCCGAGCTTTACCCAGTCGGGATGCTTGCGGGTAATCGCGTGGCAGCCCGCAAGGATTTGTGTTTGCACCGCCCCGGGCACGTGCACCAGATAGACGCGGCGGCCGCGAGGATTTGCGGGAGCAGCGGCCGGCTTCGAATCGGGTTTTTTTCCGGTCCATCCACCGAACACTTTTTCGGCGGATTTCAGCATTTGATTCGAATCGAAATCGCCGACGAGCAGCAATAGGCCGTTTTCCGGGGTGTAAAATTCGCGATAGACGGTTTGTAAATCTTCGCGCTTGTAGGCGGTGACTTGCTCTTCGCTTGGGGAAACTTGGCCGTATGGGTGCGCGCCGAACAAAACTTTTCGAAGGCGTTCACTCGCGAGGAATCCCGGCTGCGTGCGTTCGAGTTTTACTTCTTCGAGTTTCTGGCGGCGTTCGCGTTCGAATTCGCCATCGGGGAATGACGCTTCACGTGCCAGTTCATTCACCATTCCCAGCAACGGCTCTGCAAATTCCGAGAGCCCGGCAAAGGAGATCGCGCTAGTGTCCGATCCGGCACCGGACGAGAGATCCGCGCCGATGCGACGCAAATCTTCTTCGATCTGGCGGCTAGCACGCTTCGTGGTTCCCGTTCGAACGACAGTGGCGGCCATTTCCGCCAGCCCGGGGGCGCGGTCGGCTACGGCGGCATTGCCCGATCGAAAAAACAGTTCGCCATGAAACTTCGGGATGGAGTGGGCTTCCGCAAGAATGACTTCGAGACCGTTCGAAAGGCGCGCTCTCGTGCGCTTCGGCCAAGTGACCGCGCGCTCGGAAGTGAGGGCTGGAACGCCGGTTGCTACTTCTACAGCACGGGTGGCCATTATGCGGCCTCCCTTGCGTTCGCTTTGACGGGCGTGCGAAAGACGATGGCGCGTTTTTCGTTGCGCAAGTATTTCTTGGCGACGGTTTGAATCTCTTCGCCAGTAACGGCGATAAACCCATCCAGAATGGTATTCACCAGTTGCGGATCGTTATCGAACAGCGTGAAGCACGCGAGGAGATGCATCAATCCATATTTCGGCATGTAGCCGCCGCGGCCGCCTTCGAGAGTGGCGTAATAGTCCGAGCGCCATTTCACTTTCAGTTGTTCCAGTTCGTCGGCGCTGATGCCGTTTTCGCGTACATCACGAATCACGGCGTCGAAGGCATCCAGAGTGGCTTGGCTGGAATACTCCGGCTTGTGCAGAATGCGAGTAGTCATTTGCGTGGGCCCGTTGTAGCCGAAGAGATCGTCGATTCCGCCGCCGGCTTCGACGGCAATCTGCTTTTCGAGCACCAGTTCGCGGTGCATTCTTCCGGCGCGTCCGCCGTGCAGGGCCTGATCCAGCAGCGCCATGGCGCACCAATCAGCAGTGCGCCTTTCTGGCAGGACGTAGCCAATGGCCATGGCGGGCAGCGTTCCGAATTTTTCTTCCACATTGCCGCGACGCTCCTCGGCTTGTTCCGGTTCGCTTGGATCGGCGAACGGCGGCGGGGCTCCCGTAGGAATATCGGCAAAATACTTCTTTGCCAGCGCGATGCCTTCTTCCGCCTTCACATCTCCCAGCATCAGCAACACGGCGTTGTTCGGCACGTAGTAAGTCTTGAAAAATGCCTGCACGTCGGCCAAGTCCGCGGCATCGAGATCGCCAAAATCACCGTAAAAATTGTGGGCGTTAGCCCAATTGCGAAATGCCACCGGCGGCATATCCAGCCATGGGAACCCGCCATACGGCTGGTTCATCACGTTGACGCGAACTTCTTCTTTAACGACGTCACGCTGATTTTTCAGATTTTCATCGTCCACTTTCAGGGCGCGCATGCGGTCCGCCTCGAGCCACAGGATGCGCTCCAGCGCGTTCGAAGGCACGGCTTCGTAATAATTCGTCACATCGTAACTCGTGGAGCCGTTGAGCACGCCGCCACTGGAGTTGACCAGCTTGATGTGTTGCATCTTCGGCGCATTCGCGGAGCCCTGAAACATCATGTGTTCGAAAAGGTGAGCGAATCCGCTGCGCCCCTGCGGCTCGAGCCGGAAGCCAATCTTGTAGTAAATGCCCACGGTCACGACCGGCGCCATGGAATCCGGCGCGATTACTACGTGCAGTCCATTTGCCAGTTTGGTACTTTCGATTCCAATCTGGAGTTTCTTCACGCGTTGCCCCCTATCGCTTTTGCTCTTGGTTTCTCTTCTGTAGCAATTTTCTCTAATTCGATCAGCATGCCGGCTGCATCCTTTGCAAGCACGCGGGCTGCCAGACGGTTCAAAGCTTCATACGCTTGCACAAATTCATTCGGTGATTCTCGAAGTGCATCCGAGTGCGCACGCACCACTTTGTAATCTCCGCGCGAGAGCGGCCCCGTCCATGCTGCACGTGGCCCCAACCTTTCGAAATTCTCGAGAACCTGGCGCGTCAGTGGCAACACCGCGCGTACAGTCTCACTCCGCTTCATTCCCAGCGAGACGAGCAATTGAATGGCAGCTTCTTCCACAGCGAGCACATGACCGGCGGCCATGGCCGCTGCGGCGTGATACAAAAGCTTCTTGCTTCCCGCGAGGCGCACGGGCGAACCACCGAGTGCTCGCGCGATCCGCCGCGCCACTCGCACGGCTTGCGTTTCTCCTTCAATGGCAAAAAGTTTGCCTTCCAGGGATGGTACAGCAACTCCGCTGAAGGATTGCAAAGGATGCATAGATCCGACCTTCGCGCCCCGCACACGAACGGCTTCGAGCACAGCAGAGTCCCTCGCGCCGCTGGTGTGGAGAACAACCTTCGCGCGCAGCTCCTCTTCGCTGATGCGCGCCAACTCTTGCGCAACATTCGCGATTTCGTCATCGGGAGTGGCGATTAGAATCACCCGCGACGCGAAGATCTGCCGGGTCATTCCCGCGCAGGCCTGCCCTGCTCCAATAAATCGAACGGCTCGCCGCGCGCTCGCCGCGCTGCGGGTGACAACGGCACCAATTTTCCAGCCCCGTTCGCGCAACTGGTGTCCCAGCGCGCTTCCCACGCGTCCCGCTCCGATGATGGCCAGGCTATTCGGCATCACGTGTTAGGATAACCCGAGGGCCGCACTTCACACCAATCACCATGCACTCATCCGGGCTGATTCTCTGCGGATTTATTGCCTCGTTCTGGGTTTTCTATGGACTCCACATCGCTTACGGCGCGCTACATCTCCCCGTCATCAAGGATATCGCGCCCGCGTCCGACGGCGACTGCCCGCGGATGTCCATCCTGCTTGCCGCGCGCGATGAAGAAGAGAAATTACCCGCTGCACTCGCCACGCTCATGGAAATCGATTATCCGAATCTCGAAGTTGTCGCAGTTGACGACCGTTCCAAGGATGCCACCGGCCGGATCCTGGATGATTTCGCCGCTCTGCATCCGCGACTCCGTGTCGTTCATGTCGAGGATCTTCCCCCCGGCTGGCTCGGCAAGCCGCACGCTCTCCAGAAGGCATACGAAGCTGCGACTGGGGAGTGGCTAGTCTTTACCGACGCGGACGTGCGCTTCAAACCCGACGTGCTTCGCCGCGCCGTTGCTCTCGCGAGGCAGCAGAGCCTGGACCATCTTTCTCTCCTGTGCGACGTGGAAATGGTGGGATTCTGGGAGAGAGCGCTCATCACCTTCTTCGTCGCGGTCTTCCATCTCGCCACCAACCCGCGATTGGTTGGCAGCCATCGTTCTCCTTTCTATGTGGGAATCGGAGCCTTTCAACTCGTCAAGCGTTCCACTTACGAAGCCAGCGGCACGCATCGGCGGCTGGCCATGGAAGTCATCGACGATATGAAACTCGGAAAACTCATCAAGCGATCGGGATTTCGCTCCGGCGTCGGAATCTCGCAGGATAGCGTGGTTGTTCGCTGGCACGCCGGCCTCGGCAATCTCATCACAGGGGTCACCAAGAATTTCTTCGCCGGCTTCGGTTACAACTTGGGCTTTGTGGCGGTCGGAATCTCAGGTCTCCTTCTCCTCAACGTGGCACCGTTCTTCGGGCTTGTTTTCGGCCACGGTTGGATTCGCATTTTAGCCGCTATCGCCTTGGTTATCGCCCTGGGCTTCTACGGTGGAGCCGCCGTCAGCATGCGTGTGTCGCCGCTCTACTCTCTGACGTATCCGTTGGGCTCCGTCCTTTTGAGTTACATGCTTCTCCGCTCCGCCGTGGTTACAATCCGGCAAGGTGGAATCGTCTGGCGGGATACGTTCTACCCGCTGGAAGAATTGAAACGCGGAGTTGTTTAGCTGGCCGGCTCGGCGCGCGCAGGAGCTTGTTCCGTCGAAAACATACCCGCCAAATCCTTCTGCTTTAGTGAGCGGATGCGGTCGCGGAGCTGGGCGGCTTTTTCGAATTCGAACTTTTTGGCGGCTTCGCGCATCTGGGTTTCGAGTTGCTGGAGCATCTCCGCGAGTTGCTTTTCGTTTTTAATATTTGCCGCGGCGGCATCGAGGCTGGCGTCGTCCACCGGCACGGTCACGTAGTCGGCTTCGACGATTCTGGCGAGTTCCATGTCCACAGACTTGATGATGGACATCGGGGTGATGTTGTTTTCTTTGTTGTAGGCGACTTGTTTGGCGCGGCGGCGGTTGGTTTCATCGATGGCTTGGTTCATGGAGTCGGTGCGGCGATCGGCATAGAGGATCGCGCGGCCCTCGATGTGGCGGGCGCAGCGGCCGATGGTCTGGATCAGCGAGGTAGTGCTGCGCAAGAAGCCCTCTTTATCAGCGTCCAGAATGGCCACGAGCGAGACTTCCGGCAGATCCAAACCTTCGCGCAGCAAATTGATGCCGATGAGCACGTCAAATTCGCCGCGGCGCAAATCGCGCAGGATTTTGATGCGGTCGAGCGTTTCAACTTCCGAATGCAAATAGCGGCAGCGGACGCCGATCTCCGTAAAATATTCGGACAAGTCCTCGGCCATCCGTTTGGTAAGCGTGGTCACCAGAACGCGTTCGTTTTTCTCCGAGCGGACGCGAATTTCTTCGAGTAAGTCATCCACCTGGCCCTTCACGGGGCGAATTTCAACCTGCGGGTCCACAAGTCCGGTCGGCCGAATCACTTGTTCCACGATGACGCCGCCGGCCTTGGTCAGCTCATACGGCCCGGGGGTTGCGGAGACGTACACCACCTGATTGACGCGGTGCTCGAACTCTTCAAACGTCAGCGGGCGGTTGTCGAGAGCCGAGGGCATACGAAAACCGTAGTCCACGAGGGTTTGCTTGCGCGCGCGGTCGCCGTTGAACATTCCGCGAACTTGGCCAACGGTCTGATGAGATTCGTCGATGAATAGCAAGTAGTCTTGCGGTACGTAATCGAGCAGCGTGGGCGGCGCTTCGCCGGGCAGGCGGCCGCTCAAATGCCGGGAATAGTTTTCGACGCCGTGGCAGTAGCCGATGGTGCGCATCATTTCGATGTCGAACATGGTGCGCTGGACCACGCGCTGGGCTTCGACAAATTTTCCCTGCTTCTCGAGTTCTTTCTTCCACCACCAGAGTTCTTCCTGAATGGTGACGATCGCGCGGTCTCTTTGTTCCTGCGGCATCACGTAGTGGGTCTTCGGAAAAATGGTCACGCGCGGAAGATCTTCCTGGCCGGAGTTTACTTCGCCCGTGAGCGGATCGATCTGGCGAATGGTGTCGATCTGCTCGCCCCACATTTCGAGGCGGAAGCCTTCGTCCTGATACGGCGGATAGATTTCGATCATGTCACCGCGCACACGAAAAGTTCCGCGGCGCAAATCCTCGGAGCGCTCGTACTGAATGTCCACGAGCCGCCGAAGCAGCGCCTCGCGCGAAGTCTGCTGGCCTTTCTCCAGAGTGACGAGCATCCCGTAATAGGCCTCGGGAGAGCCGATGCCGTAGATGCAGGAGACGGAGGCCACGATGACCACGTCGCGGCGTTCGAACAGCGAGCGCGTGGCGCTCATGCGCAGCTTGTCCAGCTCATCGTTGATGGTGGCTTCCTTGTCGATGTAGATGTCGGCGGAGGGAACGTAGGCTTCGGGCTGGTAAAAATCGTAGTAGCTGACGAAATATTCGACGGCGTTCTCCGGGAAAAAGCCTTTGAACTCATGATAGAGCTGCGCGGCCAGAGTTTTGTTGTGCGCCAGGACGAGTGCGGGACGATTGGCTTGCTCAATCAGCTTAGCCATGGTGAAGGTCTTGCCGGAACCGGTCACGCCGAGGAGCACCTGGTGTTTTTCTCCGGATTCCACGGAGCGATAGAGTTGGTCAATCGCGGCGGGTTGGTCACCGCGAGGCTGATAAGTGCTGCGCAACTTGAAATTCATGGGAAGGGTCTCCTGCAGCTCCGCCGGCCGCTGCCGAAACCTTCATTATACTCCGGGAGGCAAGCAGGGCTACCAGGTATCGCCGCCGCCCTTCGGCGGCCACGCGCCCAGGGCGCGGCGGAGCATGGCGATTTGCCCGATGTGATAGGTGTTGTGCACCAACGTTTGCCAAAGGACGGCGAGTAAGGTGGAGGAGTGTTTCGCGTGATCGGGATGCGTGGCTGGGACTTCGCGAGCCAGGACATCCGGAGCGGAATCCGCCAGCGCTGCCAATTTTGCGAGCAATTGCTTAAAGAGAGCAATGGTCTTCTGCCACTCGTCTTCGCTTGTGGGAGCGGCATCCATCGGCCAACTCTCTTTTGCATGAGCGGGATAAACAGGATTTACTCCACGAATTCTTCGCAACTCGTAGTCTGTCCAGTAGTTCAGGTGGCTCACAAGTTGCCAGATCGAGTGCGGAAGATTGTCCGCGCGCCGGCCGGCGAGCTCGAAGGAAACATCATCGACGCAAGCCAATGAATTGGCGTGGGCGCCCTTTCCATACAAGAGTTCGATCAATGTGCGTTCGGACATGTAATTGTGCCTCGGGTGTGTGCGTTTCAAGGTTGATGTGACGGAGTTTCCGTGACCAGGAGCACTTCGGCATGGCTCTTGGCATCAACATTGTAATGCACGCGGTTCGAGCCATCGGCTTTGGCGACAACGACATCCATGAATTGGGTGGTCTCTTCCGTGGCGCGCACGACGAGTCCGCTTTTTAAGGAGATGTAGGTGATGATCTCACTCGTGCCATTCGCAGTACCCATGGTGCGCAGTTCGTGAACTTTGAACTCTTCGGGAGTCGCATCTTTAGTGGATGACTTCTGCTTGAGGGTCGCCGTCGTGAGTAACACTGCACACGTATCGCGGGGACCGATGGAGGGTGCGACATCTCCCGTGAGCGAAAGCTGACTCGACTGGCATGGCTCATCTCGCACGTAGAGCGACTCGCGCACCCAATGCAATCCGGCGATGGGCGCTCCAGTTTGCTCCGCTTGCTCGGACTTTGATTTTTCGCCAGACTTCATCCCGCCGGCGGGGAGCGTCCACGCCAGGGCAAAACGGGCCACCCATTGTTGCCAGGCTTGTTGCTGCTCGGGAGGGAGTGAATCCAATCCCCTTATATTGTTCACCGAGCCATCGGTGAAAATCGCAAACTCGATGCTTGCGCTATCGGGGTCGACATGAGGAATATTTCCAGCGGGATTTTTGTCACTCGGCGGCTTCACTGCGACCTCGGAGTTTGGAGTAAGGAACTGACCTCGCGCATGGAGGGTTGCGCTGCCGGCCGTCTCCTGGACATCAAGGATCTGAACGCGCAACAAGCCGTGCGCATTGAACTGCGGGGCGTCCGGCGCCATGGGAGCGACAACTTTGCTTTCGGTCTTGACAGTCTTGTCGCTCTGAAAACGGATGAGGTAGGTGACTGTTTGGCCGGGCAGCAGTTTGGGGAGGAGATGGACGCGTTTGTTGCCGGCGCCGAGTGTGGTGGCTGCGAGAAGAGACAGACCGGCAATCCATTGTGATTTACGATTCATCGCCTATGCTAACAGTTCGAGAGTCTTCGAAGTTTAATACGTCTATGCTGACCGGGACCAGGTGAGTCTTTATTTCCCGATGGTCTTGAAGTGGCGGTCGAAGAAATCGCTGGTGGCGTGATACGCCGCGAGCCAATTCCGGTGCAGTAGAAAATCGTGAATTTCATCGGGAAAAATAAGCTGTTCAATCTCGACGCCCTTTTCGCGGAGCCGGGCGACGAGGTCGACGGTTTGCGTAAAGTAGACGTTGCGGTCGTCGTCACCGTGAATGAAGAGGACGGGGGACTTCCAGGTGTTCACCGCAGTGACCGGTGAAGAATCATGCGCGAGTTTGTTCAGCTCGGCGGGGATATTTTTCCCGTCCCAGTTGTCGGTGGGCCAGTCGTGGACGCCGTGCATATCGACCCCGGCTGCAAAAATATCGGAGTTGCGTCCCAGACCGAGCGCGGTCAAGTAGCCGCCGTAACTTCCGCCCCATAACCCGACGCGTTTCGGATCGACGTTGCTCAAACTCTGCAAATATTTCCCAGCCGCCACAACGTCTTGGTACTCGGTCACACCGCGTCCGGCTCGGCCCGGGGCTTCACGAAACGCGCGGCCATAGCCGATGCCGCTGCGATAATTCAGAGCCAAGACGATATAGCCGCGGCTAGCCAGGTACTGATTCATCGAATAGGAATTCGAGTAGTAGTACATGTAATGCCAGCCGAGCAGCATCTGGCGCATCGACCCGCCATGCAGGAAAATCATCGCGGGCCGTTTTTCGCCAGGTTTCGCGTCTTTCGGCAAAAACAATTGGCCATGAATCTCCAAACCGTCACTCGATTTGAAGATGGCTGGCTGCGGGGTGACCAGGCGATCGGAAGGAAAATCGTGCGGCCAGGTATCTTGCGCTTCCGCAACTGTAAGACTGTTCGGAACGATAGTGCTGCGGAAAACGCGTGCCGGATGAGTGGCATCTGATGCCAGATAGAAAAAGTGAGAGCCGTCCGCAAGAGCCACGGCGCTCCATTCATTCCCGCGGCCCGTGCTTCGCTGAGAGGCCTCGCCTCCCGCGACAGGAACTGTCCACAAATGCCGCCGATCGATATCGCCGCAATTCGAATTAAACAAGATGGTCTTCTTGTCCGGCGTAAAAGACCATTGCTCCACTTCGCAGTTGCCGGGCGTAAGCAGCTTCGGCAACCCGCCCTCCGCCGAAAGCGCATACAAGTGCTGCCAACCGTCTTCTTCGGAAGCGATTACCAGTTGCTTGTCGGCCCAATTGATGACGCCGCCGCCGGTATCGTCCGCCATGTAGGGAAACGATCCCTGAGGCGTCGCGGTGCTGTGCCAGATTTCCTTTGCGCTTCCCGTCGCGGCATCCGCCACCCAAATGGCCCACGGATGCGGTTTATCGGGGGCAATGAAGTATCCCTGAGGTGTGTCACGCGCTTCCGCCGGCCGCCGGACGAAAGCGATGCGCTTTGCATCCAAAGACCAGACTGGATCGCTATCGGAATCCACCGACGGCGACATAAATTGCACGGTCTTTGCCACCACGTCATAGACACCGATAAAGGAGTGATCCCCCCGCGCGGAAATAAAAGACAATCGGCCTCCATCCACGGACCAGTGGGGGTAGCCGTTCTGCCCGCGCACCACGAGTTGCAGCGGCTTGTCTGCGCCATCCAATGGCGCGATCCAGATCTGCCCATCCTTCACATAAGCAATCGTTCCGCGCGAAGAAATCTCTGGGGAATGCCCGGCGTCCACGCGCTTCGGCTCGCCGCCGCTCCACGCCACGGTCCAGACGGCCTGCTCCGCTCCCGCCGGGTTGCTGGTTGGATTTGGCATTTGGCCGGCTTGGTTCTTTCCTTCGCCACGCACGTATGCAATCGCGTTGCCGTCCGTGGAGAGACTCAGCCCGGACAACTCCTGTCCGTCGTCTTCGTTGCATTTTGTCAGCTGCTTTGCCGTGAATGCCGGCCCTTCCGCCACCCAGATATTGCGCCGGCCTTCTTGATTGAGCGTCCATGCAATGCGATTGCTCTTCTTTGCGGCCGTCAGATTGGAGGGAAACGGCGCGCTCATCACCTGTTCCAGAGTGAACGGCTTCTGAGCGTTCGCCCCCGGAATCAAAATCAGCAGTCCTACTAAAGACAACAGCGCATGACGCTTCATCGATCGTTGCCCTCCCCGCCCAAAGAATGTGGTTGCGTTCGAATACCAGAAAGTCAGTCCGCAGGCTGCCGGACACCAGACTTTTCCATTGAGATTTTTGGCCCATCAAGCGGGCCGGAAATTTTCAGCACGTGTCCGGCGCCGTAATCACTCGCTTTAGGATCTTTACTCTTTCGAGCGCTGGTCGTTTCGATCGCCAGTTCAGCGTTTCGGCCGAAGCTGAGTGTTCCATTCACCAGCGTCAACTGTTTACCTCCATCGAGCCGAAAGTCCTCGAGAAGAATGCTGCTGTCTTTCAATCGCAGCGAGCATTCACCGGTGGCCCAACGCGACACTCCTGCGTGGGCCGCTCCGTCCGCGACGCTCGCGTTCACATCCCATCCGCGAAACTCCACCTTGTTCAAATGAAACTCGCCGCGGCCGGTCAGCTTTCCCAAAAGTTCTTCGCGGCCAACGCCTTCGGTCTTCACTTGCAGAGTTCCCGACGCCACGCCGCCCAATCGCTCCGCGTTGCGGCCGGCACCTGGCAGTTGTGCCAGATTCACGCGCTCTAATTTAGCGGCAATCTCATAGACAGGACGGGGCAAAAACTTGGCATTTATTTTTGCCTGCACCTTGCCGCCCGCCCATTCCGCCTGTGCTTCACGCACCTCGAGTTGCAGGTCATGGAGTGATCCCTTGGCGATTACCTGTTCCAGCTTCAACTTTTCGATCGTCAATTGGGTGATGTCCAGCTCGCCTTCGGCGTTCACGCGGCGGACAAGTTCGCTCGCTGGTGTGCTCGGCGCCGATCCTCCAAGGAGTTGGGGCAAAAGCCGCTGCAACCAGCTCGGACGCGCTCTCGGGCCGACCCAGCGATCCAGGTCGGCCGCGTTCAACTGATCCACGCTCAAATGAAAATTCCATTGCGGCCCATTTCCCCCATCGCTCTGAGACACTTCCTCAATGTTCCCCGTCCACCTCCCGCCGAAACCCTCGAGTTTCACCACACGTGCGGCGCGCCGGCCGTCAATCCAGTCCAATTCACTTTCGGATATCTTCAAGGGCTGATTTAACCCAGCAACGGTCAAATTTGCTTTGCTGAACGCAATCCTGCCATTCCACCTGCCAGCGAACGGTTTCTTCCACTCCCATTTAGTGACCGCAGTAGCCTGGCCAGTCAGTTCCCAACCATGTTGTAGCGGATGCCCGAGCGCCATGGACAGCTTTAGGAAATCTTCTACTTTGAGAATGTTGCCTTCAATACTGATGCTACCGGCTTGCGAGTTCAGATCGTGTGCAAACGTTAGATCTGCGGCGTTCTCCATCGCCAGCGCCACACGGCGCCGCTTGGGCGCTGTTACGTCACGTAGTTCGCCGCCGAGGGCAACCCGCAACGGCCCCACCGTTAATACGCTTCGCTCGCGCCCGCCGCCGAAAGGACCGATTCGCACTGGCTCTGCGAAGCCAGGCACTTTTACGATTCCGCCCTTGCTCGAAAACGCCACCGATTCGAGCGCCAGGGGCCATCCGCGCAAAACCATTCCACCCGTAAAATACTGTTCCGCCGTCACACCTTCCGCTACGCCAGGATGAAACGCGCGGTACCAGGCCAACAAGTCCGAGGCTTGTACTCCGAGCGAATCAAGGCGCAATTCCATCCCAGGAGCGCTTCCGCTCGCAAGGCTAAACATTCCGCGGAGATTCGATCTTGGACCCTCGACCGCGATTTCCTCCGCGAGCAGGCGCCCTGTGCCAACGTTCCAACTTCCCTTTACGTTTGCGTTAAGGCTGGGGTTATCGGCACGTTCCGTCAAATCCCAGCGATGAATCTGCCCGGCGCGTCCTTGCACTGAAAATTTCCAGTCTCCAGGACCATCTTCCTTGGCGCTTGCACTTTTCGCCGAGGCGTCCAGTGCAAACACCCCGCGCACACCGTAATCCTGTCCGCGGAAGAGCCGGAAGACGTCCGCCAATGACGCCGCACTCCAGCGCAGAGTGATCTCCGCGGGCTGCAACCGCGTTGAAGTTCCCGCCACGTCACCAACCACTCTGATCGTTCCCGCCGATTGCAGCGAGACTCCACTCCGCCAAGGCTGAGCCTCCAGTTGCAATTGCCAGCGCCCGGGCGAGATCTGCTCCACGCTTCCCGAGACACCGATGAAAGCAAAGGGCAACTTGTCATCGCCGGACTTAAAATTGATCCGCCCCTCGTCAAAGTCGATTTTTTGCAAGCGGTTCACTGGAGCGACAGGCGAAGGCGGTCCATATGAGCGCGGGCCTTGCACGGAATCGGCTTTTGGCGGCGGCAGCCACCTCTCCAGATTCCAGTGGCCCTCCGAGTTTCGCACCAGAATCAAGCTTGGCTTGTTGAGCGACATGGTCCCAAACTCAAAATGGCCGCGCAGCTGACCCATCCAACGCAGTCCGGCGCTCAGACGGTCCGCGCGAAGAAAGTATTCATGGCCGAAAGCGGGGTCTTCGCCAACGGTCACACCGTTGGCATCCAGCTGCGGACTGGGCAGAATCCGCGCGTCGAAGCTGACGACTTCCACCTGTCGTCCGAAAGCTCGTTCCAGATGCGCGACCAGGTAGGTGTGCACGCGGTGAGTCCGCGCGAGGAAAGACACGCAGACCTGCAAGGCGATGGCGAACACGACGATCGCCAGCGCTGGTTTCCACCACTTTTGCAGCTTGGTCATCTAGCTCGGAAGTCTCGCAGACTCATCGGCAAAAAGGTAGGGCGCATCCCAACCCGGAACAATATGGAAGGGTTTCTCGCAACTCCGACGCGGGGCGCTGATCAAGAACCTAGTGCACAGTGTGGAGCATGCGGCCCCATCTCGTGCGGGTAGGCAAATGCGCGAGCGTCTCAAAAACGCCCACCAATCGGGACCAAAAAGTGCTCTCGGTGTTGTAGTCGCTGCTCTTCGCCTCCACCGACCAATAAATCAGGAAAGGCCGTCCCATGATGGCGTCGCGGTCCACAAATCCCCAGTAACGGCTGTCCTGGCTATGATCGCGGTTGTCGCCCATGGCGAAATATTTCCCGAGCGGAACGACGATCTCATCGCCCTGAACATACTTACGGATTTCCGGCCTCCATTCCGGGATGGCGTTGGGAGACATCATTTGTCCGCGCGCTGGTGGAAAAGAGTAATTGAAGGGATCGGCGAACACGGAGGCGTCATGGACAGCATAGGGCTCGTTCAAATGCTTGCCGTTGATGTACACGTCCCCGTCGACGACCTTAAGATGGTCGCCGGGCAGGCCGATGACCCGTTTCACAAAATGCTGGTGGTCGGCATAGGGGTATTTGAAAACAATAATGTCGCCGCGTTCGAGTGGACGATACGGCAGAATTTTCTCGTACCAGGCGCCAGTTCCACCAAAAATAAATTTATTTACAAGCAAGTGGTCGCCGATCAGCAGAGTGCCTTCCATCGAAGCCGAGGGGATCTTGAAGGCTTGCACGATAAAGCTCGTCCCAAACAAGGCCAGAATTACGGTCACGAGAAGTGATTCCAGATATTCGGAGATCGTGGTCTGGTCCCCGTGGTGCTCTTGTTTCTTCTCCGGTGCTTGTTCTTCTGTAGGTGTCAGTGTCTCTTCCGGCATTCTGCCTCAGCCTTTCGCTTCCGCGCGTTCGAGTTGTTCCAAAGCGCTGCGCGCCGCACGCTGTTCGGCTTCCTTTTTCGTGCTGCCTTCGCCTGTGGCCATGTATTCCCCGTCGATCCAAACCTCGATCTGGAAAATTTTTTGGTGGTCGGGGCCGCTCTCTCCGGCTACGCGATATTCCGCCGGTGCTCGCCCCTGCCCCTGCAAAAGCTCCTGCAGTGCGGACTTGCGATCGGACTCCGAGATGCGCTCGCCGCGCTCCTCGAGGGCCTGATCGAAGAGGTGCTTTCGCAGCACCTCGCGGGCGGCGCCCAGCCCGCCATCGAGGTAAACTGCAGCTACCACCGCTTCGAACGCGTCGGCCAGGAGCGTCTGCTTCTCTCGTCCGCCGGTCTTCTCTTCTCCGCGCCCTAACCGCAAATGCTCTCCCAAGCGCAGCCGGCGCGCTGCCGCCTCCAAGGAACCGGCATTTACGATCCGCGCGCGGCTCTTGGAGAGTTGTCCTTCGCTCCACTCCGGAAAGGATGCCAGAAGATATTCGCTCGTAAGCAGCTCAA
This sequence comes from Candidatus Acidiferrum sp., assembly GCA_041485085.1. GTDB lineage: Bacteria > Acidobacteriota > Terriglobia > Acidiferrales > UBA7541 > Acidiferrum. The sequence goes on from JBGPIX010000024.1 coordinate 16,685, forward strand.
GCACGGCATCCCCTAGAAATTCGAGCCGCTCGTTGTCACGGGGAAGCACGGCAGAGACAGCCTCTTCGGAACCTGCTGCGCGCAAGTCGGGGACTGCTGAGCTATGGGTCAGCGACCTCTCGAGGAGCTCTCTCGTTGAAAATTTGTACCCTAAACGCTCCTCAAGCGCTCCGTCGGCGATCCGGATAGTCTCTTGCATAATTCCGCCGTGTCGGCGGTCTGGCTCACTTCGGCGCGCTTAATTGCGTCGCACCAAGTTTCTTGGCATCGTCCGCCTGGGCCTTGCAGGTCCCCTGCATGGGACCCGGCATCGCCACGCACTTGTTGAACGCCGCAACGGCATCATCGAAGTGCGACGTGGCTTTATTGGCCATCCCGAGCAGGTAAAAGTTCACCGGGTCGGGGTTCGGATCCACCTTTATTGCCTGCTCCAGCTCCGGAATCGCTTCGGCATTCTTCCCCCGCCGAACGTAGACCAGTCCCAGGCCGCTGTGAGCCATCGCCAGCGCCTGACTCTTCGCGGAGGCGAAAGCCTCGTCGGTCATGCCCTCCGGCTTGGGGAGCGTTGGCGCAACCTCGATGGCTTGTTTGGAGTATTGTTCGGCTTTGGCCAGGGTCTGCATGTTTTCGGCGGAACTGGCACTCCCGCGGATGCCTCGCGGCAGAGTTTGCGCCAGCAGCGAAAGCGTGGAAACGTCATTCGGCGCCAGCGCGATTTCTTTCTCACCAGTTTCCTGCATCTTTTGCATGTTCCCAGCCTGTACGTAGGCAAAAGTCAACGCCCCGTAAACCGGTGATCTGTAGCGGCTCTCGGGATATTTCTGGATGAAGGCTTCCCCGAGCTCAATCTTCTTGGCGGAATCAGTCGGAAGCACGGTAGAAAAGGCTTTGTACGCGGCATCCTCCTCCGCATTCACCGGCGTCGCTGCGTCCAGCGTGAGGGGTGTAACCTCCGGCGTCTTCGATTTATCCGTCTGCTGCGCGGGAGGCTGACTCTGGCTTCCCTGCCCGGATTGCGCACTTTGCGCCGGTGCGGCCCCGTTCGTGCATGCCAGCAACGCGGCGACGGTTACGGCTTCCAAAAAAAACTTCCGATTCCTTCTCATCCTTTTTCTCCTCTTCCCTTCTTGGTTCACTCGAGATTCGCAACTGCTGCAACACAGAACTACTTCGGAGAGCTCCCCTGCGCCGCGGCTCTGTTCGTATCTTTTTCGGCGCCGTCCTTGCACGTTGCCTGCAGGCTTCCTTGAAACTCCGCACACTTGCGGAATGCGGCTGCTGCTTCAAGAAAATGTGAAGAATTATGCCGGGCTACTCCTAGCACGTAATAATTCACGGGATCAGCTCGGGGATCCAGTTTTACGGATTGTTCCAGTTCGGCGATCGCTTCGGCGTATTTCCCGCGGTGGAAATCCACCAGCCCTAACCCGCTGTGCGCAATTGCCAAGGTCTGGCTCTTGGCCTTTTCAAATTCGTCGTCCGTGAATCCCTCGGGCTTCTTGAGCGCCAGCGTACCCTCTATAGCCCGCGTCGCGTATTGTTCCGCTTTGTCCAGACGTTTTTCCGGTTCGGGTGTGGTCGCTGTAACAGTCCGCGGAAGCGTCTGCCCCAGCATTGCCAGCACCTGCACATCCTTCGGGTTCAATACAAGGTCTTTTTCGCCGACTTCTTCCATCTTTTGTATCTGATTAGTTTGGAGATAGGCGGCAACTAGCGCAGCATAAATCCTAGGCCGGTACTGGGTGATCGGATACTTCTTCAAGAGCGCTTCCCCGAGTTCAATTTTTCTTTTTGGATCTTCAGTTGAAACGGCCTGGAAAGTTCTATAAGCCGCCTCTTCTTGATGCTCTGGAGGCTTGATCAGTTCCAGCGAGTTTTCTGGGTTCAACGGAGAAGTGTCCCTGGCGATAGTCTTGTTTGTTGAGGAAGCGGCGGCGGCCCCAGCGGCGGCTCCGCCCTGTGCTGCGGCAACTCCATTCCAGCACAACATCAATCCTGCGATCGCACCTGATCGGCTCAACAATCGCCGGGAACTTTTCATTTGCTGCTCCACTTTACCTTACTCCTCCAGCCGAATTGCGACTGCCCATACATTCCCCTGATTTGCCCGGGGCCATTCGAATTCGGACATCGCTTAGGGCCGGGCTTCGGGCTTCCCTCCGCCCAGATTAGCTAACTCTTTTTGTGCCGTCAGTTTGGCCTGGGCGGGGCCACCCTGCACTGCCAGCGCAGATTGATACTCGGTCCTCGCCACTTCCGCATTCCCCTCATAATCATAAATCCGAGCGAGATAAACGTGCGACCACACAAGTACCATGGGATCCTCAGTCGCGGCATGTTCGCCGACCGTCAGGCGCCCGAACACCTGCTTGGCCCTTGCAGCGTCTTTATCCAGCATGGCCACTAATCCAATTCCATACCACGCCCGCGGCTGATCCGGATATTTCGTCAGGACTTTTTGAAACGAAGCCTCCGCCGCTCGCGGATTTTTTTCCGCGATCCGCCGCTCGCCCTCCGTCAGAGCGATAATCACTTCCGCATCATTTGGCACCGTGGTTGGAGCGGCCTTTTTCTCGCGCGCAATCTTTTCGTTCGCGGCTTCGTCCTCCGGATTCACAACATCGGCAGGCGCGAATTTCACCGCCGCCAGCCGCTTAGTCTCAGCTTGGATATCGATGCCCCTCACCAAGTCCGGGAAAAAGTACTTCATCGAAGGTTCGGAATTTTCGAATTTGGGCAGTGCCGCAAACAGCGGGCTCACCAGGACGTACCCCGCTTCATCGTCCCGGCTCATCGCCGCTTCCCGTTCGCCGGGCGACATGCGCTTGAGTTTTAGCTCCACCGCGCGCACCAGGCATTCCGCGAAATACGATGCGTAGTCGTCTTTTAGCTCCGGCGCCAGGCGCGGGGCGGCCGCAGCCTTTTCAAATAAAGGGCGTTTTACCGCGGTAACGTGGGCATACATTAGCGGCAGCGGATCCAGCAGGAAGTGCAGAAACGCGTGACGCACCAGATCCGTGGGAATTTCTTCTCCTCCGCTCAATACCAGCGCGTAGTGATTCCCAAAATTTCGCACGTTGGTAATGCGCCCCACCAGCGGCTCGACGACGATGGCAAACGTCCGCGGCCCGGACTGCTCAATGATCTCACGCAAATATCCCGAAGTAACGAATACGATTTGTGACACCGGATCGTGCAGCCGCTCGACTTCGCGGTTATAAATCGGCTGCACCTGCCGCCAAAGTTGCCCGATTTTCTGTTCCTGGTAATAGTTCGAGAGGATTTCGCTGAATCCTTCGAGCGCGATCACTTCCGGAGGCAAATCGTCCCGCCTCAAAACCGGCTGAAACGAGGGGGCGGACCCTGAGACTAAACCAAACCACAAATACCGTGAAAGCGTCTCCCCGGGATCGCGCAGCTCGTGCCGCCGGTAAAATTCACGCACCGCCTCCACCGCCGGACCCTGCTGGTGTCGCAAGCGCTCGCGCATTTGGGCACGGAACGCGGTCCAATTGTCGGCGCTGACGTTCGATTCGAACCCCGCCGCGAGCAGCGCGCAGATGGTTGTAAACATCGCCTCGCTGCCATCCACGCTCACCGTGCCTTGCGGAACGGTGCGTGTGCGCTGTGATGGCGCAGGCGCTTGCGCAGGTGGCGGGGTTTGCGTTTGCACCGGGGCTTGTCCAGCCGCTGATAGCGCTATCACCGCGCACAAACCGATCATCACCAGCTTTCGTTGAAGTTTTTTCATGCCTTTTGCCGTAGTCCTCACTCGGGTCAGTTGTTGTTTCTCTCTCCGCCTGTCGCGGTTCTCCACACGGAAGGGCATATCTGGGAGCGGGTATGTCCTCTCAACGCTACGGCATATTGTCAATCTACAAGCACCAATACACTCCGTCAAGGAATCCTGCTGCTTCTCTGCGAACGGTCCGTTAGTGCATGGGACAACACTTGCACCTTCCCCGGGCATCTGCTAACAGTGATGCTTCCTGACCTGCACGGGATGGCCGCACCCATGATTCGACCTCTCATGAAAAAACTACCATTGATTCTCGGGTGGCTGCTCTTCGCAATCGCGTTCCCGAATCCCATTCACGCGCAACTTGTTCGCGAAAATGTTGCACCGCCTCCGCAGAAGACATCTGCCGGCCAGCAAGTGCAAGATTCCTCTTCTGCGCAAACGCCCAAGGGCAAAAAGCGCCTTTCTCAGGAAGTCCAACTGACCGGCGATGAATCCTGGATAGACACCGGCATTGACGTCCAGGCTGGCGAACACGTGTTCATTACGGCCACCGGCAAGCTGAGGTACGTCGACGCCAGGGACGACAACGGCCCTGAAGGTCTCTCTCGCGGCTTCAAAGACCTTCTCCGCGTTCTGCCCTTTAATGAGGCGGGGCGTGGCGCGCTCATCGGGCGCATCGGCGATGAAGGCACCTCTCAACCTTTTTCCATCGGCGCACGCCGCGATGTTCTCGCCCCTATCTCGGGCCGCCTTTCTGTGGGCATCAATCAGACTACCAGCGACACCGGCGACGGCAACTATGCCGTCCGCATCGAGGTCTACGCGCCCGAAGGCGGAACGGCGCGCGTGGTCGCCAAGCAAGTCAGTTCGCTTCCTGGCATCGACAACGATCTCTTCGCGAAAATCCCGCGCCGCATCGGCGATAAGCAAGGCAACCCGGGTGACATGGTTAATTTCCTGGTCCTTGGTTCCGAGGATGCAATGAAGCGAGTCTTCGTCTCTGCGGGTTGGGTAAAAGTGGACGCCGACGTCAAAGACACGGTCCTACACGGCCTTATCGAGAGCCTCTCCAAGGAATCCTACTTGACCATGCCCATGAGCCCCCTCTATCTCTTTGGCCGGCCGCAGGATTATGGCTGGGCCCATGCGGAGCCCATCAGCGTCGTCAAAACCCGCAACCACCTGCGCATTTGGAAAGCGTCCTTCCAGGTCGATGGAAAGACTCTCTGGGTCGGCGCCGCAACCCACGACATCGGTTTCGAACGCGACCAGCGCAACAACGGTGTCACTCACAAGATCGATCCCGATATCGATCTCGAACGCGACTACGTCGAAAAAACTCTCGCAAGCTCTGGCCTCGTCACCGAAATCTCTCACTTCCTCCCCAACAATCCCATGAAAGAAGCCAAGACCGCCACCGGCGGCACCTTCCACTCCAACGGCCAGGTGCTCATCCTAAAAATCGACGAATCCGCACCCACTCCTTGATTTGAACTTCTCTGAATTTCGCTGGTGTAACATAACCCCTAATCCACCTGTGAGTTGCATGGCTTCGTTGACTCTCCATTGCATACTGTCATGAATATGACTATAATGTTCTATGTGACTATTTATTTCACGGGAGTGTCCCATGCCTAAGAGCCAATGGACTGTAGCCGAAGCCAAAGCTAAATTCAGTGAGGTCATCGAGAAAGCTGTCTCTCGCGGTCCCCAAGCCATCACTCGTCATGGCCAACTCACTGCCGTTATCGTCTCGGCTGAAGAATGGGAACGCAAAACCCGCCGGGTCGGCAACTTGGCGGAATTCTTTGCCTCTTCGCCCCTGCGCGATTCCTTCTTGCAACTAGAACGGGCTAAGGACGCTCCGCGCGAGATCGACTTGTGAATTTCTTGCTAGACACTACCGTCGTCTCGGAATGGATGAAGCCGCTGCCGAACTCTGGCGTAATTCGTTGGCTGGCAGAGGTGGATGAAGATCGCGTTTTTCTGTCGGTAATGACCTTGGCGGAACTGCGGTACGGCACCGAGCGCCTCGCTTCGGGGGCCCGCAAAACACGCCTCGAGACGTGGTTGCAGGAAGAACTACCCCTGCGCTTCGAGGGCCGCATCCTCGCCATAGAGGCTGCCATCGCTAACACTTGGGGACGCCTCGTGAGCCGATGTTCCGCGGTCGGCAAGCCCATCGGCGTGATGGATGCCTTCTTCGCGGCCACCGCTGAAGTTCACGCACTCACTTTTGTCACACGCAACGTTTCGGATTTCACCGCCTCGGGCACCCCTCTGCTCAATCCATGGAGCTGAACACGAATTCTGCTCGATGAGCGGCGCAGCCGTAAATCCCTTTTACTACTTCGCGGCTTCTAGTTCGAGCACGATCACGCGGTCCACTTCCTCTGGTCGCGGCTCCGGAATCTTCAGCACGAGCCCTCCCTTCACAGCGCTGAACTCGACGCTGCTCCCATCGCGCAGCAGTCGCGCTGAATGAACCGGCCGCGGCATTCCCGCCAACGCCAGCACTGGCTGATTCCAATCCAGCACGTGCACGTAAACAGTCGAACCCCGCTGCGTCGTCACTCCCCACGGCCCGGGCGCCACCGGCCCTCCCCGAGTCCCATAAATCGAATCGCCATACTGCTTCATCCACTGCCCCACTTCCGTCAACCGCTGCACAAACTCGGGCTGGATTTCCCCGCTCGGCATCGGCCCCACGTTCAGAAGAAAATTCGCGTTCGAACCAGCGGCGCGCACCATATATCGAATCAAATCGCCCGTGCTCTTGTAGTGTTCATCCGTCAGATTGAATCCCCAGGCATTGTTCATCGTTTCCGCCGTTTCCAGCGGCAGGGTACTCACGGATTGTTCTTCGTTGAACCCAGTGGTGTGCTGTCCCGGCAAGTCCTTTTCAAACATCTGGAAGTCCTCCCCAGGAAACGGAGTCTTATGATGATTGCTGCCAACCAGCGCCTGCGGCTGCAGTTGGTGAATCAGCCCGTAAGTTCGGGCGAGATGCCAATCCGCGTCCGGCTTGTCCCACATTCCATCGAACCAGATGCCGCCGATCTCTCCGTAATTCGTCAATAACTCGCGCAACTGCCCATCCATGAAATTCAAATACGCATCCCAATTCCCGGACTCCGGACGGCCCGTGTGATGCCCCGTGCGCCCGCGCGGAAAATAATCCGGTGAATGCCAATCCAGCTGTGAGTGGTACAAGAACAGCTTAATGCCCTGTTTATGACATTCCGCCGCGAGCATTCCGATCACATCTTTCCCGTACGGCGTCTTCGCCACGACGTTCCAATCCGTCAGGTGCGAATCGAACATCGCGAATCCATCGTGATGCTTCGAAGTGATGGTGATGTACTTCATGCCCGCGGCCTTCGCCAGCGCCACCCACGCCGCCGCATCGAACTTGATGGGGTTGAAAAACGCCGGCACTTTCGCATACTCCGTTCGATTGATCGGCCGCGTCTCCATGATCCATTCCCCATCGCCCAGCACGCTGTACACTCCCCAGTGAATGAACATCCCGAACTTGGCGTCCTGGAACCATGTGCGCGCTTTCAAGTTCTCAGGAGTAGGGATGTAATTTTCTTGCGTGGTTTGTGCGATAGTGATCTGCGCCAACGCGATTGTCGAGAATATGAGTGCTGCCACAAGAGCCGTCAATCGTGAACGCAAATACACTTTCATAGCGCGCCTCCACAGGAATAGTAGCGAGAGAATCTCAAGCGAGTGAATTCTAGCGAATACACCGATGAAGTCGAGGAATATTCACTGCCGAAATGACACTGTTGCGCGAGCCCACTCTAGGGAAGAAAGGAATACGTAAACTTGACCGCGAAGCGCGTCTCGCGAATTTGTTGAGGATTGGCGGCCGCGAGGCTGACGAATTGGGTCCCCACGTTGTAAATAATAAAAAGATCGCTGTCCGGGCGGTAGTTATAGCGCAGCCGGAAATTTGCGCTGACGGCCTGGGTGTTCGCCGTATCCATTTGCAGCGTGCTGCTGAGCGTCAGAAATCGCGAGAAGGAATAGCTCCCTTGCAGGCTCGCCAAATCTACCGAGAAATTTCCTTGCGGCAATCGAAACCGGTTCCACGTTTGGGATGCGGAAATCGAAAACTTCGCCGTCGGACGATAGTTCGCCCGGACGCGAAACTCATTCAAGTTCCCCCCATAGTAAGTCCCGAAGCGCTCGAAGAAATTGTAGGTGAACCTCCGGTCCTGCCGCGATCCGTAGGTTAGTTGGTGCCGCGCGAAATGGTACAAGCCGTTTGGAATAAAAATATTCTTGTAAATGTTGAGCGGTGTAGTGATTCGTTGCGTGAACACATCCGCGATGTCGTCATCGGTATACGCCCCACTATTGAACTCTGCCCGGAAAGTTCCCTGCCATTCCTGGGTCTGCACCACGTCATGCGTATCGGGAGAGTGAAAGATGAACCCCTCGAACTGCAGTTCGCGGATACCCGCCCACTTCGGCCTCACCTTGAACGTCGCTTCAGCATACTCTTGATTCGAATCGGTCCTTTCGATAAACCCGACCTCCGGATTGAAATTGGGTCCGATCTTTCGCCGCGCCACGGCTCCATCAAGCCAGTTCGACTTGTACGTTAGTGACGCTCCCACGTCACTCGCTCCACTGGATATCCCCGGTGATTGCGTTCCCGCAAGATGGCCATCGACGACGAAGTCCTTGAAGAAAACAAGACGCGTGTCCACTCCTCCCGTCTGGTTATAACTGTCGGGGACGCTGCCTGACCGTTTGTCGATTCCCATCACCCCGATATACGATCCGCCCCACAAGGATTCCTTCAGCCGTGCGACAGCATAATTTGCGTAGGGATTGGGCCCGCTCGAGCGAGTGTCCACCTCCATCATCCCCAGCGCCAGCCGTCCAATCGTGCCGGTCACCTTTGCCCCGGCATTGATTGGCACTTGTTGACCGGTCACCGGATCGATCCCAATATCCCGGCTGAAAAACAATTGGTCCTGGTCGCCCAGGTTGAAATTGAAGACCCCCGCGTTCTCCAGAAAAAACTGCCGCTTTTCCGGAATAAAAATTTTAAAAGGCGTCAGATTGAATTGCTCCTGATCCACATCCGTATCCGCGAAATCCGTATTTGCGGTCAGATTCACGACAAGATTTGTCCGCAGCCCGTATTTGACATCCAATCCACCCGTCAATGGGAATTTCGCGTTCTCGCCGCTCTGCTTGTCGTACTGCGCCAAACCGTACGGTTTCACGATGAAGAGTCTTCCCGCCCCGATGTCAGTGATCCCGGTGAGCTCCCCCGCCCGCGAGACTTTCGCGATGCCATACGTCCGGCGGTAAGCGCTCCAAAGATCTTCTTCATTTTTCCTGCGGATGAACCGCTTGAAATTCAAACCCCAAATCACGTTCTTCGACTGGGTGAAGTTCAAAGTACTGAAGGGAATCTCCACTGTCGCCGTCCATCCGTCCGCGGTGATCCGCGCCTCGGAAATCCACACTCCGTCCCATCCGGAGTCGAAGTCGCCGCCGCTGTTGTTTCCTTGTTCTTCCACGATTAACCCATCGGTTTGCGTCCCGAGCGGGTTGATTTGAAAAACATAGGCATCACGCCGGTCATGGTTGGAATCAATTAGAATCTCGAAGTGGTCGTCCAGGTCTTGGCTTACGTCGCGCCGAAGTTCCTTCGCAACAATTTGTGAAGGCTCCGAATCAAAGCAATGAATCCCAAAGTAGACGGCGTGCCGTGTGTAGAGAATTCGCACCTCCGTCTTCTCTGTCGCGGCTTTGCCCTCGTTTGGTTCCCGCTGGCGAAACTCGGTCACCGGTTTGGCGGATTGCCAGAGCGGATCGGCTGGGCTTCCATCGAGTCTGGGCGCATGGTCCACGCGCACGGCTTCCGCGGCATTGTGCTCGGATTGCGGAACCGTTTGTCTCCCGCTGCTCTGCCTTTGGGCGCCAAGGGCGCCGGGGAGGGCCAAACCGGCCAGGAAAAGCAAACCACACAAGTGCGACCTGGAAAATTTGTTGAGCATTAAAATTTAGTGAACCTGAGTCGGATTTTAGCTAGCCCGCTTGCTGTTCCTCTATGGATATCGCAGATAGCAGTGTTCCAGCAAGGCCAATGAGCTCCGCACTCATGAGCGGAATCTCAGGACGCACTTTCCAAAGCAGGCCGCCAATTGCCGATGTCGTCCCTAAATCCAGGTCTTCTTCACTCCCCTGATGAATTTAATCATGCATCCTTAGACGCGGAAAAATGAAGATCGTTCGAATCATGGGTCACTCCGTCCGTGCACGCGAGAGAAGTTCTCGCAGCCTTGACTTGAACTCCTCGCGCGGCCTAACATTCGCCCCGGCGCAGCGTTGGTTCCCCGCGTCGCGATTTTCGGCCGGAGGATTTGTGAGCGATTGGAAATTTGCGCAGAAAGACGTTTCCGAGGAGCTTGCTCTGTTGCACCATTTCTCATTCAAAAAACAGCAGGGCACCGGCGAAGTCCGCTTCGTCATCACTGTGAAAGAATTCGCCGCGCCTCCGCAGGGTCAATTTGCACGGTTTTTTGCCCAGGCAGACAAGCATGTCAATCAGAAGATTGCTCCGATTCTTCCCACCGGCTGGGGAAACTCGCTTCTCGATGCTCTCACCGCCTGCGCTCGTATGATTCGCGAATTCCCTTATGAAGGCGAGGAGCCAGTCGCCGCCAAGGGCGCCCCCGGTTCCTGAGTAATGGGTAATGCGCTCTCTGATTCGCTCTTGAAAACTTTAGGCTATTCTCTTTAGAATCAGGCGGCGCTGCGAAAGGTGCTCGTGCAAATCGTCAAAAAAGAGTTCAAGCCAGGGGTCATGATCCTCGAGCTTGGCGGCCCCCTCCAGATGGGCGTCGAGTGCAAACAGTTGGAGCTCGCCTTGGATCAACTGCTCCGCGACGGCCAAACTAAGGTGGTACTCGATCTAAGCAAGCTCACCAAACTCGACAGCGGCGGCTTGGGAAAAATTGTGAACTGTTTCTCCCGGGTGAAAACAGCTGGCGGCGCGCTTTGTCTCGCCGGCACCACAGGGATGATCGATGGCGTCTTGAAACTGGCCCACGCCGATCGCTTTCTAAAATCTTACCCAACCGCCCGTGAAGCCGCCGAAAGCTTTTCCGATTCCTCGGCTTCGCCCGCCACTTAATGAAGTCCCGGCAACTAGTCCCATGAAAATATTTTCTGCCCGCACACCACTCCGCGCTTCGCTGGCTATGACGGTCACCCTAGGACTGATCGCAAGCGCAGCCAGCACGCCCGCAGCTTTCGGCGCATCGCCCCAGGAACAGCAGGATTGGCCGGCCTACGGTGGCGCCCCCGAGAACAATCACTATTCCAGCCTCACGCAAATCAATCGAACCAACGTCAAGCGCCTCGCG
>JBGPIX010000025.1:0-27742 GCA_041485085.1 Candidatus Acidiferrum sp.
ACATAGCCGGAAAATTCCTGGCCGAGGGTGAGCGGGGTGGCGTCCTGCAAATGGGTGCGGCCAATTTTTACGATATCGGCGAATTCCTTGGCTTTGGCGTCGAGCGCGTCGCGAAGATTTTTCAGCGCAGGGAGCAAGCGGCGCGCCGTTTCCGTGGCAGCAGCGATGTGCATGGCGGCGGGAAACGTGTCGTTGGAGGACTGCGACATATTTACGTCGTCGTTGGGATGGATGGGTTTCTTGCTGCCCATTTCGCCGCCGGCAATTTCGATGGCGCGATTGGAGATGACTTCGTTGACGTTCATGTTGGTCTGCGTGCCGCTGCCGGTTTGCCAGATGCGCAGAGGGAAATGCTCGTTGAGCTTTCCTTCGATGACTTCATCGGCGGCCCGCATGATGAGGCTGCATTTTTCGTGCGAGAGCTTTCCGAGGTCCTGGTTCACGAGCGCGGCGGCTTTTTTGAGGATGCCGAAGGCGCGGATCAACTCGGGCGGCATGGTGTCCTTGCCGATGGCGAAGTGGATGAGCGAGCGGGCGGTCTGCGCGCCGTAGTAGCGGTCGGCGGGGACGTCGATCTTGCCCATGGAGTCAGACTCGATGCGGGTCGGAACGGTCATGGCGGGTTGCATGGCTTCAGACATTTGGGACTCCTTGAATGGTAGCTGCCAAGATTCTACCAGCAAGTGACTGGTGACTAGTGACTTGTGACTGGGGGAAGAGTCCCTTGAGCAAGGACGCCAGACGGGGAGAGTTACTCCGGAGGAATAGCTGGTTAACCATAACACCCCACCCCCCTTGGTGTTTTTCAAGAGTGTTCATTCTAGAGGGGATAAAGTTCTTTGGAATGAACACTTGTAGAAGTGTTGATTCTAAATGAGTTATGGACGGTAGGAGTTTACAAAGAAGTAATCTTTGAGGATGCATTGATTTTGAAGGAGTTAGAGGAACTGCCTGGTCGACGAGCATGAACGGGCGGGCACGGAAAGCCTTGTGCCCGATTCAAAGCACAAGTATGGCACATGTAAGCACTTTGTCAAGTACTTACTAGCAAGTGGTTTGGATGCAGACAGATAGCCGCAAGCAGGATTGGACGGGGGCGAGATCGGGTAGAACGGAGTTTCCTTGCGAAGAGCGGTAGCTGAAGGTAGGCTTCTGGCTTCTCGTGAGCCCAAACGTCTACATTATCGCGGGACCGAATGGAGCCGGAAAAACCACATTTGCACGGGAATTCCTGCCGAAGTATGCGGATTGCCGAAATTTCATCAATGCGGACATGATCGCAGCGGGCTTATCGCCCTTTTCTCCAGAAAGCGTGGCGTTTCGCGCCGGCAGGCTGATGCTTACGGAGATTGAACTGCTAATGAAGCAGGAAGCTGATTTTGGGTTGAGACAACGCTTTCTGGACGAACCCATCTCCATGTAACTCGCCAGTTGAAGAATTGTGACTATGCCGTCCATCTTTTCTATCTCTGGATTCCCAGCGCCGAGCTCGCACTGTCGAGAGTAAGAGAAAGGGTTTCGCGAGGTGGCCATGACGTGCCCGAAGCTGTAGTACGGCGCCGATTCGCCCGCTCGATTACGAACTTTCTTGTTCATTATCGCGCGCTGTCGAATCGATGGATTTTGTATGAGAACTCGGCAGCAACGCCAGCGATTATCGCGTCAGAAGAAACAGGACAACTTCGCGTATCGGACACAAAGCGTTACAATGACTTAGTAACGCGCTATGGAAAACATGATTGAGCCACCTCCAAACGTCCTAGGCCTACCGTTATTCGAGCGCGCGACGATGGCGCTCAAAGCTGCCGTCGAAAATGCTATAGAAGAACACGCCCGCGAGGGGTTGCCAATGTACATCTGGCGCGATGGGCAAGTGGTGGCGGTTCCTGCCGAAGAGCTTCGTACGAAATCCTGAGTAAATCCCAAAGTGGTTGCAGAAAGCAGATCCCTTGCTACGCTCGGGATGACAAAATGGCCGGTCCATTTTACGACCCTATGTGACTAGAACACGGTCAGGCGAGCTATCGCGGAACCAAATAGATGCTCCAGTGGCAACGGGCGGTGCTAGAATCCGATTGCGAGACGGCCTCCCTAGTGCAGCAAGGAGAATCCCCTAACAACCAGAGTGCCATCGGCGCAAGGAACACCCCGAAGGCCGGACCGAATGCGAAAGGAGGAGTTCAATGAGGAAATATGCGGCAGCATGGGCATTTTTTCTTGTTCTCCTGGTGGCGGCGATCATTGGTGCATGCGCGAAACCTTACCACGAGGAAACGGAGAAATACTATTTCGTTGCGACCAACATTAATCTGCCGTACTGGCAGGAAGCGCAAGCAGGCTTTATGGACGCGGCCCATAACCTGGGGGTCAAGGCCGAAATGGTCGGTCCGGCGACCTATGATCCTGGCGCAGAGGCAACGATGTTCAGGAACATCATCGAAAAACAGCCGGCGGGAATCTGTCTTTCCGCGGCGCGACCGGATTTTTTCAAGGCGGACATCGATGTAGCGGTGGCAGCAGGCATTCCGGTGATTTGCGTGGATGCGGATGTGCCGGAGTCGAAAAGGGTGCTGTACATCGGCACGGATAACGTGAAGGCCGGGAAAGAAAGCGTGAAGCGGATGGCGGCGCATGGCGGCAAAGGAAACCTCGTGGTAATCACCATTCCGGGCCAGCGCAATCTGGACGATCGATTGGCCGGAGTGGCCGACGCGCTGAAGAATTTTCCGGTGATGAAGCTGACGAAGATCCTGGATGACAAGGGAGATTGGCGCAGCGCGTTTGACCAGATTTCCGACATGATCCTGAAGAAAGAAAAAATAGACGGAATTATCTGCCTGGAAGAGGCAGGAGGTCCCGGAGCTGCGGACGCTTTGAACCGGTTCGATATGGCGGGCAAAGTGCCGATCGTGGCGTTCGATAAAGATCCGAAGACATTGGATTTGATCGAGAAAGGGGCGATCTCGTCAACGATCGCTCAGAAGCCGTATGTGATGAGCTACTACGGGCTGAAATTCCTGGACGACCTGCATCACAACGCGGTGAAGGAGTTCAAGGACTGGCGAACCGCTCCGGCAGCGCCGATACCGAGCTGGGTGGATACGGGCACGGCGATAGTGGATAAGAATAATCTGGCTGCGTTTCGTGAAGCACTAGCGGCGCACCCTAAACCACTGTGAAGAAGCACCATCTACTCGTAGCGCAGTGCTTCCATGGGATCGACGGAAGCGGCACGTCGGGCGGGAACGAAACAGGCCAGCGCGGCAGCGAGGATGAGCAAGAGTGTTACGCCAGCCAGGATGAGCGGGTCGCGTGAACTTTCCATCACCCACTTTGTGGCAAGTTTGTCAAAGGCGATGCTCAACAGAAGACCAACCGCCAGCCCACCACCTACATTGAGGGCCGTCGAAGACAGGACGATCCGGAAGACGTCAGCGGCTTTTGCGCCGAGGGCCATGCGAATGCCGAATTCGTTGGTGCGAGTGGCAACGCCGTAGGAGACGACGCTGTACAGCCCGACGGCGGCGAGCACCAGCGCAAGAATCGAAAAAATACCGAACAGCGTAGCGACGAGGCGCTGCTGAGCGTACTCGGTCTGCCCGGTGATCCAAGCATCCAGATCGCGAACGCGCATGACTTGCTGATCGGGATCGACTTGAATGAGCTGGGCGCGGATATCGCGCAGAATCGACATTGGTGCGACTTGAGTGCGCACGAGAATCTGGGTGAACATGCGCAGGCGCATCGTGTAGGGTACATAAATGGAGGGTTTGATCTTGTTTCGCAAGCCGTCGTTGCGAGCATCGGCAACGATGCCGACGATCTGCAGCCAGCCATCACTTCCAGGAGCAGCAGGAGAGTATGGCGGCTCACTTTTTGCACCGGGTATGCGAAACTGCTGACCGATGGCGTTGCTGTTGGGCCAATATTGACGCGCCATGGTTTGGTTGATGACCGCGAGCGGGGCACCGCGCATGGTTTCCGCGTGATCCCAGATGCGGCCCTGTGCCAGCGGAATGCGTAGAAGCGGAAAGTATTCAGGGCTGACGAAGTTCAGCCGCGCCTCGGGCTTCTCTCCGTTGTTTCCCATGATTTCAATTCGGGTATCCGAGCCGTTGGATGGCGGAGTGGCATTGGTGGAAATGCCAGCGGCAACAACTTCGGGCATCGCGGCGATTTTGGCGCGAAGCTGCTCGAAGTATTCGGAGCGATCCTGCCAGGAAACATGTGTGTTGTCGTGAATGGGAATGGGGACAGACATGGTGTGTCCGGGGTCGTAGCCAAGATCGGTCTTTACAAGTTTGAGAAAACCTTTGCCCGCGGCGCTTGCCACGGTGAGCAGAAGAAGCGTGAGGGCCACCTGAGCTCCGACCATGGCGCTGTGGGTGCACCGGGCGTGCGCACTGGCAGTCATGCGCCGCATGCTGCTTTGCATCAGCCGCGCGATGTCTGGCCGCGAGAGTTGCAGAGCGGGCCAGAGGCCGAAGACTACAGCAGTGGCGACCGCCAGAGCGATGCTGAAGACCAGAACCGGCACGTTCATCTTGATGACCGATTCGGCAGGGAAGGAACCCTCCGGCAGGAATTTGGTGATGAGTGAGAGACTCTTCCATGCCAGGAGCACGCCGAGCAGCGTTCCAGCGCCAGCGATAGCCAACGACTCGGTGAGCAATTGCCGGATGATGCGGAGGCGGTCGGCTCCCACGGAGGCGCGCACAGCCAGTTCATGCTGGCGTTCAGCACCGCGGGCGAGGAGCAGGATGGATACATTGCCGCAGCCGATCAGGAGCAAGGAAGCAACCGCGCCAAGCAGCAGATAGAGCGTCGGTCCGAGGGGCCTGGCGTAGACTTCGATAATGCTGCGTAGGCCGACGCGGAATTTCTCGGGATAACGATCCGGAGATTGTTTTGCGAATTCTTCCAATATGGGCTGGAGTTCGGCACTGGCTTGTGCGGCAGTGACGCCGGGCCGGATCTTCAACGAGGTGCCGAAATCGATATGCGGATCTTGCGTGACGTGAAGCGGGATGTAGATTTCACCTTCGCCCCATTTGAACCGAGGCGGCATCACGCCGACGATCTCATAGGTCTTGTGAACGAGCTGCATTTTGCGGCCGACGATGTTGGGATCGCCGAGGAAGTATCTTTGCCAGAACTGGTAACCGAGAACGACCACGCGCTGCGGTTCCTCGCCTGGAGGCGCGTCTGAAGGAATCAACCAGCGGCCTTTGAGCGCGGGGATGCCCCAATGGTTGGGGGAATTCGGGGAAATATGGATGGATTGAACGTCTTCGGGAAGGTCGCCGTCCGTGGTGGTGAGATTCCACCAATCCATGCCCACGACGCTTTCGACAGACTTGGCCTGGCGAAGCTGGTCCATCTGCGGGCCGCTGAAGCCGGTGAACCGGTCATGGCCGGCATTGTCCACCAGGCGAAGCTCCATGATGCGATCGGAGCCAGGGTATGGGAAGGGGTCAATCAGGACAGCGTAAATGACGCTGAAGACGGCACTTGTGGCGCCTATGCCGAGGGCGAGGGAAAGAACAGCGGTCAGCGTGAAGCCGGGCCGCTTGCGGAGTTCGCGTGCGGCATAGCGCAAATCAGACACCAAGGATTGCATCGGCACCTCGCATGGCAACCTCTTGGGCTTTGCCGACCTTTGGGGGATAAGACGTCGGTGAGGTGCCGATGGTTAGGTGGCGGATGGCTTCGGTAGTTTTTTTGAAGAGATAAGGACCAAGCGGCTGATTGGCGATGGGCGAGAGCACTTGTCGGGCATTAGTGCAGCAGCGTTCAGCGGCGTCATGTATAATTTTTGCTCGGGGGATTCAGCAGGTTTCATGAGCCAAGGATACGGAAAATCGCATGCTTCGCTAAAGGTGTGGTTTTGGCGTGCGGAGCGCTTCTTCCATACGCGCGCTCGAGAGCTGCGCGCCATCGCGAAGGCGCTGCTTTCCACGAAGCATCCCTTCCTGGTGCATATCATTCCGACGCGGCGATGCAATCTGGCGTGCACGTACTGCAACGAGTTCGACGATTTCTCCCAGCCGGTGGTTTTGGAGGAGATGAAGAAGCGGCTGGATATTCTGGCGGACATGGGGACCTCGATTATTACCATCAGCGGAGGCGAACCGCTGCTGCACCCGGAAATGGATGAGATTATTCGCCACATCCGGCGGCGGGGAATGATCGCGGGCATGATCACCAACGGCTTCCTGCTGACGAAAGACCGCATCGAGCGATTGAACCGCGCCGGCCTGGAGCATCTGCAGATCAGCATCGACAATACGAAGCCGGACGACGTTTCCCTGAAGAGTTTGAAGACGCTGGACCAAAAGCTCGAGTTGCTCGCGAATTACGCCTATTTCCAGGTGAACATCAATTCGGTGCTGGGGAGCGGGGTGAAGGATCCGGAAGATGCACTAAGGATTGCGCACCGCGCGGTGGACCTAGGCCTGACGAGCACGGTGGGGATCATTCACGACCACAATGGGCAACTGAAGCCATTGGGACCGCGGGAGATCGAAATATTTGAAGAAATCATGTCGCTGAGCAAGCGGTCGTTTTCGCGGTTCAACGAGTTTCAGCACAACGTGGCGCGCGGGAAGGAACACAACTGGCGCTGCCGCTCGGGCTCGCGGTACCTCTATATTTGCGAAGACGGGCTGGTGCACTGGTGTTCGCAGCAGCGCGGGTATCCGGGAATTCCGCTGGCACAATACACGCCGGAAATGCGCCACCGGGAGTACTCCACGAAAAAGTTTTGCGCTCCGCGGTGCACGGTTTCCTGCGTGCAGCAGGTGGGGATACTGGATAACTGGCGCGACCCGCAGAACTTGAAGCCGATGCCCATGACGCCATCGACAGCCCCGCCAGCGGAATTGGTGCAGATTGGGCAAGTCCGCAGCGACTCCTGATTTTACATGGAGATTTCTTCTCTGTTGCCTTCTTTGTAGTTTCTCTCCGCGCACATCCTCACAGTTGAGCGATTGACGGTCGGGCTTGGCATGCCAACAATGAGTACATGCCAGGTACAGCGATTGAAATAGAAAATCTGACCAAGGAATATCCCTTCGGGTTTCTTCACCTTAAGAAAAAGGCCTCGCTTGAAGGGCTGAACATGCAGGTGGAAACTGGCGAAGTGTTTGGATTTATCGGGCCGAACGGCGCCGGTAAATCGACGACCATCAAGCTCCTGATGGGCTTGATTTTCCCCACGGCGGGGAACGCGCGAATTCTCGGCAAGCCCATCAGCGACGTGGAAATGCATCGCGACATCGGCTACCTGCCCGAGCAGCCGTACTTTTACGATTATCTGACCGCGGCGGAAATGCTCGACTATTTCGCGCGGTTTCACGACCTGACTGCCGCTGACCGGAAAGAACGCGTGGAGCGCATGCTGAAGAAAGTGGGTCTCGAAACCGCGCGCAAGATACAGCTCCGAAAATATTCGAAGGGGATGCTGCAGCGTGTGGGACTGGCGCAGGCGATTCTGCACGATCCGAAAGTCGTGATTCTGGATGAGCCGATGTCGGGGCTGGACCCGGTCGGCAGGCGGGAAGTGCGCGACATTATTCTGGAGCTAAAGAAGGATGGAAAGACGGTGATGTTTTCCACGCACATCCTTTCTGACGCGGAGATGTTGTGTGACCGCGTGGGCGTGATTGTCGGAGGTAAGCTGCGCGGAGTCGGAGCGCCTGGCACCCTTGTGGACATGAAAACGCAGGGAATGGAGATCTTCTTTGAGTTGACGGGAGCGAGCAACCCGCCGCTGCTGTCCAAGGCGACACGCACGGGCGAGCGTTACCATTTGCACGTTGCGGAAGAAGAACTCTACTCAGCGATCGAGCAACTACGGGGAGCAGGAGCGCGCATCCTCGCCGTGTCGCAGGTGAAAGCTACGCTGGAAGAATACTTCATGCACCTGGTGGAGGCGGACCGCGCGCAGGCGTCAGCGGTGGAAGTGAGCGGAAAATGAGGCGCGCCGGCGTAGTGGCCTTGAATACATTTCGGGAAGCAGTGCGCGACCGCGTGCTCTACAACCTGGTGTTTTTCGCACTGCTGATGATGGCGGCGGCTATCGCGGTGGGCCAGATTTCGATCGGCATCGAGCAGACGGTCATCGTGAGCCTGGGCTTGAGCGCCATTTCGGTGATCGGGCTGTTGATTTCCATCTTCATCGGTGTCGCACTGGTCTCCAAGGAAATGGACAAGCGCACGCTCTACGCGCTGCTGGCGAAGCCGGTGCGGCGATGGGAATTTCTGCTGGGAAAATTCGCGGGGCTGGTGCTGACGCTGGCGGTGAACACGGCGGCGATGGCGCTGGGACTGTTGCTGATGATGATTTATGCGAAGCATTCGCTGGAGCGGAGCGATGCGGCGGTGTTGGTGGCAGTGTATTTCATATTGCTGAAGCTGGCGCTGGTTGTGGCGTTGGCGCTGCTCTTCTCCTGCTTTACGACGCCGCTGCTGGCGATTTTGTTCACCGTAGGCTTGTACATCGTGGGTTTGTACGTGCTGGAACTGCGGAACTTGCCGGTCGAGGTGATGAGTCCAGGGATGGCGGCCTTCACGAGATGGCTTTCCTACCTGCTGCCCAATTTTGAGAATTTCAATGTGATGGCCTTGGCCGCGCATGGGCGAGCGGTGCCCGGCGCATTGATCCTGCAAAACACGCTGTACACCGTGGTTTATTGCGCGATCGTTTTGACGGCCGCAGCCGCCGTGTTTTCGCGAAAGAATTTGAAATGAAATCGCGGAATCCCATTGCGTGGGGGTTGTTGCTGGTCCTGCCGCTCGGATTTGCAGGCATTTGGCGGCTGCAGCATGGCATCGACGCGCAGCGCGAGTCGGCAAGCCAGGAGCGCGATGACGTCCTGCTGCGCTCGGGCAAACTCATGAAAGTGATGAGCCTGGAATATGCTCCGCTGCTGGCGGACATTTATTGGACGCGTGTGGTGCAGTACTACGGAAACAAACATGTGCGAGGCCAAGCCAATCTCGAGTTGCTCTGGCCGCTCCTGGACATCACCACGACGCTCGATCCGAATCTGCTGATCTCTTACCGGTTTGGCGCGATGTTTCTCAGCCAAGCGTCACCTACCGGCGCTGGAAGGCCGGATCTGGCCGTGCAACTGATTCAGAGGGGCATCCAAGCGAACCCGGATTATTGGCGCCTCTATGAAGACCTCGGGTTCGTCTACTACTTCGATCTTAAGGATTACCAGAAGGCTTCGGAAGCGTTTCTGGAAGGAAGCAAGAAACCGAACGCGCAGCTGTGGATGAAAGTCATGGCAGCCAAGGTGGCGGCAGAAGGCGAATCCTTCGAGACTTCGTATTTTTTGTGGAAGGATATTTACAATTCAACGGCCGATCCCTCGGTCAAGAAAAATGCCCTGGTGCATCTGCAGTTGCTGAAGGTGAGAGAAGACGGCAAACAGCTCAACGGGTTGGCCGATGAATACGCGAAGCGCTTTGGCAAGCGTCCGGCGCGCATGAGCGAGATGGTCCAGGCCGGTCTGATCCGCGGAATTCCGGGCGATCCGCTGGGTTACGCCTATGTGTTCGGCGAGGACGGAAAAGTAGAACTCAATCTGGATAGCCCTCTTCTTGAACAGCAGCTGTTGTTTGAGCGATTTAAGTAACATCCACCCGAGGATTCTGATCGATTGCGCCTGAATTCAATTGGACGTCTTGTATTGGAGCTGTGTAAGTAAGAGAAAGCGGCAGCGAGCTGCCGCACTCCAAATGGATGGTCGGCTCGATTATTCCGAGGTGCAGAGCAAAGTCATCTGGGGATCGACGACAATCTTGCGCGGGGGATTTTGCGTATCGAAGTGAAAGGATGTTTCCGGCCCGGCGGCTATTACCGTGCCGAGCAGGGTGCCGTGTCCGGCGCCACCGGAATAGAGCGGAACTCTGGCGATGAACGAGCGTGGCACGCCGGTCTGAAAGAGCTTCCCGCCAATCTGATAACCCTTTTCTGTATGGTGAACGGTGAACTCCGCGCGGTAGTGCGGAATGCCTGTCCCGCGTACCCACTCTTCGAAAAACCACTCCATCGAACGCCCGCCTTCCAGGTCCATGCCCGGGGTCATGACGGCTTCCACTTCGTGCCGCAAGTCATCGGTGGAGAGGGCGCGGTAGGCGTACTTGGTAACGAGCGTTTGCAGCAGAGCGGTGAACCGCGCATCGGGATTCCTGGCGTTAGGCTGGCGCAGCATTTCGCGAAGCATGTGAATGATCCATGTGCCCTTGCTGTAGACGATCTCCTCGTAGGCAGAGGGAGACTTTGAGGAATTGAGGCGTGTACCGAGAGTAAGGGCGCCGATATCTCCAGCAGCTTCGGTGGCGCCCGGCAATTTTTCAGCGAGTTGCTGGCGGTAACGTGTGAGCCAGACGTGCAAGGTGTGGTCCGGGTTCTTCTTGGTATCGGCGAAAAGCACGGCGAGATAGTTGGAGATGGCTTCGTCAATCCATTGGTCGCGGTAGCTCGACCAGGCGACAACGTTGCCCCACCATTGGTGCGCGACTTCGTGGTAGGGAACCAGTTCGGTGAAATGTTCCTGGCTGGCGACGCTCAGCCCGGCCCGTTGCTGGGCCAGCGAAGGCAAGAACGAATAGGTGGAAACGTAGAGCAGCCCGGGCCAGCCCTGCCCGAAAGTTCCGGGAATCTGCGAGACGCTGAGGTTCTGGAATGGAAAAGGACCACTGAATGTTTCATAAAAACGCATCGAGGAATCGATCTCTTTGCCAAGTTGTTTGAGCGCATCCGCCGGGCTGGGAGGGGGAAGCGACGGCACGACGGAGTGTCCTGTCGCGGCATGGCCGAATCGCGCGGAGGGGAAGGAGAAGTCATCTGCGCCCTCTGAAGCCAACCGCTTCCGAAGGGCTTCCTCGAGTTCACGATTGGCGTAGACGTCGATGGAATGACTTCCCGAGGGAACGGAGACAGAGGCATATTCACCGAGATTGAAGCCTGCAACGGAAATGGGTTTCTCGGCCTTCCAATGCCCGACGCGGAGATCGCCTTCCTCGTGCTCCTCGAGCTTGGAGCCGGTGGCGATCAAGCGAAGCTTGCGCGGCCAGCGCAAAAGAAAATCATAAGAAGAAAATTCCGCGCTATCCCCAAGATGGGGGTACCAGCTTTCCCTTGCGTCGACAAACAGCACGCCGTTGCCCGCGTCCAGGATGACGTTGCCCCGGTAATGAAAATGAAGCGTGAATTCCTGCTTTTGCGAGGGAGCTTGCGGGAGCACGACATCCAAATAGTCGTTGCCGCGCGCGCTGCGCTCCTGAAGGCTCATGCCTTCATTCTGAAAAAAGGCTAGAGGCTCGCCGTGCTCGCCGGTGACGCTGTCGATGGTAAGAGCCCGGGAAAGCTGGAAAGCGATCATGCGCTCGGTTCCCGTTTCCGCGCGCAAAAGCACGGTGGCGGTGGCATCCAGAGAGTTGTTGGAGGAAATCGTAGTCTCGATCGAGTAGTGCGGCGCGCGAAAAGCCACTGGGAGAACGGGCGAGTCTGGAACCCGATGAGAAGTCCAGACGTCGTAGAGAGTTTTGCCGCTGATCTTGCGAAGCTGGCCAAGGACGAAAGGCTCGTCACGCTGCGCGTCGAGCACCACATCGAAGGCGCCAGTAGCTACGCCCTCAAGCCCGGCATAAAAACAGGGCTTGGGATTAGGCGATAGCCGATCAAATAGAATGCGAAGGGTGTAGCTGGGGTTTAATTCAGCGACGGCGGAATCCCATTGCGCCCCGACGGAAACCTCCGTCTGAGCCACAAGGTGCGCGGCGTGGAATTGGCGAAGAAGTTCGTCTGCGGTGTCGTCCGTGAATCGAAGATAACCGTTGATGATTTCCTGGTCGAGCACGGGAGCGCCAAGAAAACGTCCCATCTGCTGTTTTTCGACTGGTTCGCGAGGCGCCGCCAGAACGTGCCCGCGCCCGGAGAACACAGCGCCGGTAATCTGTCCATCGAGAGGGGAGAAAAAGGCGAACGCGCCCTCTTCAAAGGAGATAACAGCGTCGCCGCGCCGCAACTGGATGTGATTGGCGGGCGCGACGCGATAAACATTGGTGGGATCGACACGCAGGGCCTTGATGGCATCGTACAATTCATGCGGTGATCTTTCCGTGGCTGGAAAGACTGCCGGTGCCAGAAAGCAACAAAGCGCAATAAAGACTGCCCCTACCCGCATGCAAGAAGTGTAGACACTTTCGGCATGAAGGAACAAGGAGGAGCGGGCAGAATCGCTGCGGCGGAGTAAAATGAAAAGATACCCCAAATGATTGTAGCCAGCCGATTTCGCGCTGTCTTGCTGGGCGCCGCGCTCCTCTGCATGAGTGGGCGGGCAGCGGCGGATACGATTGTCCTCAAAAACGGCCGGCGCATCAGCGCGCTCAGCGCTGTCGAAGAAGGCGACAAGGTAAAATATCTGACCTCCGCGGGTGAATTGAGCCTGCCGAAATCCATCGTCGATCATATCGAGAAGGGTGGCGCGGTGCCGATGGCTGGCGGGCCGGGAGCCGATGCTGCGAACCTGGCGATTGCGCCGCCGGCAGCCCAACCAATCAGCGGCGGAGACAGCGACGCGATCGAGCGCGCTGTGGTACACGACGGATCGATCGATCGTGTTTACATCGCGAAACTCGAAGGTGAAGCGCGCGGTGGAACGAAGCAAGCCAACTTCAATGCCGCGATGGGGCATCACGCCGCGGCAACGTTTGAAATATCGCACGGCGATATGGACCATGCCCTCGCCGATGAGCGCACCGCGCTGATCTACGACCCAGACGAACCGGCGCTGCTGATGAACGTGGCGTACACCCATCTTCGGCGGAGCGAATACAAACAGTCGCTGGAATACCTGGAACGCGCAAGGCGGGTGGCTCCCGACAACCCGGACGTGCCAAAATTGGCGGGCTGGGCCTACTACGGCTTGAATAAGCTGGAACAGGCTGTCGCGGAGTGGAAGAAGGCGCTGGCTTTGAGGCCGGATGCGGAAGTGCAGGCGGCGCTCGAGAAGGCACAGCGGGACAAGAGGGAAGAAGAGAACTACAAGGAAAACGAGAGCAGTCATTTTACTTTGCGCTACAGCGGAGCAGCCGCGCCGGCGCTGGCGCGTGATGTCTTGCGTACGCTGGAGATGCACTTTTCCGCCATCGAATCGGAGCTGAATTATTCGCCGCCGGATTCCATCGGAGTGATTTTGTATACGCAAGAGGCGTTTGCGGACATTACCAAGGCTCCCGGATGGGTGGGCGCGCTGAATGACGGGCGCATTCGCGTGCCAGTGCAGGGATTGAGCGGAGTGGATCAGGAATTGTCGCGAGTGCTGAAGCATGAATTGACGCACAGTTTTGTTCAGCAGAAAACGCATGGGCATGCGCCTACGTGGATTCAAGAGGGATTGGCGCAGTGGATGGAAGGGCAGCGCAGCGGCGAAAACGGCGTGGTGCTGGCACAAATCTATGGCGATGGTCGCGCTGCTCCTCTTGCCAAGCTGGAAGGTTCGTGGATGGGGATGGGCGGGGATGGGGCGCGCTACGCCTATGCCTGGGCGCTGGCGAACGTCGAATACATCGTGCAGGCCAATGGGATGGGCGATATCGAGCGAATTCTCGACCGCATCGGGGCGGGCATGGCCACCGAGACGGCGCTGAAGGAAGTCCTGCATAGCGATTACAACGATGTGACGCAATCTACAGCAGATTATTTGCGGAAAACTTACGGGCACTGAGTCGGCTTAGCCTCCACTATCGTCTTCATTTTCGTCTTTTGCATTCTGTTGTTCCTCGCCTAAGAAAGCTTTGGCTCCTTTTCCCCAGCGGGGATAGACGCCGTGTAAGGCCACATAGATTCCGGGTAATCCGAAGACAATAAGGCCCAGGATTGCGTTTACCCAATGCTCGCTTGCGGTCCCATAATAGGGGCGCCAGAGACCTTTGCGAATTTCACCCACAAGATAGGCAACATAGGCAAGAAATACGAGGGTTCCGATAATACGGACAGCCGGCCCACTGGCGACTTTTGAAAAACAAGCTAGCGAAATCAGCATGCAAAATCCGGCGCATAACCAGAGTACGATGACCGCCGTGGCATTAGGGGCGTTTGCTGTAGTCAGAACAAAGATGGCAGCAAAAAGGAGGCAGAAGACTCCCAGTGTCCATCGTGCGCCACGGCTCAAGAGTTCCTCCCTTCACGAGTCTTATAGACGACGTTCTTGCCATGGTCAATCAAGATGTGGCCAGCAAAGCGGCTAGCAGAGCGGCGCGGGCGGGCATGGCGTTGATGAGGATGTGCTCGCGGGAAGAATGCGCGCCAGCGCCGACGGCGCCGAGGCCGTCGAGGGTGGGGATGCCGAGCGCGGCGGTGAAATTACCGTCGGAGCCGCCGCCCACGGTGCATTCGCCCAGGGTGAGATTCATCTGACTTGCGAGCATTCGGGCGCGTTCGAAGAGTGCCGCGCTCATTTTGCTTTCGAGCGGAGGGCGGTCGAAGCCGCCGGTGACCTCCAGCCGAGCGCCGGCTTGCAGTGGGCGCAGTTCGTGCAGACGGCCTTCGAGGCTGCGCATATCGGAAATGCGAAGGGCACGCAGATCGAGAACAGCGCGCGCACGCTCCGGAATGACGTTGGGGCGCGTGCCGCCTTCGATGATGCCGGCGTTGACGGTGACGCCGCGGCGCAGATCGCTCCATTTTTCGATGCGCGTAAGTTGCCGCGCTAGTTCGTGGATGGCGTTGATACCTTCCTGCGGTGCCAGGCCCGCGTGCGAGGCGCGGCCATGCACGATCAATTCGGCTTCGCCGACACCCTTGCGCGCCGTCTTCAGCAGCCCGTGCGGGCCGAAGGAAGGCTCGAGGACGAAGACGGCATCGCTGCGGCGCGCTTCCGCTTCGAAAAACTTGCGAGAGGCTTCGCTGCCGATCTCCTCGTCGGAAGTCCAAAGAAAAACGATCCGCTTGCGAAGCGGCGTTTCCGCCTGCTGAAGCGCTTGCAATGCAAAGAGTGCTTGGACGATTCCGGCCTTCATGTCGAAGGTTCCTGGGCCGCAGGCTTTGCCGCCCTTTACACGAAAGGGCATTTTGCCGAGCGTTCCGGTGGAGTAGACCGTATCGTAATGGCCCAGAACAAGAAGCTGGCCCGAGGAGCGGGATTTGCCCGGTGCGTAAGTGATGCGGAGAAGATCGCCGCGATGCTTTAGCCTAATTCGTTCGACGCGTGCGCCGTGTTTCTTCCACTCGACGGCGATGACGCCGCAACAACGATCGGCAGCCGCTTTTTCCAGGCTAGGCGATTCCGCAGTCACGAATCGGCGCAGCGTTGCGAGCATCTGCGGCAGGCGTGGTTTCAGCAGGCGCAGGAATTCTTTGGCATGTTGGGCATCCGGCATGGTGCGGAGATGCTATCAATGCGCCGCGATCAGAGCAATCAGGCAAAATTTGTGACAGCGCTGAAAAAGAATCTCGGTCTGCCCGCTCGTTTTCAGAGAGGCCATGAGGCTGCGGCTAGCGAATAAGAGCGCGTATCGCGGAGGGTAGCGATTCGCATATAATTAGAAGTTTCTGGGGGAACGGCCAGGCGCCGCTGAAGGATACGCGGCGACGGAGAGCGCGAATGATACTGGATATTGTGGAAATTCAGAAGCTGCTGCCGCATCGCTATCCATTTCTCATGGTGGACGCGATTGTCGAGGTGGAGCGCCTGAAGCGCATCGTCGGCATCAAGAACGTTTCGATGAACGAATATTATTTCCAGGGGCATTTTCCAGGGAGGCCGGTCATGCCCGGCGTGCTGATTGTCGAAGCCATGGCCCAGACGGGCGGGCTGTTGCTGCTGCTGGATATTCCGGATCGCGCCAACAAGCTGCTCTTTTTTGTGGCCATCGATGGCGCGCGCTTCCGGCGTCCCGTGGTGCCTGGCGATCAACTGCGCATCGAATGTAAGGTGCTTGCGTGGCGCGGCGACTTCTGCAAATTGGAAGGCAAGGCAACGGTGAACGGGGAATTGGCCGCGGAAGGCACGGTGATGTGCAAGATGATCGATCGCGAACCCCCTGCCAAGGCTGAAGAACCCGCGAAATGACGATGCGCGAAATTCATCCGCAGGCCAATGTTGCCGCGAGTGCGAAGCTTGGTGAGGGCGTAAAAATCGGGGCTTACGCGGTGGTCGGAGAAGACGTGGAATTGGGCGATGGTTGTGTGTTGCGCGCCCACGCGACTGTTGGCGGCCCATCGAAGTTCGGCAAGAACAATGTGTTCTATTCGTTCAGCGCAATCGGCGGCGATCCTCAGGATTATACGTTTCGTGGGGAACGTACCGAACTGGTTGCCGGCGACAGCAATATTTTCCGCGAATACGTAACGGTGAGCCGAGGCACGCATAAAGGCGGCGCTAAGACGACCTTAGGCAGCGGAAATTTCTTTCTGGCGTACTCGCATGTTGGGCACGATTGCGTGATTGGCAGCAACACCCTCTTCGTGAACGGCGCGACTCTCGCGGGGCACGTGACGGTGGAAGATTTTGCGACGATTGGCGCGTTTTGCCCGGTGCACCAGTTTTGCCGGATTGGCCGCTACGCGTACATCGGCGCATCGACGGTGATTACGCAGGATGTTCCTCCGTTTTCCAAAATCGCTACCGAGCGCGAGACGAAAAGTTTTGGCATCAATGCGATAGGTCTGGAGCGCAAGGGATTCTCGCCGGAGCGTTTACAGGCATTGAAGCGCGCGTATCGATTGCTGCTGCGTGCGAAGCTGAATACTTCGCAAGCGGTTGCCGAAATGAGAGAAACGCTGGGCGATTCCGCCGACGTGCAGGAATTGATCAAATTCATCGAGAGCGCCGAGCGCGGCATCGTGAAGTAGCTCCTGACTGCTGATTTCATGCCCGACGCGAACACCAATTCGACAGGATGGGGACTCATCGCGGGAAACGGGCGCTTTCCGTTTCTGGTGCTGGAAGGCGCGCGCAGCCAGGGAATCGACATGGCGGTGATCGCACTGAAGGAAGAAGCGTCGCCCGAACTTGAAAAAATTGCCAAGCGGTTGCACTGGGTGAGCCTCGGCGAATTAAGTAGGACTATCGACCTGATGCATCGGGAAGGCGTGAAGCAAGCAGTGATGGCCGGACAGGTGAAACACAACAAAATATTCAGCGCGATCCGGCCGGACTGGAAACTGGCGAAGCTGTTGTTTTCGCTGCCACGGAAAAACACCGATTCGCTGATTGGAGCAGTGGCGCGAGTGCTGGAAGATGAAGGTATCCGCCTGGTGGATTCGACGATGTTTCTGAAGCCGTTAGTGCCAGATCCCGGCGTGCTCACGCGGCGCGCTCCCAGTGAGCACGAAGCGGAAGACATGGCATATGGGCTAGGCGTGGGCAGGCAAATCGCCAGCATGGACATCGGACAAACCGTGGTCATTGCCGATCGTGCTTGCGTAGCCGTGGAAGCCATGGAAGGCACTGACGAGACCATTGCGCGCGCTGCGCGAATCACGGGCGGCAAGCCGCTGGTTGTCGTGAAAGTCAGCAAGCCGGGCCAGGATATGCGCTTTGATGTACCCGTGGTCGGTTTGCCCACCATCGAACAGATGAGGGGTGCGGGTGCTACCGCGCTTGCGGTGGACGCTGGGCGGACGCTTCTTTTTGACCGGGCAAAACTGATCGAATTGGCGGATGCAGCGGGAATCGCCATTCAGGCTTTCCCGCCGATTGCGGTGCCGGAACCAAATGACGCTTCGAAGGGAATGAACAAAGAATGAGCGCGGCGACGGGAGAGTCGAAGAAGATTCGCGTCGCCGTCGTGGGTACCGGCGAATTCGGGCGAAACCACGCGCGAGTGTACAGGGAACTCGAAGGCGTGGAGCTCGTTGGGGTCTTCGACGAAAGCGCAGAACGTGCCGGGGCCGTGGCGCAAGAATTTCAGACTATAACGTTCCATAGTTTGGACGAGTTGCGCGGACGCGTGGATTGCGCCAGTGTGGCCGTACCTACGGTCGCCCACGCGGATGTAGGCTGCCGCCTACTGGAGATGGGACTCGACGTTCTTGTCGAGAAGCCCATGGCCGTGAATCTCGCGGAGGCCGATGCGCTGCTTCAAACAGCGAAGAAAAACGGACGGATCTTGCAAGTGGGCCACGTCGAGCGCTTCAATCCTGCCGTGATTGCGGTGGAGCCAATCCTGAACCGGCCGCTGTTTTTCGAAGTGCACCGGCTCGGCGTTTTCACGCCACGCAGCCTAGACGTGGACGTGATCTACGATTTAATGATTCACGACCTGGACATTTTGCTGGCGCTGGTTAACGAACCAGTGGTGGAAGTCAAAGCCGTCGGCATTCCTGTCTTGACGGAAAAAGTGGACATTGCGCATGCGCGCCTGGAATTCGCGGGAGGAGCTGTAGCCAATATCACCGCCAGCCGGGTTTCCACCGAACGCGTGCGCAAGATGCGCTTCTTCCAGCAGCATGAGTATATTTCTCTGGATTATGCGCGACGAGACGCGCTGCGCATCGGCGTAAAGAAGCCGGGCCCGCAGCCGGAGTTTGGATTTGAGAAGCTGAACGCGCCCGCTGTCGAGCCGTTGCACGCGGAACTGGAAGCGTTCGTCGATGCCGTGCGCACGCGCAAGGAGCCGCGCACCAACGGTGCGGCGGGACGCGCCGCGCTCGAATTGGCCAGCCGCGTCATGGCAAGCATCCAAGAGCACGCCGCGCGCGTCCAAATAGGCTCATTCGTTACACAAGACAAAACAAGATGATTTCACGGATTCTGGTTCCGATAGATGCTCGTCCCACCGCGGCGTTGGATGTACCGACGCAGCGCCGCCGCCCCACTACCATGGACGAGCGCACGCTGGTACCGGCCATGCTGCCCATCGTGCAGTTGGATGGACGCTCGACCATCCCCACAAATCTGCCGCTCGACTCTATTGCCGCCCGTGTGGTCGTGCCCCGCGATGTGAATCGCGAAGCCTACAGCGTCACGGAAGACCATTCGACGCCGGTGCAGCCGACAGACATGGACGAGCGCATCGTCTTGCCGGCCGGCTCCGCGCCACCGGAGATGAGTTCGTACCCGCTGCATGTTCCGGAAGATCTGGTCGACCCGGATATTTTCAGCACCGGGGAAGTGCAGCTCATCGTTCCCGAGCAGAGAGAAGAGAAGACCAAGTGGCAGGTCGTAACGCGGTTTTCTTCCATCGCGTTTCACATCATCCTTTTTGTTTTTTTGCTGTTCCAATCGAAACTATTTCCATCGCATGAGCCGACCCAAGCCGAGATGGAGCTCGCGCGAAGGCAAATGGTTACCCTGCTTCCGCCGGGGACGTTGGAATCGTTAAAGCCTTCGCCTCGGCCGGCTGCGCCTCCACCCCGCGTCCACGTCGATCCGCGCGTGTTGCGGGAAGTTGCGCCTCCCATCTTTCCGACGCCTGCACCGGCGCCACAGCCGGAACGTCCGGTGAAGGAGTTGCCGAGTGCACCAATCCCCAAGCAGAACGTTGTCCCTCCCGACACTCAGCCATCCCCCAAACTGGATGTGCCAAAGCCTGCGCTAAGACTTGAAGCGCCGGATACTCCGCGGCCCAATGCCAAATTGCAGCTCCCGACCGATCATTCACCTGGCCAGAGCCTTCAAGACCTCTTGAAAGGATCGCGGCCTTCCGGTCCGCGTGCGGTTGGCGGTGGCGGCCAACTCCCGGGAGGCGGCGGGAGGGGCGGCGGTGGCGGTGGTACCGCTTACGGCGGCATTGAAATGCTGACGCCGGATGAAGGCGTTGATTTCAACAGCTACCTCCAGCGCGTGTACGTAACGGTGAAGCGGAATTGGTTTTCTGTGATGCCGGGGTCAGTCGAACTGGGGGAGAAGGGCATCGTCTATCTCACCTTCAGGATCAATCGCGACGGTAACGTGCCGTCCGACGAACCAGTAATCGAGCGCAACTCCGGGAAAGAACCGCTGGATCGGGCCGCCTTTTCCTCCGTGCGCGCGTCAACTCCTTTTGAGCCTTTGCCTCCACAATTCAAGGGTCCCTACATCGAATTGCGTTACAGGTACTATTACAACATTCTGCCGAGCGACTTCAATCAGCAATAATGAAACTCACGCGCCAACAGGTGTTGGGCAGTCTGCTCCTCGCCCTTTTCGTGCTGATCTTTCTTTTTGTTCGCGCCCGGCATCTCCTCTTTCGATGAATGAAAAAAAAGCGCTCCTGCCTCTCGTTGCCATCGTTGGTCCGACGGCGTCGGGAAAGTCGGTGCTTGCTGTATACGTTGCGGAACGGCTGGGCGGGGAAGTTGTGGCCTGCGATTCGACGCAGCTCTATCGCGGCTTTGATATCGGCACCGCAAAGCCCAGCCTCTCCGAGCGGCACGGTCTACCACATCATCTGATTGACGTTTTTAGTGCGAACCATGCAGCAACCGCCGGGGGCTACCGCCAGTTGGCTTTGCAAACGCTGGAAGACTTGCGGCGGCGCGAACGCCTGCCCGTATTCACCGTCGGTACGGGATTGTATCTGCGCGCGCTGCTCGAAGGTCTGGCGGACGTTCCGCAGCGCTCGGAAGAATTGCGCGAGCGGCTCCGAGCAAGCATCGAAGAGCATCGGCCCGGCTATCTACACCGCGTCTTGAAGAGGCTCGACCCGGAAGCAGCCCAGAAAATCGCTCCTGCTGACGAGCAGAAGCTCATCCGCGCCGTCGAAGTGTGCATTCTGACGCGCAAACCGATCTCTGAAGTGCACCGGAAGGGCCGCGTTCCGCTGGAAGGCTGGCGCGTTCTAAAAATCGGATTGATGCCGCCGCGAGAAAAGCTCATCGAGCGCATCCACGCCAGAACCGACGCAATGCTAGAAGGGGGCTGGATGCGCGAAGTCCAAGCACTGCTGGAAAGCGGTCTTAGCGGGGATTCAAAGCCATTTGATTTTATCGGTTACCGCGAATTGCGCTCCGTGCTGCGCGGCGAAATTACGTTGGAAGAGGCGCGGGGAGCGATTCAGCAGGCCACGCGGCGCTACGCCAAACGCCAGCTCACATGGTTTCGCAAGGAGGCTGGCGTGCACTGGTTTCCCGGCTTTGGGGACGATCCTGGAGTGCAAGCTGGCGTGACGGAACTGCTTAAGGCACAAGACTTGGGGCATCCGTAGCGTTTTGCGTAAGCAGGCTTGCCACGTCTTGGCGGTTTACGCGCGCGCTATTTTGGCGGAGCTTCCGCTGGCTTTTCCTTGCTCTGTATCGAGATCAGTTCAACTTCAAAAATGAGGGTCGCGCCAGGACCAATACCCGAGCGCGGGTCCGCGCCGCGATCGCCATATCCCAGATCCGAGGGAACAAAGAGTTGCCACTTCGATCCCACAGGCATGAGCTGGAGACCTTCGGTCCATCCCTTGATCACGCCACTTACCGGAAACGTTTCCGGATGGCCGCGCTTATAGGAGCTATCAAACTCGTTGCCATTAATGAGTGTGCCTCGATAGTTGCAGGTGACGGAGTCAGCCGCGCCCGGCTTTGGTCCAGTGCCGGCGGTCAGTATCTTGTACTGCAGGCCGCTGGGCAGGGTGACCACGCCATCCTTCACCTTGTTCGCGGACAGAAATTCCTCGCCTACTTTCTTGTTTGCGTCTCCGGCCACTTTCATTTGTTCTTCTTGTTTTTTGCGCGCCTCAAGCGAAAGTTGCGTCAAGACGTTGCGTTCTTCTTCCTCCGTCAACAGCATCTTGCCGCCTGCCAGAGCATCCTTCATTCCCTTAAGCAGGATTGCCTGGTCCACATCAACGGCCTGCTGCTTCAGCTTCGCTGCCACGCCCTTGCCCACATTCATTCCCACCGCATAGCTGACTTTGTCCTTTTGCGTTTTGAGCGTAAAGGGAACCGCGGTTCTAGGCTTGATCGCTGTCCCCGGTTTTACCGCCGCCCCGGGTTTCGCCGTGGGCGCTTTGGGAGCCCCAGCAGCGGGAGCCTGTGTGGCATTCGCCGCCGGAGCTTGTGGGGGACTCGCTGGCGGTGTCTGCCGGGCTTGGGCGATCCCCACCAGCATCATTCCTGAGGCCAAGAGATTTATCGCAGCAATCGTAAGTTTTCGCATAAATTCATTTTCACACGGGTCCGCCGGCTTCGCAAAGCGCCGCTGATCCGCGTGTGCCCGAAGCGACTGGGGCTGAGTCGCGAGGCCGTGTCGAGAAGCGTATAATCACATCCAGAGGTGAGCCCGCTCGGAAATGCGCACGTCCCGCACGATGACTCCCGGCCGATCTCAGTGACCAAGACACAACATCAAGTCTCGAACGCAGAACGCGCCTTGCTCGTGGGCGTTGGATGGAAGCGTGCTCCTCGTTTTCCCGGCATGCCGGCCGGCGAGCAGGGCCGCGAATCGCTCACGGAACTGGTTGAGCTCGCGCGCAGCGCGGGAGCGGAAATCGCCGGAACCGTCTTCCAGATGCGCGATTCCGCCGATCCCGCAACACTGGTCGGCCGCGGCAAGTTGGATGAAATTCGCGCTGAAGCCTTGGCACACCAGGCTCCGCTGATCATCTTCGACAGCAACCTCTCTCCCGTGCAGCAGCGAAATATCGAGGAAGCCACGGAACGCCGGGTGATCGACCGCACGCAATTGATTCTCGATATTTTCGCGCGCCATGCGCGCAGCCGCGAAGGCCAGTTGCAGGTCGAATTGGCGCAATTGAATTACATGTTGCCTCGCCTGACGGGAAAAGGAACGGCGATGTCGCGCCTGGGCGGCAAGAGCGGCGGCGGTGGCGCCGGTGGAACAGGCGGCGGAGCGGGACGCATCGGCGTGCGCGGCCCGGGTGAAAAAAAATTGGAAACCGACCGGCGCCGGATTCGCGACCGCGTCAGCAAGATTCAGGCCAGCATTGAGGAAGTCCGCAAGCAACGGGCACTGCGGCGCGAGGCGCGCAATGCCATTCCCCTGGGCACCATCGCACTGGTGGGCTACACCAATGCGGGCAAATCCACGTTGTTCAATGCGCTGAGCCGTGCCGACGTACTGGTCTCCTCAAGGATGTTCGCCACGCTCGATCCCACGATTCGCGCACTGCGCCTTCCGTCGAACCGGCGCGTCCTTGTTTCCGATACCGTCGGTTTTATCCGCGATCTGCCCAAAGGGTTGCTGACGGCTTTTCGCGCTACCCTCGAAGAAGTGCAGGAAGCCGCTTTGATACTCCACGTGAGCGATGTCTCCAATCCGCACCACGATGAGCTCGATGAGGAAGTCGACAAGATTTTGCGTGAACTCGGCGTCGACGGCCGCCCCAGGCTGCGCGTGCTGAACAAGATGGACCGGCTCACTCCTGAAGAACGAAATGCCATCACCAGCGGCTCAGCAAGAAGTTCCGGTGCATGCGGCTCTCCGGTGCTGGTGTCCGCTCTCACGGGCGAAGGGATCGAGGAATTGCTGCGGCGCATGGACGCCGAAATGCCCACCGATCCGGTGGTATCGCTTTCGATTCGGTTGCCGCTGGCGGAGGGCCGCACGCTGGCTATGATTCATGCGCTTGGAAGAGTCCTCCACTCGGAAATCGAGGATTCTCACATGCGGCTCGATGCGGAAGTGCCCGCGTCTATCGCCAAGCGCCTGCGGCTCAATGAGTACGCGGTGGAGGAAACCTTTCCGCGTGTTGTCTCGTAATATAGAATAGAGGCCGGCGCCGAGTAGTCGCTGTTCGCAGTGACTGCTCCGTTGCCGCCAAGACCGAGGCTGCCATGGCTGCTTTCTTATTGTGGATCATCCTGTTCTTCCTGTGCTGGCCGATCGCGCTGCTAGCTCTTTTGCTGTACCCGATCGTGTGGTTGCTGACGCTGCCTTTTCGCCTTGTGGGAATTGCGGTTAATGGAGTTCTCGGATTAATCAGCGCCATGTTCATGCTCCCCATTCGGCTCCTACGGGGCCCGCGGGCTATCTGAGCGGCCTGCTCCGCATTGGGACTTAGTAACTGTGGAGTAATTCCGTGCAAAACCCCTGTTTTTATTAACTTGCAGGTCTCCCAAGGCCCATTTCCCTTCAGACTCGATATCTTATCTTCTGTGGAAAACGTTGTGGAAAGTGTGACTCGCTCGCGAAGAGCGGCGCACGCATTCTACCGAACGGGTCAGGAAACAAGAAAACTATATGCTTGTAAGCTGCTGAAAATAAAAATGTTATATGCACCTCAGGAGTGTCCAAGCTCCCCGCCCCGAATGCCGTCACGCAAAAGTGCACTTCCCACATTTGCACAGGTTTGCAGCAGGTGCGTTACAAAAGAGTACAGCTTTCCTCACTTTTACCTTTAGGATAGAGTTTGTCAGGGAGTAACTACCCAAAGCCGAAAAACCCCATGGATTGAGCCTCCTCGGAGGGTGGTATCAAGTGCCTCTGGCATGTTGACGCATCCTTACACCAAGTCTATAGTGAAACGGCGGTGGCTGAAGCTAAAGGCGGCACGCCCGCCGTTATGCGCTCATGAATCTTCCTAACTCACTGACGCTGTTGCGGATCTTTTTCGTTCCCGTCCTCATCGTGATCCTCCTCACTCGCAGTCCCAACTTCGTGTTCTGGGGATTTTCCGTGCACTTCGAGGTTTGGGGCGTTTTGATCCTGTTGCTGGCGGCCGCCACCGATTGGGCGGATGGGTATTTGGCGCGGCGGCGCCTTCAGGTCACGACCCTTGGCATTCTTCTCGATCCTATCGCCGACAAGCTCCTGATCTCCGCGGCCTTTGTTTCGCTTGTGGACATGCACCTTGTCCCTGCTTGGATGGTGGTGATCATCATCGGCAGGGAATTCACGGTTCTCGGATTGCGAAATATTGCCTCCGCCGAAGGATTCACGATCGAAGCGTCGACCCTCGGAAAGACGAAGATGGTCCTGCAGGTTTGCGCCGTCGCGGTACTTATCGTCGGCGCGCGGCACCCGTCGCTCAAGCCGTTGGCGCGAATCTTGCTGTGGCTCGTGGTCATCAGCGCGCTCGTCTCCGCCGCCCAGTATTTCCGGCGATTCTGGAGCCACGTCGATGACAGCATCAAGAAGCGACGCCGGCTACGAATGCTCGAAGCCCGCAAGAAGCCCGAGGATGCCGTCCCTCTCTGAAGCGGACCGGCGCGCCGCTCTGCAGCTTGCCCGCACGGCGGTTGTGGAAGCCGTCGCCTTACGCAAGCTTCCTCACCTATTCCCTCGCGAAGGAATTTTCGCGGAGCGCCGCGGGATCTTCGTTACCTTGCATGTGCGCAACCGTTTGCAAGGTTGCATCGGCGTCATCGAACCGAGCGAACCGCTGGGAGAAGCCATTGTTCGCTGCGCTGCCAGCGCAGCGCTGGAAGATCCGCGTTTCGCCCCCATGAAAAAGGAACAGCTTGGGGAGTTCAGCATCGAAATCTCCTTGCTCTCCCCTATGGAACCGATCGCCCCGGAATCCATTGAAATCGGGCGTCACGGACTATTCGTTCGTCTCCGCGCGCAACGTGGACTTCTTCTTCCTCAGGTTGCGATCGAATATCGGCTGACTCGCGAACAATTCCTCGCGGAAACCTGTCGCAAGGCGGGTTTGCCGCGCGAAGCCTGGCGCGATCCCGAAGCACGCCTCTTCGGGTTTATCTGCGAGATCTTTTCTGAGAGTTCGCATTTCGAGGGACCTTGAGGATCCACTCTAGACAGGGAAGATCGAAATCGAGTGGCAGGAAAAAACAAAAGGCCCGCGCGGAGAGTCCGCAGCGGGCCTGAACTATTTATCGGTGCAATGGCTACTACTCGATTTCGACGTAGTCGCCCGCGTAGACCTCGATGGAATTGTAAGTGATCATTGCGGTCGAAGAATTGCGGCTGACGCTGAGAACGATTCCCTCGCCGAGCACTTCGCGCGGCAGATCATTCCATTCATATCGCTGCGGGGCACTCCCAAAGCCGTACAATTTGTACTGGTAGTCCTTGTCCATTGATACCGTCTCTGCATTGGTCCCTTGGTATCGGAAGATTCGGAAGTAATCGCCGACTTTGACACCTTGAGTGGTCCCGAGGTTCACGTAGATTGCACTCAGTTTGCCGAAAAGCTGGCCATAGTCTTTTCCGGCCACCACCATCGCCACCGGCTTGCCGCTCACGGGCGCGAAGTGATCGAAGGCGGCAGGATCCTTATACGGCGGTGCGGGACGATCCTGATAAGGCACCAGGATATCGCCGCGCTGCATGAACTCGCACGAGAAGCTGACTCGAGCGACAGAAACCTTGGGCTGTACGCTGACCACTCGGAGTTGCCCCGCGTCCAGATACATCGTCCCCATGGCTTTCAGCAGTTTTTCCTGCCACTTGAACCATGGCACGTCCGTGGGATCTTTCACCGGCCGCACAACCGAGAACCGGTCGCCGACCCGAACACCTTTGTCCATGCCGCGATTGATGTGCACGTAGTCGCCGCGCGCAAAGGTGATCTTGAAGTTGGACTGCTCTGAGGAGACGATCCGAATTTCGTCCGGCACTTTCTGGTCTGTCACGAATCCGGAACAATTCACCGTGCTGTAGTCGACTTGCGGAATTGGAGCAACCGGGGCTGCGTTTTGTGCCGAACTTGCGGCAGCACCCAGGAAGATCGACAGAGACAAAACAGCTATTCTAGCGCGCATTCCGTAACTCCTTCGAAAACACGCCCGACGGGCCGTGCATGGACTTTTCCTAGCGAAAGTATCAGGGCCTGCACCACCCGTCAACCAATTGGCCAGGGTTGCTTTACACTTTTGATACGGGCGCGGCCGCCGGATGCGGCATACTACTAGCCTGTATTTTCAACGGATTGGCGGCGCAAGGCAGGGTATGGGGCTCTTTGGCACTGGATTGCAGCGGATTTGCGCGGTTGCGGCAGCCTCCACGGCGGCCGAAATGGCAAAACTGGTTCGCTCCGGTTTACGGCAAACCAGCACCATTGAGTTGCGCCTCGATTGGTTGAGTAGCGATGCAGAGCGTGCGCGATTCCTCCGATGGCTCAAGAAACGCCAATTTCGGAATGCTACATTTCTCGCCACCTGTCGCCGCCGCGAAGGGGGAGGCAAGTTTGCCGGCGGTGTGGACCGCGAACTCTACTGGCTGACCCAAGCCCGCGAAGCCGGTTGCCAATGGTGCGATCTCGAAGTGGAGACCTTGCACAAGCTCCCCGGAAAGTCCGTTCGCGGGTATTCCGTGCCCCCGCGTGTCTTGCTCTCCCTCCATGACTTTGAGCGCACTCCAGACTTGCCCCGGAGAATGAATCCTCCGGCGCGCAGCGGGGCCGCAGCCGTCAAGATTGCGGCCGAGGCGCGGAGCATCCACGACAGCATCCGCCTCCTGCGTCTGGCGCGCAATTCGAAGAATTTTGTCGCCGCTCCGATGGGCGAGCTCGGTCTGCCCGCCCGAATCCTCGCCTTGCGCGAAGGAAGTGCGCTGGCGTACGCGCCAATCGCCACCGCGACCGCCCCCGGCCAGATTTCACTCGACGAACTGAAGCATCTATACCGCGCGCACCTTCTTACGCGCCGCACGCGGGTCTACGGAGTCATTGGCGATCCCATTGGCCATTCGCTTTCGCCCTTGCTGCACAACACGGGATTTGTAGCGTGCCACTTAGATGCGGTCTATCTCCCTTTTTTGGTGCGCCAGCTCGGCGATTTTCTTGCAGCTGTCCCGGAGTTCGGTATCCGTGGTTTCAGTGTCACCATCCCGCACAAGCAGACCATTCTCAAACACCTGAAAGAATGCGAGCCGCTG
Source organism: Candidatus Acidiferrum sp. (assembly GCA_041485085.1). Taxonomy (GTDB): domain Bacteria; phylum Acidobacteriota; class Terriglobia; order Acidiferrales; family UBA7541; genus Acidiferrum. The sequence continues at coordinate 27,726 of JBGPIX010000025.1, forward strand.
GCGGCGGACATCGGCGC